>NZ_LT629758.1:4618750-4945000 GCF_900104725.1 Actinoplanes derwentensis
ACCAGCAGATCCGGGTGCGGATGGTGCGTGACGACGGCGAAAAGCAGCTACGGCTGGTGATCGGCGGCGCCGTCCTGCGGTTCAAACCCGAGGCCGAACGGATGCACAAGGGTGTCCTGTACGAGTGGAGCACCAGCGGGCGCCGGCCGACGCCGGTCACGACCCATCCGTACCCCAGCCCGCCGCCTCCGGCGCCTGTTCCGTCACCCGCACCTGTTCCGTCACCCGCGCCCGCACCCGCGGTGGTACCGGCACCGCCGCCTCCGGTAGCCCCGTCTCCCGGGCCGGCCGCCCCCGCCCCGGCACCGCCGCCGCGGACACCGCCCGCACGCCCCACCGGCGGACGTGCCGACGCCGAGGACGAACTACCGGTCAGCGATCCCCGGGGCGCCCGCATCGAATAGCCACCCGCACACGCCGGCAACGGCGTGAGCACCCATCCGAGGAGATTCCCATGAGCCAGCAAATCCTCCCGTTCTACCTGGTCTGTGACGAGTCCGGGTCGATGTCCGGTGAGCCCATCGACGCCATCAACAAGGCGCTTCCCGAGCTGCATTACGAGATCGGCGGCAACCCGGTCGTCTCCGACAAGACCCGGTTCTGCCTGATCGGTTTCTCCAACAAGGCGGAGATCCTGCTGCCGCTGTCGGACATGAGCACGGTGACGTCGATGCCGGCGCTCAAGGCGTCCGGTGGCACCGACTACCGGAAGGCGTTCGAGTTGCTCCGGCAGACCATCAACGACGACGTCAACGCCCTGAAGGCGCAGGGCCACCAGGTCTACCGGCCGGCGGTGTTCTTCCTCTCCGACGGCCATCCCAACAGCAACCAGTGGCAGGAGACCTACCAGGCGCTGAACGATCAGGCTTGGCGCCCGCACCCGAACATCCTGGCCTTCGGTTTCGGCCAGGCCGACCAGCAGACGATTCAGCAGGTCGCGAACACCAAGGCGTTCATGGCCGACGGCACTCTCGGCCCGGCCGCGGCCTTGCAGGAGTTCGCGAAGTCACTGATCCGTTCGATCGTCAACTCCGGGACCCAGTCCGCGTCGAACCAGTCCGAGGGCGCCTCGCTGGTGATGCCCGATCATGTGCCCGGTTTCACGACCATCACCGCGGACCCGGTGTGATCCGCGCCTTCCTGCGTCTATTCAGAAGAAGGAACCCGATGACCGAGGCGCCACCCACCGCCCAGCAGGACGACACCTCCCTGACCACCGACGACTGGCCGGGTGAACCGCTCGTCCTGGTCGGCAATCCCCGCCTCGGCTCCACACCCCGGAGCTTCCCCACCGCTCCGGAGTCGCCGCCAGACTCCATGATCGACGGTCACGAGGTCGCGGATCTGGTGGTCCGGGCGGCGTCGCTGCGCGGCGACGACCACAGGTGGTACGGCGAACCCCGCCAGGACAGCTTCGCCGTGCACAAGCTGTCCACGCCCGGCGGGGAGGCCCTGCTGTGCTGTGTCGCGGACGGTGTGGGCAGCAAACCGCTGTCGCACATCGGCTCAGCGGCGCTGTGCCGTCTCCTCGGGCCGGTGATCGCACCGTACGCCGCCGACCTCCTCGATCCGGAACAGGAGGGGATGCTCCGGACCCGTCTGGCGAGTCTCATCACCGAGGTTTCGAAGTTGCTCGGCAAGAAGGCGGACGAATACCGCGAACAGCCGTCGGCGCTGTCCACCACTCTGGTGGCGGCGCTGTTCGGGCCGGTGACCGGTGGGCGGCGCCAGGCCGTGCTGTTCGCCGTCGGGGACAGCCCGGCCTTCGTGCTGCGGGACGGGATGATCGAGGAGCCGTTCGGTGCGGAGGATCCGGTGGAACTCGCCGGGGGCGCCACCGCCGCTCTGCCCGCGAGTGTGGGCGAGGTGACCGCGAGCGTCGCCGAACTCGCCGCCGGCGACGTCGTCGTGCTCTGCACCGATGGCCTCGGCAACCCGATGAAGAACACCGGCGTCAGCGACAAGATCCTCGCCTGGTGGCAGGGCAGCCCGCCGAACATGGCGGAGTTCTACTGGCAGCTCAGTTTCCGCGCCCAGTCGTTCGGCGACGACCGTACCGCCGTCTGTGTCTGGGTGAGATGACATGTCCCAGCAACGGGTCGTCGTGCCCGGCGGCACCACCCGCATCGATCTCGCCGCGCTGCGTCTCGGCCCGGCGATCGACAAGGGCGGCCAGGGCGAGGTCTGGTCCCTGACCGATCGGCCGGAGGAGGTGTTCAAGCGCTACTTCGTGGCCAGCGTGAACGGTTCCGCCCTGGCGGGGCTGGTGGCGTTCCCCGCCTCGCTCACCCCGGCCGGGCAGCGCGTGCTCGGGGAGAGTGCCGCCTGGCCCTCCGCGGTCGTCACCGATCACGGCAATGTCATTGGATTCCTGATGCGGCGGGTGCCCGCCCCGTTCATCGCCACCACCGCGAACGCGAAGAGCCAGTTGCGGGAACTGCAGTACCTGCTGTTCGACCCGAAGCCGCTGTGGGGCGACATCGAACCGCTGGACGCCGGCGACCGGCTGGAACTGTGCCGGCGGTTCGTCACCCTGCTGAGCATCCTGCACAGCCACCGGATCGTGCTCGGTGACATCTCGATGCGCAACATCCTGTGGAGTCCCGGCGACCCGCCGGAGTTGTTCATCATCGACTGCGACTCGGCCCGTTTCGAGACGTCGGCGTCGGTGCTTCCGCAGGCGAGCACCCCGGACTGGAACGATCCGCACGGGCCGGGCGGTACGTCCGATCTCGACTCGGACCGGTACAAGCTGGCGCTGTTCGTGGGCCGGGTGCTGTCGAAGAACGCGTATGTGCGCCCCGGAGAGATCCCGGCGCTGCTGCCCGGTCTCGACGACGCGGTGAGCGACCTGGTCCACAAGACGTTCGAGCGGGCGGCCGGGGCCCGGGGCAGTCGCCCAGGCACCGACGAGTGGGCGCGGGCGCTGAGCGGCCGGGGCAGCATCCCGCTGACCCCGCCTGTGCCACGTGCCCCCGTCCCGGTCCTGCCGATGGCGGACCTGGACACGCGCGGTGAACGGGAGACGATCCAGCTGCGTCCCATCCCCGGGCGGCCCTGATGCCCCTTGCCGGACGCCAGCTCAAGGCCGTCGACGAGGCGCTGCTCGACGCGTTCGGGCTCAAGGCACTCGACCGGCTGCTCCTGCACGGTCTCGACATGCACCGCGAACACCTGTCGATCGGTGACGATCTCACCGAGGTGGTATTCGCGGTGACCCGGGAACTCAACCGGCGCGACCGGATCCCGGAACTGGTGGCGGTGGCGGGCGCGTACCGGCCGGCACACCGAGGGCTGAGCGAGCTCGCGGACCGGTTGCTCGCGGCCCCGGTGCGCCCGGCCGCCAGGCCCGCCCTGGAGCTGCTGCTCAGCGGAGACCGCAGGCGACTGCTCGACGCCCGGGACTGGCACCTGAGGCTGGGGGCGCTGCAACGACGGGTCGCCCGGGTGGAACTGACCGACGGCGCCCGGCTCGGCACCGCGTTCCTCGCCGGGCCGGACGTCGCGGTGACCTGCCACCACGTGCTCGAACGTTTCGTCAGCGGGGCGGCGCCGGCCACCATGGTGCGACTGCGTTTCGACGTACGGACGTCGGCCACCGACTCGCCGATCTCCCCCGGTGTCACCTACCCGTTGGCCACCGACTGGCTCGTGGACGCCTCCCCGCCCAGCGCCGGGGAGCGCCGAGGCGCCGTGGACACCCCGGAACCCACCGGCGACGAGCTCGACTTCGTCGCGATCCGGCTCGACGGGCGGCCCGGCGAGGAGCCGGTCGACGGCATCCGTGAGCTGCCCGACGCCCCGGACCGGGGATGGCTGCCGCTGCCCGCTGCAGGGAGTCCGCCCGAGGCCGGCGATCCGCTGTTCGTCCTGCAGCATCCTCACGGAGGGCCACTCAAGCTCGCGTTCGACCGGGTGCTCGGTGTGAACGGCGGCGGGACCAGGATCCGGCACACCGTGGACACCGAGCCGGGTTCCTCCGGGTCGCCGTGCTTCGACCGGGATCTCAACCTGGTCGCGGTCCATCACAGCGGTGATCCGGCGGCCTTCGGCGGGGCGGCACCCGGCTTCAACCAGGCTGTTCCGATCGGGCCGATCGCCCTCCGGCTGGCCCGTGCCGGTGTGTGCGTTGACTGAGACGGACACCGTCCGGCGGCTGCGCGACGAGATCGTCGCCAATTACAGCCGGGCGCGGCTCGAGGTTGAACTCGGCCACCTGGATCGGAACCTGGAGGCGATCTCGACCGACCACGACCTGCCGACCATCGTCGGCAAGGTCATCGCCGACGCGCGGCGGCGCGGATGGTTCGCCCAGCTGCTCGACTGGGCGAGTCACGAGCCGTACCCGGGTCTGGCCGGGCTGGCCCAGCGAATGCTCACCGTTCACACCACGGCGGGGCCGCCGGCGGCCGCCGATCCGTGGGCCGCGACGTCGCTCAACGGGGTGCCGTACCTGGGCCAGCGGGATCTGCGGTCGGCGTTGCGGACGCTGCTGTCCCCGGCGCCGGAGCGGGTGATGTCGGTCGACGGCGAACGGGGATCGGGCCGCAGCCATTTCTGGTACTTCGTCAGTCACGTCGCGGCGGCCGACGGTGGCATCCGGCCGTTGCTGGTCGATCTCGCCGGCGACGGCCGGAACCGGCTCGGCGCGGCTGGCCTGACCGAGCGCATCCGGCTCGGCCTCGGTCTGCCCGCGCCGGACCTCACCCCGCAGACATCGAGCGATCCGGTACGCCTCCTGAGCGGCTGGCTGGGCGGGCGGCTCGGCGTCCAGACGACGGCGACGATGCTCGTGCTGGATGGATCCGCGGACGCCGAACTGGACGACGACGCTGTCGCGTTGATCCGCTGTCTCGGTGACCTCGCCGACCGGCGGCAGGTGCGGAACCTGACGGTCGTCCTGCTCGGCATCGCGGGGATCGCGAGGGACGGCTGGGCGGTGGCCCGGGCCCGTACCGCGGCCATCGGCCCGGACGACGTCGCCGCGCATCTGCGGGAAGTGGCCGAGGACCTGGGCGTCGACCTGGAGGCCGGCGCGGTGGCAGAGTTCATCACGTGGGCCGGGCCCGGTCGGCACACCGCACGTGAGGTGAACCACCGGGTGACCCGCCTCGGCGCCGCGTTGCGGGACCGGGCGGCGTCATGAGACCCGTGCCCCACGACCGGGTGGTGCTGTCGCTGGAGATCGCCGGGCTCGGCGAGCGCGCCGGAACCGTCCGTCCCGAACTACTCGCGCGGCTCCACGACATGCTCGCAGAATCGCTGAACGAGGCTGCCGTCGCGCCGGATCGCTGCGAATGGTTCCCCACCTCGGAGGGTGTGCTCCTGTCGATCGCGGACTCGCCGGTGCCGATCGCGTCGACGGTGCTGCGCTGCCTGCACGAGCAACTCGACGAACACGCCGCCCGGTACGCCGGGAGCCACGTGATGACGCTGACCGCCGCGCTCGACCACGGATTCGTCACGGTCACGGCTGGACGACCGGACGGTACCGCGGTCCGGGCGTGCACCGCGATGCTGGGGCGAGCCGACGTGTCTGCGGCCGCCGCGGCGGTTCCGTCCGCCGGACTGGTCGTCGTGACCTCGGAGGGGTTCATGCGCGACGTGCTCCGGCAGAGGCATCGAGGCACCGGTACGGCGTTCTACGCACCGTCCGGGGAGGCGAGCGGCGCCGATCGGGTCTGGGTCCGGGTCTTCGGCGCCCCGATGCCGCCAGTTGCTCCCCAGGTGGCTCTGCCTCCCGCTGCTCCACCGGTGGTTCCGCCTCCCACCGTCGCCTCGGCAGCCGCGGCGAACGGCGACCGGCGGCGGGTGCCGTTCACCGCGGCGCAGGCCCGGGAGCTGATCCGGCGTCTGGACCGGCAGTGATCCGGCCGGGTCCCGGTCAGCTCTTCCAGGCCAGGCCGTCGAGCATCCGGCGGTGGACGTCGTCCCAGATCACGAACGCCCGGTGGACCGTCTCGATCAGCGGCGACCCGTTGTCGTGCCGGAAGACCGCCGCCAGGAATCTGCCGGTCCGGCCCGAGCAGTCGACGTAGTCCACGAGCCTGGCCAGAACGGCGTCCGTCTCCGGAGCACCCACCACCGGCATGCGACCGGGTTCGAGATCGGCGGGCGTCCACGGCAGCACCGAGCCGGCGATCGTCGCCAGGTTCGCCAGGTCCGGGCCACCGGGACGAGAGGACAGCGCGAGGCGTACGGCCGGCAACAGCTCGGGATTGTCACCGCGCAGCAGGCGCAGCACGTGCGGACGGTACACCGTGGCAGCGATCAGAGGCACGGCGTCTCCCAGTCCCGTGGCGAATCGCCGCGCCTGATCACCCAGGATCTCGTCACTGCGCAGAACCTCCGGGCCGGTCCCGCGGTCCCGCCGCACGCCCGCCAGCGCGGACATGTCGTCGAGCCACTGAGGTTCCGGGCGGTACAGGCCGGTCACCTGACGCAGCGTCCGCCCGGCGCCGGGAGCACCGGCCGCCGCCCACGTCAGCGCGCGGCGTAGCTGGTCCACCGGAAACTGGTCGGCCGTCGCCGGTGCAGCGTCCGGCCGCGAGACCAGCAGGCGTTCCGCGAGGGAGCGATGCGGCCACGGTTGCCCGGCACGCTCGGCCAGCAACCGGCTGTAGAAGAGCCGCTCGACGATCTCGTCCTGCGATCCCGCGATGACGTCCAGGGTCGCGATGTGCCGCGACAGCCACCGCAGGCACGCCACGGCCGCGTCGCCGCCGGTGATGACGGCGTTGACCACCGCGTACCGGCCCGCCCATCGCCGTTTTCCGGGCGACGACTCGTAACCGCGCAGCACGGCGGAGTGGTCCTGCCACCGCGCGCTCTCACAGAACGCCTGCGCCAGCCATTCCGGCTCGGTGCGCAGGGCCCGCTCTTCGAACAGCCGCAACGCCGGCCGCGCCCGCCCGGAGTCGACGAGTTCCCGGCCGTGTCGCTGCGCCCAGGTC
Organism: Actinoplanes derwentensis; assembly: GCF_900104725.1. Taxonomy (NCBI): domain Bacteria; kingdom Bacillati; phylum Actinomycetota; class Actinomycetes; order Micromonosporales; family Micromonosporaceae; genus Actinoplanes; species Actinoplanes derwentensis. The sequence goes on from NZ_LT629758.1 coordinate 4,625,704, forward strand.
TCCCAGGCACGCTGCGGCAGCGCCGTGATCTCGGCGGCCGTGAGGTCGGGGTCACCGCGCAGCGCCCGGATCTGGCCGGCGATCCGTGGGGTGAAGTCGCCGGCCCAGTCGCCCAGCGCGTCCAGTTCACCGCGCTGGGCCGGGGTCGAGCCGAGTTCGGTGACGACGAAGTCGGGTGGGTCGAGCAGCAGCCGGTGGTAGAGGACTTCCCGGGCCGCCGCTTGCGGGGTCAGGTCGTGACGATCCGATCCGTACCATTCGATGGCGGCCTGATTGATTCGGGCCACGGCGTCGCGCTCGGCCGGATCGTCGATCATCAGGCGCAACACCGCGCGACGTACCTCGGTGTGGTGGCGCAGGCCGTCGTGGGCTCGCCGGACGAGCCAGACCTCGTCCTCCAGCCGCCGCATCAGGTCGAGAGCCGAGGCGTCGTCCAGCTCGCCCAACCGGCACGCCGGCGCGACGACCTGCTGAACGACCGCGGCCGACAACCGCCGCAGGATGAGCCCCGGGTGGGTGACGGCTCGGGCGCGAGGATCGGCGACGTGCCCGAGATGCCGCTGGTACAGGACGGCCCAGCGGATCGCCTCGTCGAGCGACGGTACCGAGATGTCCTCGCTGAACAGGGCGGCTTCCTCGGTGGGTCCGAGTGACGGCAGGATCCGGGCGGCGATCCGGAGCGTGAGCGGGTTGCCGAATCGGGCCGCGATCCGGGTCGCCTGACCGGAGTCCATGCCGTGGGCCGTCAGCAGTTCCCGCCGGGCCGCGACATCCAGGTCACCGAGGTGAACCACCTCCGCGCGGGTCCCGCCAGGCGCCGCACGGCCCGCAACGACCACTTTGAGGCCGGCCAGGCCCATGTCCTGCCGGAGCCGGGTGAGCCAGGCCAGGAGGTCACGCTCGGAGTCGTTGCCGGGTCCGCGGTCCTCGTCGCGACGCGGTCTTTCCCGCTGCCATTCCTCGAACGTGTCGAGCAGCACCAGCACCGGCCGGGTGCCGAGCCGGTGCAGACGGACGATCACCGCCGCGTCGTGGTCGAACCGGAAAGCCGCCCGCCGGTCCTGGTCTACGGCGTGAGCGGCGCCGTATCGGTCGCTGTCGGTCCGGTGCTGGCCCTCCAGAGCCTGGTGCCGCAGCGCGGCGAAGTCCGCGCCGGCCTCCGGGTGAGCCGTTCCGAGTTGGCGGGTGACCTCGAAGGACATCTCGAGTTCCCGGCCCGGGCGGAATCGCAGCCGGTCGAAGTCGATCACCACCGGCAGCGGTCCGCCGGGCGGCGGCGTCATCAGGCCCTCCAGATATGGCCGGGCGAACTCGGCCAGCACCGTGGACTTGCCGGAACCCCCGATCCCCGTGACGGCCAACACCGGGACAGGGCGTGCCGAGTCGACCGGTTCACCAGCGAAGTCCCGGAGCCGGTCCAGCACCGCCGTCCGGCCGAACACCCCCTCGTGGACCAGCAGTCGATGGTCGTCGAGCAGACGTCGGACGGCGGCGAGCCGGTGCGCCTCGGCCAGGTCGCTGAGCCGCCCGCGCAGCGGCGCCGCCCAGGTGAGGGCCTGCACGTCCGGTTCGGGTCCGCCAGTACCGGCGCAGAGCTCCCGCAGACGTTCACCGGGTGTGTCGGTCGGGATCTCCGCGACGTCTTTGAGCCGGAGGCGCAGCGTGTCCCCACTCATCGTGCGGAGAACGTCGTGGCGGCTGCCGGACCGCAGTGTCCAAGCCCAGCGCTCGGCGGCGCGGACCCGGTCGAAGTCGGTCTGCAGCACGTCCAGCGCCCGCTCGCCCTCGTCGGCCGGCATGTCCCGGATCAGGTCCTCGGGGCTGACCGCGCCGGACAACGCGGCCCGCTGCAGGACCTTCCGCGCGGCGGCGTCGGGCACGGTGACTCGGGTGGTGAACCACGGCCTGGCCTGGAACAGCTCACGCTCGGCTTCGGAGCGCCGCGCCCAGATCTTCCGGAGAGTCCGCGCGGTGGCGGGCGCCGCCCGCAGGATCTCCACCGCTGTCGCGGCGAGGCCGTAGCCGGTCCAGCCGTCGGCCGCGGCCTGCGCCATCGCGGCGGCCGCGGCCCGGCGCAGTCTCGGGCCGGGCTCCTCACCCGGTGGCAGCAGGTACCCGCTGATCTCGTCGGCCGTAGGCTCGGTCAGTTCGTCGATCGAGGCGCCGAAGCCGGGCGGCACGGGTTCCTCCCAGCCGAGCAGGACCAGCCGCAGCGCCGGCAGATCCCCGAGTGCGCCGATGATCCCCGAGACGACGTCGCGGATCGGCGGTGTGATGCGGAAGGCTTCCGACTCGGCGCCGCCGAGGAGGAGCCAAACCGGGTGGTCGGCCGCGTCGGAGTGCCAGAGGCCGCTGAGCGCCGGGAGGATCCCGTTCCGGATCTCCCGGGCACCGGTGGTCATGCCATCACCCCGGATCACTGTGGGATCGGCGGGTATCGCACGGGTGATCCGGTCCGCCAGCTGCTCGGCCGAGCAGTCGAGGGCGCCGGACAGGTCGAATGTGATCACCGGGTCCCCGGCCCGTTCGACATACTCCCGGACGAGCCGGCTGCTGAATCTCCGGCCGGTGCCCGGGGCGCCCCGGATCACCAGGAGCCGGTCCGGGGCCGGGGCGTGCCGGGCCAGGCCACGCCACAGACGCTGCTGGGTTCGCACCCGCCCGATCACCGGGTACGGCCCGGGCCCACCGCCCGGGGCCTGCCTCAACTCCGTGATCAGGGGTGTGTCCGCCTCGGTCAGTCCCAGGCGGGCGGCGGGCCCGGCGAAGAACCGCACCGGCACGGCCCGGTTACGAACCGGGGTGGCCGCGGAGGCCACGCCGCCGGGGACCGGCCCGCCCTGATGGATGCCGACCATCCGCCAGTCCTGGTCGAACAACGGCGCGCCCGACGAACCCCGCTGGGTGTTCGCGCTGTGCAGGAAGCGGACGGCCGGTTCGCCCAGGTGCCGTTCGAGCCGGCCGTGGGCGACGAACAGGGACTGTCCACCGGCGGACGCGCCGTGCGGATGCTGGAACACGAAGACGGCGGCAGGCACACGTGGCGGATCCGGGCGCAGTTCCGGCGCCGACGGGAGCAGGAGCGGTGCGGCGAGCCTGATCAGTGCGAGATCCCAGGGACCGTCCTGCGGCGAGACCCCGGTGACGTCGTTCTCGTCGACCGGGTCGGGTTCGGTCCGGCTGCCCCAGTACAGCCAGTCGCGGTGCAGCGGGGCGACGGTGCCCCGGCGGAGGATCCGGCGGCCGCCTCCGGCCGGCTTCATCGCGTACCCGAAGGTCAGGCTGAGCCTCGCCAGACTCCCGGTCCCGGCGGCGAGGCCCCCGGTGGTGTCGGTGACCAGGTCCCCCAGGACGTGGGCCGCCGTCGCGACCAGGCCGTCGCCCAGGTACACACCGGTACCCGCGTGTTCGCCGTCCACGTCCACCCGGCAGATGTATCGACAGGCGTCCAGCCCGCCCTGGAACAGGACCAGCCCGTCGCCCATGAACTGGGTGCTGTCGATGAACGCCTGGAACTCGAACGCCAGGTCGCCGTTTCCGCCCATGGCTGTGACGAGATCCCGAAGACGAGTCGCGGGACGGATCAGCCCGTACCGGAGAAGCTCGTCGACGAAGGTCTCCAGGAAGTCGCGCAGCGCCGCCACGGCGAACGCCTCCTCCAGGAACGACCGACGCGGGCTGCCGGTCTGGCGTTGCAGGTGGGCGCCGTTGGCGCGGGCCACCTCGCCCCAGATCCGGTCGATCAGTGGCCAGTCGGGGACGACCGCTGCGGCCAGCGCCCTGACGTCGGCCGTCACCGGGAACCCACCGGTATCGCCCCGTGCAGTTCCCGGGTGATCCGTTCCAGGGCGTGTGCCCAGTTGCGCCGGGCGTGCTGACCGGCGAAGTGCAGGCCGAGTCCGGTACGCCCGAAGACCGTCAGGTCGGCCACCAGCGAGCCGGAGCTTCCGCCCAGCGTGCTCGCGTCGTGTGTCATGACCCAGCCGCGGGGGTCGTCACTCAGTTCGCCCGGGGCGTCGGTGATGACTCCCGGCGACAGCCGCTTGCAGCTCAGAACCCCGTTGAACAGCGTCGCCATCAGGTTCGGCGTGGTGGACGTCGGATCGCCCGGGTAGCCGGTCACGTAGACGGTGCGGCCCTTGGTCGCCAGCCCGCCCATGGTCATCGGGTCGTCGCCGCGGGCGACCGTCACCGGATCGGGGAAGGGCCGCCCCGCCACCGGTTCCAGCTCCAGCACCGCCAGGTCCAGAGCATGGAAGTCGAGTCCAGGCCCAGTCGGCGCAGATGCCGCCGGGGAGCCGACGCGGAGCACCCGCCGAATCGGGAACCGCCGGTCCGGGCGCTGGCCGCCGGCCTCGTGCCCGAAGTTGACGGCGACGCCGGGCTTGAGCCGGCCCTCGAACCGGCCGCCGATCCGCGTTGCCTGCGGCGCGATCGCCTGGAGCACGTGATAGTTCGTGACGACGACGCCTTCGTCGATCGCCCATGCCGTGCCGTGGTACCCGACTTCGACGGCCGGGTCGGGATCGTCGACCCGGCCGACTGACCGGCACACCACCCGGACGTCCTCCTGCATCCGGGACAGCATCTCGCGGTAGCCACCGATGGCCGGATGGTCCAGGACGGGAAGGTCTTCCTTGACGAACAGCACCGGACGGGATCCGTCGGTGGCCACCACCGCTTCCAGCCCGCTGATGTCCGCTGGAGTCAGCCGGGCGGCCTCTCCCTCACCGAGCAGTTTCGCCAGAGCGCTGTCCGCCAGTCGCAGGATCTCCAGCCGCCGGCCGGGGTCCGCGGTCATACCGGTCACCCGTGCGATGTAGCCGATCTCCGCGTCGAGTCGTTCCGTCAGTCCGGTCCGGATCGCCGGATCGGTGCTCCCGCCGCCGGACGCAGCGGTCTCCAGCGAGTTCGACCGTTCTCCACCGACGGCGATCGCCTTCAGATACTCCCGAGCCTCCGGCATGTGCCCACCCCATCTGCGATCGAATCTGATGGAGCGTCCCGGTAGCCTGAGAACACTGTCAATGACAAATGTCCATCAGGCGGCGACGTCATCCTTTCGGTGCTCCCCTGGACGGTCGCGGCAGTCGCCTCTGTTCGACACCCGGTGAGGACAGAAAACATGACCAGGGCAGATGATGTGGGGCGTCCTTTCTGGCAGGCCCTGGACCCGTCGCACCGCGCTGCCCTGTCCGCGATGGGCTCGCCTCGCGATTACCCTCCGCAGGCCGTTCTGGTCCGCGAGGGCGACGAGACCGATTTCGCCGTGGTGATCCTCAAGGGTTGTGTCAAGGTCTCCCTGGAGTCCGCCGGCGGCTATCAGACCGTGCTGGGCTTGCGTGACGCCGGGGACGTGGTGGGTGAGCAGGCCTGCATGGACGGACGGCCACGATCGGCGACCCTCTCGGCGATCACGCGAGTCGAAGCGCTGATCCTGCACGGCCCTCCGCTGCGCCTCTTCCTGTCCCGTAACGCTGACGTGGCCGCGCTGCTGCACCGGACGGTCTCCGCCCGGCTTCGCGAGGCCGACCGGCACCGAGCCGCCGCGGGATCCGAGTCCGCGCCTCAACGCTTGGCCTCTCTCTTGCTGGACCTGGGCCGGAAGTACGGAGTCGCCACCGCCGCCGACGGCATCCGTCTCGAACTGCCCCTCTCGCAGAGCGACCTGGCCGGACTGATCTCGACGTCGCCACGAACCATCGGACGTGCCCTCGAACAGTGGCGGGACGACAAACTCATCAGCACCGGACGGCAGAGCCTCGTCCTGCTCTCCCCCGAGGATCTGCGGCTCATCGCCGGCATCTGACCAGCCCGCCGATGGTGCTGTCCGCGGGAACGTCGCAATGCCGCGGCACCGAACCCACGACGATCGGCCGTGTCTCCGCGAGCGCCTTCGAAGCCCCGTCGGCCTCCATGCCGAGCCCTTCCCCCGCTTACCCATGGGCAGCAGGGGAAGGGATGACCCAGCCGGTATGACCGGCAGATGATCAACCACAGGTCATTCATAGAGTTCGATGTTTCGATGCGGTTTCCCCCAACGGCAGAAGGAGGAATCCATGGAGGACAACGAAGCCTTCGTGCGCGAGGTGCACGACAAAGGTCTCGCGTACGACCTGCCCGTCATGACCCGGCGGCGGATGCTGTCCGCGGTCGGCGGCGCCGGAGCCCTGGCGGTGGCAGGTGGCACCCTGCTCAACGGCACCGCGGAACCGGCACTGGCGGCCTGCGCGGCCGAGGTCGACTCGGAGACGGCCGGACCGTACCCGGCCGACGGCTCGAACGGCCCCAACGTCCGGGTGCTCTCCGGCATCGTCCGCAGTGACATCCGGTCGTCGTTCGGCACGTCGACGACCACCGCCGCGGGCGTACCGCTGCAATTCTCCCTGACCATCAACAACGCCGCCTGCACCCCGACGGTGGGCGCGGCCGTCTACGCCTGGCACTGCGACCGGGCCGGGCTGTACTCGCTGTACTCGTCGGGCGTGACGAACCAGAACTACCTGCGCGGCATCCAGGTCACCAACTCGTCCGGCACGGTCACGTTCACCAGCATCTTCCCCGGCTGTTACGCGGGCAGGTGGCCGCACATCCACTTCGAGGTCTACTCGTCGCTGGCCGCGGCCACCAGCTCGTCCGGCCTGATCAAGAAGACGTCGCAGATCGCGCTGCCGGAAGCGGTGTCCCGCACGGTCTACGCCAGCGCCACCGGCTATTCGCAGAGCGTCACGAACCTGAGCCGGATCACACTGGCCGGTGACATGGTGTTCGGCGACGACCTGGCGGCCACCCAGATGGCGACCGTGACCGGGTCGGTCTCGGCGGGTTACGTGGCGAACCTGACCATCACCGTCTAGTGATGAGAGGGGCCGCCGCCCGAGCCGTGGGCGACGGCCCCGACCGTCAGTTCCGGACCGACCCGTGCGGGTCCAGGAGGTACTTGCGGGCCGCGCCCTGATCGAACTCCTGATATCCCCGCGCGGCCTCGTCGAGGGAGATCGGCGTGGCGTTGACGTTGCGGGCGATCTGCACCCGGTCGTACAAAATCGCCATCATCAGTTGATGGTTGTATCTCATGGCGGGGCACTGCCCGGCGACGAAGGAATGTGACTTCGCCCAGGCTTAGGGCCGGTACGACCCGGCGCTGACCGCCTTCGACCAGGTCATCGAGGGCAATGACGCGTCCACACGGCCCGAAGCCGCGTTCCTGTCCGCAGCCTGCCTGCAGAAACTCGGCCGACCCGGACCCGCCCTGCAACGGTCCCGGCTGGCCGAACGGCTGTGGGCCGAGGACGACCCCACTCCGGCGGTACGGATCCGGATGGCGGCGAACCTGGTCGTGCAGGCGCTGGTGCTGGGCATTCTCAGGGCCCCTGAGTCCGCGTACCGGAAAAGCTGGAAAGCAGTGGAGACGGCCGCGAGACCGACGCCGGGGCGGGGGCTGCTGGGCGCGCTGCGGGTGCAGGGGCCGTGCTTGATCGTTCTCGGCCGTTTCCGGAGGCGGCGGAGGTGTACGAGGAGGCCCTTGCCGGCGCCGACGGGCTGCCGGAGGTTCCGCCGGTCGAATACGGGCTGATCCATCTCGGTCTCGGCAACTGCCGAGCCTCGTCCGGTCAGGTCGCTGGGGCACGGGATGCGTTCCTGGCCGCGGCCGGGTGCCTGCGCGAGCTTCCCGAGCAGGTCACGCTGATTGCCGGGGCGCCGATCCCGGCCGCGCGCTGCCACCGGGAACTGGGCGACAACCGGTCCGGGCCGCCCTTGGCCGACGAAGCCGCCGCCCGGTGCGAGGCACTGATCGTGGACGCCGCGAGCGCGGCCGCACTCGCCGACGTGTACACCGAGGCAATGTGGAGCTGGTCGTCGGCCACGACACCGAGGGTGACGGCCGGGCCGCTGCCGTTGAGGCCACGCGGATTCTGCAGGCGCTGGCGGACATGGCCCGGGACGCGTTCCGAATGGTGTGCCTCAACGTCCTCGCGGTTCAGGTGCGGGAGATGGGAATCCGATGCGCGGCATGACCGGGCTGACCTTCTCGTCACGCAGCATCCGCTACGGCGCCGAGTAACCACCGAGGGCGAACAGATGCTCCTGCTCACTCGGGTTGCAGCCCGCCGGTCCGTCATCGCGAGCCGCGGGGAAGCCCCACGTCCTCCGGCTGCAACGCCACCGGCAGGCCGCGGTGAACGAGAGCAGCACATAGCCCGACCGCCGAGGCGATCGGGCTATGTGTCATCCGAGTGTCCGGAAGACAAGGGAGGTACGCAGGAGACCGGCTACCGGATCCTGCGCGCCTCCTCCTCATTCCAGATCGAGATCTCGCCGTCTCCGTGCTGCTCGATGACGAGTGCTCTGGCCTCCTTCAGAGAAGACGCCATGACAGTGAACTGGGGACCGAAGTCACCATCGGCGAAGATCACTACTTGGTATTCCAGCAACGGCGGTTCCGGATTCTGGCTCATATTGACTCCCACCCTCAGTTCAAGCCCGCCAGGCACCTGGAGCTAAAGCAGATGCCACCGACGATGGTCCCCGGGGATCTCAGCACCTTCGTGATCTCGGCATCACTCATGGTCGCCACATCGTAGACGTGGACGTTCTGGAAGTATCCGAACGCCTCCACGTCCTTCTCGTAGAAGTCGCGTTCATAGACGAGCTTCCCTTCCGGTGTGCCGTGAGATCCGGAGAGGATGTGGACTTCATCGCCGTCCCGGCGAGCGTCGTGAACGAGCTTCCGGAAGTCACTCTGGTCGACTAGCTGGTCAGTCAGATAGACCTCGCCGCCCGCAGCGTTCGTGTGCGCGGTGAACTTGGGTGCTGCGGCAGCTCGTGAGGCTCTTTTCGCTTCTGCCGCCGCTTCGACGGTTCGAGCCGCGTCCGCCGCCGCGTCGGCGACACGGGCGGCTTTCAAAGCCTTCAACGCCTTGCCGAATCCGAAGGGGATGAAGTTGCTCGCGGCCCAGGCGCAAGGCTCCGCGCCGCCGCCTGTGGCGCAGTCCTCGAAATCGCTGTAGCCGCTGGTTTCCTTGATCATCTCAAGGGCTTCGGCGCCACGCTTGTTCTGGAGGCCGGCACAGGCAGCCGGGTTTTTGGTGCACCAGGTGATGTGATATACGGTGCTGAGGTTCGTCTGGTTTACCGACTTGAGATCGACGCCGTACGTCTTCTGGGCGACCTCCTCAGTCGTCGTGCCTCCGCCGTCCTCGCCGCCGACGTACTCGCCCTCGTCGGTCTCCTCGCCGTTGTGACCGTTGCCGCCGGGGTCAGTGCCGTCGTAGTGGCAACCGCCCCCGCCGCCGATGCACGGGTCGAGACCACTCGGGTCGGACAGGGTGATCGGGCTGTTGTTGGCGTAGGAGTAGCCGTTCCACTGCTGTGGGCTGGCCAGGTCCTGGACCGAGTCGACGGAGATGAAGCGTCCGTTGACCAGGTCGTACTCGCGGGCTCCCAGGTGGATCAGGCCGGTGTCGTCGATGACGCCGCCGACGTAACCGCGGTTGTTGGGCCACGCCCCGGCCGTACCGCCGCGGGGTGTGCCGTAAGGCGTCTGGCGCCGGGTGGTGGCCTGTTGGGTCGTCGCGTTGACGGCGACACTCGCGGTGCCTTGATGGTCGGGTGACAACCAGGTCAGGGCGGCGGCGGTACGGGATCCGATGGTGGCCCCGGCGTGGCTGTAGTAGCGGGTGCCCTCGGTCTTGGCGGTGCTCTTGGTGTAGCGGATCTCCTGGCCCGGCAGGTACAGCGTGGTCCCGGTGGGGTCACGCTGGACGAGCCGGTTGCCGCTGGGGTCGTAGAGGTAGGTCGTGGTACCGGTGGTGTCGGTGACCGTGTCGACGTGGCCTTCCGCATCCCACGTGAGGATCTGGGTGCCGGCGGTCGCGGTGGGCCGGGTCAGGGTGTTGCCGGTGGCGTCGTAGGTGTAGGAGCCGGTCCGCGCGCCGGTGGTGCCGGTGACCGCGTGCGGGCGGACGCTGGTGCTGCCCGATGCCGGGTACTGGTAGTCGGTGGTGGTTTCACCGTCGGTGGTGTGGACGGTCTCGCTGGTGCGGTTGCCGATGGGGTCGACGATCCAGCTGTGCCAGTACGGTGCCGGCCCGCCGAGTACCGAGGCCGACGGGGCCGCCGCGCAGTCCCCACTGGCCGGGGTGCAGGCCCGGGCCAGCCGGGCGAGGTTGTCGTACCCGAAACACTGGACGTCGTCGGCCGGATCGGGTGCGGCGTCGGCGATCCTGGTGATGTTGCCAGCGTCGTCGTACCGGTAGGTGGTGTCGGTCAGGATGTACGGGGCCACCGAGTCCCGGTCGGTGCGGATGCCGGTGAGCCGCCCGGTCTCCAGTTCCCGGGTGTACTTGGTGTAGACCCGGCCACCCGCTCCGGTACCGGTGTAGAGCTTGACCTGGTCGAGCTGGCCGAGGGCGTTGTAATCGGTGCCGGTGACGTAGGCCTGGTTGGTGGACCCGTACAGGCTGTCGACGGTGATCGGCTGCCCGAGGCTGTTGTAGTCGTAGGTCAGCCGCTCCGCCGGCAACCCGGCGTTGGCCGCCGGCAGGCTCGTCGACCTGATCGAGCCGTCGACGTTGTAGGTGGTGTTGTACTGGTAGTTGCCGGACAGACCGGTCTCGGTGGTGGGGATGGCGACTTCGGTGTTACCGGGCTGATAGGCGTCGTTGTAGTCATTGATCTTGAACTGGTAGGCGGCGCTGCCGACGAACCGCGTCGATGACTTTAAGGTTTCATGATCACCAATACAAGAGACTTCCCTACGGATAGTAGGCGCAAGGAATACTCAACGAATCCGGTCCGGATGCCACCAGACGGCGGGGCTCTCGCGAAGGTGACCGGCGTGCGGGCAAACGCCCGGAACCGCCCGCCGACCAGAACAGAACCGTCAGTAGTAGCTGATAGCGCATATCACCCGCTCACCCGGCCGATGTCCTCGAAGCCGGGCGGGGAGAAGGGAAGCCAAGCGAGGAAAGGAAGGCCGGGCGGAAGGGACGCCGAGCGGGAAAGGGACGTCCCCGGCCGCGGCAGGCCGGGGACGCAGGGCGGGCGAAGGGTGCTCGCGGGCAGCTGGACGTGAACGCCGCCGCTGGTCGGCGCCGGTTCAGCGTCGGCCGGGGTGAGCCGGGCTCTGGCGGGACGGGCTCACATCGACGACCATCCCGGTTCTCGGGTGCCCCCGAGGCTACTACCGCGAGGTGATCGACTGGGCGCTTTCGAGATATCCATCGAGAAATTGGCATCGCCTCGAGGCAATGGACCGATAGTGATCGGCCGAGCGCAGGGCGGCTAGGCCCGGTCGCAGGGCGCGCACGAGCCTCAGGCCGCGGTGACGTCGGAGCGGCTGGCCGGCAGGGCCGCATGTAGGCGGGCCTGGGGCAGCGGCCGGGCGCGGTGCAGTCCGGGCCCGCCGGCGGGGACCGGACGGCCGGACGGCAGCTGAGGGCCAGCCCAGGAGGGGAGGGCTCCGGGGGCGCTGACCGTACGGTCCGGGGGGATCCACAGCGGCTGCGGGGTGACCACTGAACCCCACCACGTGACGGTCCCGTAACCGCGGATCAGTGGTGGCTGGAGGGCCGGCCAATACGCCTCGGCGGGGATGGCCAGCCGCCACGCCTCGGCGGTGGCGAAGGGCACGAGGGCCCCGGCGCGCGGTGGCGGCACGGTGATCGCGGTGCCGGCCTTGGCCGTGGAACCGGCCTTGGCGGGGACCGGGTCCGCACCGGCGGGGGCGACGGCCGCGGGCGCGGAGGCCAGGACGACGGCGGAGCTGACGATCGCCACCCCGGCGAGCAGGGCGGCCAGCTCCCAGCCGGGACGGATGGTGTCGCCGACCAGGGTGAGGGCGATGATCGACGGGAGGACGACCTCGCCGGTCCAGTGGACGGCGGTGACCCGGCCGACCTCGCCGCCCTGCAGCGCACTGGCGTAGAGCAGCATGCCGGTCAGCGCGAAACCGATCATGGTCCAGGTGACCGGCTCGGTGACGACGGCGACGACAGCCGTGGACGCCTGCCGCATCTCGTCGGCGGGGAACTGCAGGGCCCGCCCGGAGATCGCGGCCCCACCGAGGGAGAAGCCGCCGATCAGGGCGATCAGCCCGGGCCGCCCGGTGCGGGTGGCGCCGTAACCGAGGGCCCACAGGCAGAGCAACGCGGTGACCAGGCCGAGGCGGACCTGGGTGGACGGCAGCATCTCGTGCTGCTCACCGGCGGAGAGGGCGAGCACACCGAGGGCGCCGGTGGTGCAGACGATGGCGGCGACGTCCCGGCGGCGCAGGGTGGAGCCGAGGAACAGCCAGGCGGCGACCGCGGTGACCGCGAGCGAGCTGGCCAGGACCGACTCGACGACGTAGACGGCCAGGTGCTGGAGGGCGGCGATGGCCCCGACCCAGGCGACGATGTCGAAGGCGATGCCGGCGAGGTAGAGCGGATGGCCGAGGGTGCTGGCGGTGCTGTGGCTGCGTTTGGCGCCGACGGCCTGCAGGATCGAGCCGGTCGCGTAGCTGAACGCGCCGAACACGGCCATCCCCAGCGCGAACCAGTTCGCAGAGGTCATCGCCCACCTCCTACAGAATCACGCCGACCACAAGATCACGCTGAGTAGATCCGAGCCTCACGCTCAGATCATAGAACTCATCGATGATCCTTTCGACCCGGACTTCACCGCCTCCGCGATCCGCCGTAGATCACCGGGTCCACATCGGTGGTCGACCGGCAGGGTCAGCATCCGGTCGGCGAGGTCGGCCGCGGCCGGATCCGCACTCCAGAACCCGTCCCGGTCCTGCCGCCAGTGCACCGGCGCGTAGATGCCCTGCCCAGCGAGAAAGCGCAGCAGCTCATCACGCTCGACAGACGATCGGCACATCAGCTGTACGCGGAACCCGCCCGCTTTCACCCCGAGCGCCGCCGCCACTTCAGCTGAGTTCAGCGCGCTCACCGACCGTACGCCCGCGATGTCCAGAAGCGGCAACAACGCCGCGGTGACCGCACTCGCCGGCCCGGCACTGCCCAGCAATTGCCTCTCCCCCGCGGTCTGCAGCCGCCGGAAATGGTCCTTGGGCACCGGCCGCCCGTCCAGCCACGCACCTTTGAGCAGCATCGCGGCGAGTTTCAGATCGGCGCCCGGAGCCGGCGGCCCCGAAGGCTCCGGCAGGTCCAGCCCGCGCGGCGACCAGAGCAGTGCGCCGTCGGGAAGCGGCAGGGTCTTGCGCAGCGAGGCGACCACGTAGGACGCGGTGCTGGCGCAGGCCCACGAGCTGAACGGATCGTGCGAGTGGTCCTCGACCACCGGGACGCCGGGGTGGGCGCGCATCCAGTCGTCCCAGGGCCCGCCGTCCTCGCAGCCGAAGAGGTTCTGGGCGAGGACCACGTCGCCGTCGCGGACCCGCAGCGTGCCGAAGTCGGGTCCGGTGCCGCCGGGCAGATGCCGGTAGAAGACGATCGGCATCTGATGGGAGAGGAATTCGGCGACCCCCATGCAGAAGTACGAGGGAACGTGCAACCGCCCTGGAAAGGAACCGAGCAGAGCGCTGAGCGCGCCCGCCGCGGTGGCGAACAACGACCGCCGTTCCGGTAGCCAGCCGGGCAGGCCGCCCCGCTCATCGCTGAGCAGGACGGCCGGATCCCAGTGGAACTCGGAGCCGATCTCCCGAGGTGGATCAAGCGGCACGGGAGACCTCTTCAGGAGACGAGGCCCGGGTGATGTTGTGCGAGTCGACGTGCACCGGCGGCTCCCCGCGGTTGACGGTGATCGCGGTCCGCCACAGGATCTTCAGGTCGAGCCGCGGCGACCAGTTGTCGACGTACCAGCGGTCGAGTTCGAACCGCTGCGGCCAGTCGATGTCGTCGCGCCCGTTGACCTGCGCCCACCCGGTGATGCCCGGCTTGACCTCCAGCCGCCGGGCGTCCTCGGGCGAATAGCAGGCGACCTGTGGGAGTACGTCGGGGCGCGGCCCGACCAGGTTCATCTGCCCGCGGAGCACGTTGAGCAGCTGGGGCAGTTCGTCGAGGCTGGTGCGCCGCAGGATCCGGCCGCACCGGGTGATCCGCGGGTCGTTCTCGACCAGGCCGAACGGGTCGTCGATGCCGAGTTTCGCGCTGAGGGCCACCGAGTCGTGGACCATCGAGCGGAACTTGAGCATCCGGAACGGGACGCCGTCCTTGCCGGCCCGGTCCTGGACGAAGAGGACACCCTTGCCGTCGGCGATCCGGATCCAGGCGGCGACGGCCAGGATCAGCGGGGCCAGTGGTAGAAGCATGAGCAGAGCGGTCAGCCGGTTGAGTCCGTTCCAGACAGAGCGCACGGTTACCCCCGTTTACAGTGATTCGACGTTCGCGCCGGTCAGGCGGCGCCGGGTGTCCAGCACGTACGGCGCGTGCTGCAGGACCAGGTCCAGATCGAAGTCGTCGTGGTCGGCGAGGAGCACGACGGCGTCGGCGGCGGCGGCCTGCTCGGCGGTGAGCGCGACCATCTCGACCCGGCTGTCGACGTGGGCGTCCTCGACCACGTGCGGATCGGCGGCCCGGACCTCCGCGCCCATCTCCAGCAGCAGGGACGCGACCCGGCGGGCGGGTGATTCGCGGGCGTCGCCGGTGTTCTTCTTGTACGCCAGCCCGAGCAGCAGGATCGTCGACCCGTTGACGGCTTTGCGGCGTTTGTTGAGGGCGGTCACGAGGCGCCGTACGACATAGTCGGGCATGTGGTTGTTGATGTCGTTGGCCAGTTCGACGAAGCGGAAGCTCTGCCCGAGGGTCCGCTGCACCCGCCACGACAGGTAGGACGGATCGATCGGCAGGCAGTGGCCGCCGACGCCGGGGCCGGGCACGAACCGCATGTAGCCGAACGGTTTGGACGACGCCGCGTCAATGGCCTCCCAGACGTCGATGCCTAGGTCGTGGGCGTACACCGCGAGTTCGTTGACCAGCGCGATGTTGACGTGCCGGAAGGTGTTCTCCAGCAGTTTGGCCAGCTCGGCGACCTTGGTGTCGGCGACCGGGACGGTCCGGTCGACGACCGACGCGTAGAACGCCTGCACCATGGCCAGCGACGACGGGTTGATGCCGGACACCACCTTGGGTGTGGTGACCAGGTTGAACTCGCGGTTGCCGGGGTCGATGCGCTCGGGGCTGTACCCGAGGTGGAAGTCGACCCCGGCGATCAGCCCGGAGCCCTCCTCCAGCAACGGCCCGACCAGCTCGGTCGTGGTCCCCGGGTAGGTGGTCGACTCCAGTGCGACGGTCGCGCCGGGCCGCAGGTAGCGGGCCAGCAGCCGGGCCGACTCCTCGATGTAGCTGAGGTCCGGGGTGCCCTCGCGCAGCGGTGTCGGGACGGCGATCACCGCGACGTCGAAACCGGCGCAGGACCGCGGGTCGGACGACGGATGGAAGGAGCCGCTCGCGAGGACCGTCCGCAGGTCCTCGGCGGAGACGTCGTCGACGTACGACTCCCCGGCGGCGAGCCGTTTGATCCGTTCGTCGTCGACGTCGAAGCCGACGACGGTGTGCCCGACCTCGGCGGCGCGGACCGCGAGCGGCAGCCCCACGTAGCCTTGACCGGCGATGACGACCCGCATGGGAACTCTCTCCTTGCTGATTCTCGGGATTCGGGGCTTGCGCCTGCTCTTCACGAGCGCGGGCCGGGTACGACGTTCTCCGGCGAGCGGCGCTGTTTGCCGGTGATGACCGGGTGCGGCTTCTTCGGCAGGGCGGGGCTCTCCGACAGCCAGTGCAGGACGGCGATCAGTTCGTCGCGCTGCGCGGACGCGTCGAGCAGGGACAGCACGGCACCGTCCAGCGGCGGTACCGGGGCCTGCGAGATCAGCGGGTGGTTCGGCCGGTGGTCCGGCTCGTCCGGCCCGAGCAGCACCTCGGCGAGTTTCTCGGCCGGGCGCAGTCCGGTGTAGACGATCTGGATGTGCTGGTCGGCGGCGTCGGCGATGCGCTTGGCCACGTCGGCGATCCGGACCGGCTCGCCCATGTCGAGGATCAGCACCTCACCCTTGCTCTCCAGCGCGCCGGCCTGGATGACCAGCCGCACCGCCTCCTGGACGGTCATGAAGTAGCGGGTCACGTCCGGGTGTGTGACGGTGATCGGGCCACCGGCCGCGACCTGCGCGGTGAAGGCGGTGAGCACCGAACCGCGGGAGCCGAGCACGTTGCCGAAGCGGACGCTGCAGTAGGTGCCGGTCGCGGTGGCGTCGGCGGCGGCGGTCAGCCGTTCGGTGATCCGCTTGGAGTAGCCGAGGACGCTGCACGGGTCGGCGGCCTTGTCGGTGGAGATGTTCACCAGGCGATCGACGTTGTGTTTCATCGCGGCCTGCAGGATCTGGTACGTACCGATGATGTTGGTCTTCAGCGCCTCGGACGGGTGCATCTCCAGCAGCGGCAGGTGCTTGAGGGCGGCGGCGTGGAACACCACGTGCGGTTTGTGCTCGGCGAAGACCTCGTCCAGGCGCTGCAGGTCACGGATGTCGGCGACGACCAGATTGCGGTCGTCCAACTGCCCACGACCATCGAGCGACAGCTGTACGGCGTGCAGCCCCGACTCGTCCCGGTCCAGCATCACCAGCTGGGCCGGGTTGAACCGGGCCAGCTGACGGCACAGTTCCGAGCCGATCGAGCCGCCCGCGCCGGTGACCAGCACCCGGCGTCCCTCCAGGTATCCGGCGACCGCTTCCAGGTCGATGCCGACCTCACGGCGGCCGAGCAGGTCGGCGTGGCTGACCGGCCGGATGTCCTCGACCCGCACGGTGCGGCCGAACAGTTCGACCACCGGCGGGACGACCTTGAGGTCCACGTTGAGCGGCTGGGCCATCTCGGTGAGTGCCCGGATCAGCTCGGCGCTGGCGCTGGGGATCGCGATGACCACGGCTTCGGCGCGGTACCGGCGGACCACGTCGGCCATGTCGTCGCGGGTGCCGGACACCGGCACGCCCATCACCCGGAAGGTGCGCTTGGCCGGGTCGTCGTCGAGCAGGGCGACCGGCACGTACGGGCTCTGCGGGCTGCGGAGCATCGCCCGCAGCACCTGGGTGGCGCCTTCGCCGGCGCCCATCACGACGACCCGGGTGCCGTGCTCGGGTGACGGCCGCAGCCGGTTGTCGTGCAGCAGCCGCACGGTGTAGCGGACGCCGGCGGTGAACACCAGCGCGATCAGCCCGGCGGCGATGATCGCCGACCGGGGCACGAGCCGGCCCATCAGGGTGTCCAGCAGGAACAGCGCCGGTGTGGTGACGGCGGCGGTCCGGGCCAGGGCGGCGATCTCCTCGAAGCAGCCGTACGACCAGCGGCCCGTGTAGAGCCCGAAATGGATGCCGGCCGCGGTCTGCACGACCGCGGCGGCCGCGGAGAGCACGACCAGGCCGGTGAAGTCGACCTCACCGATGTGGCCGTCGTGTCGCAGCAGTGTCGCGATCAGCAGCGCGCTGGCCAGTGCCACCGCGTCGGTGACCGCTCGTGCCGCCCGGCCCGGCAGGGCCTTGCGGTACCACGCGACCGGATGTGGTCCCGGGCCACGCCACTCACCGGGAGTCGCGTCGGCGCTGGAATCGCCGGACGCTCGTCGCCGTACCTGCATGGATTCCCCCTCGTACGATGCCGGCGCGACCGGCCGCGGATTCCTCAAAGCTCGAATCAAGGAAAAGCGAGCGTGCGCAAATGCATTTCCGGACAGTGAAATGCGGCCGCTCCGATTTGGCTTTCGCAAATTTAGACTCGCAGCACCGGAGGACGGTTTACAGTAGCAATTGTCATACGCTACATGAATGAATTTCACATTCACTGATCGGCACTTTCGGCAGATACTTTCGGGCCTGCCCACCTGGCCATTCGGCGGAGGATGTCACATCGACGGCGAGAATTACTCACTTTAGGCGTGACATCTGCGACTTCCGTTGTAGCACTATTTCCGGCAGCGTCATCGGTGCGGGTTGGGCAAGCGTTCTGTCGAGAATGCGACCGGGGGAAAAGAATGAGGGTGCTGCACGTCATCAGCACGCTGGAGCCGCAGGCCGGACACCAGTTGCGGTCACTGGTGCGCCGCCTGCCGTACGACAACGAGATCGTCGCGTTGTCACCCGGTGGCCTCGCCCCGGAACAGGTCCCGGTGCACCGGATCATCGGAGTGCGCGACCACGACACCGCGGTCGTCCGGCACCTGCGGCAACTGATGCGCGCCGGCCGCTACGACCTGGTGCACACCCACCTCTACCAGGCGAACGTGCAGGGCCGGGTCGCCGCCCGGCTGGCCGGGGTGCCGCACGTGGTCGCCACCGAACACCACCTCGGCGCCGTCACCCGCCCGCTCTACCTGGCCACCGAACGCCTCGGCCAGATCACCATCGCCGGGTCCGCCGCGATCGCCGACCGGCTGCGCGGCTGGGGCGTGCCGCAGCGGCGGATCACCACGATCCCGAAAGCGATCGACCCCGCCGAGTACCGCTTCGATGCGGCGTTGCGCGGCACCACCCGGGCCCGGCTCGGCGTCGCCCCGGGTGTCCCGCTGGTCGGCGGTGTCGGCCGGTTCGAGCCGGACAAGCGGTTCGACCTGCTGATCCGGGCGATCGCCGAAGTTCCCGACGCGGTCCTGCTGCTGGTCGGCGACGGGCCGTCGCGCGCCGCCCTGGAACGGCTCGCGGTCATCGAGGGTGTCGCCGGGCGGGTGCTGTTCGCCGGGGCGGTCGCCCATCCGCACGCGATGTACTGCGCCATGGACGTGTTCGCCTCACCCGGCCAGACGTCGTTCGGGCTGGCCGCCCTGGAAGCGGTCACCGCCGGGCTGCCCGCGGTCTACGGGTCGTGCGTCCCGCTGGCGGAACGGGCCGCCGCGCGGGCCCCGGTCCCGGGCACCCACCGGCTGTCCCAGGACCGGGAATCGCTGCCCCGGGCCCTGCGCGCGGAGCTGCTGTGCCTGGCCGAGCGGGGCGGCACGCGGTTACCGGGCCGATCGGCGGGGGCACGGTACGACGCCGACCACCTGGCCTCGGCGGTCGGCAGCCTCTACGAGCGGATCTCGGCCCGGCCCGGACGGCGGTTCATCGCACCGCTGCTGGCGTACCGTGGCCGGTTCGGGCGAAAGAACAGCTTTCCACTGCCCGGCTCAAGCGTTCGGAACGCATGAACCGCCGCAGCAGCAGATAGCCCAGCCAGGCCCCGAGAGTGTTCGACATCAGATCGTTCACGTCCGCCCAGCGGTTGCCGTCCAGGGTGAGCAGCAGGGTCAGCTGGGTCGACTCGATGGCCAGACTCAGCAGGAACCCGGTCCACACCACCCGGCGCTCGGACCGCACCCCGAACACCACGTGCAGCACCGTGGCCAGCGGCATCGTCATGACCGTGTTGAGCAGGAAGTCGAGCGGCCGCATCTCCAGCACCGGAATCAGGATCAGCCGGTAGAGGTCCGGGCCGCCGGCGCCGTCACCCCAGCCCAGATGCATCGGGAGCAGGGTCGCGCCGAGGACGGCGACCCCGTACCACCCGGCACACCAGCCGGCCAGCAGCCGCGGCGTGCTCAACCGGCCCCTCCGGTGCAGCAGCACCCCGACGACGATCATCAGGATGACGCCCAGCGGCAACAGCACGGGCAGCGCGGGGACATCGATCTGGTGACTCGGCATCCGTTCCCAAGCTACCCGTCTTCACCGGTCGCCGAGGTGTCAACGCAGCCAACCCTGCTTTCGGGCGATACGAATGGCATCGAGCCGGTTACGCGCACCGGTCTTCGAAATGATCGCGGAGAGGTAGTTGCGGACCGTTCCGCCGGAGAGGTAAAGCCGACCGGCGATCTCCTTCACCGACTCGCCCTCGGCGGCCAGGCCCAGCACCTCCAGCTCGCGGGTGCTCAGCCCTCGGTCGGTGTTGAGTGAGGCGGCCTGCAGCATCGGCGACACCACCCGCTCGCCCCGCGCCAGGCGCCGCACCGCATCCGCCAGCGAAGCCGGGGACGTGTCCTTGATCAGGAAGTTCAGCCCGCCGTTCCACCGCCGGGGCGGGAGCATGCCGCGTTTGGACGGGTCGCAGAGCAGCAGCATCGAACACGACGGGATCGCCGAGTGTAATTCGTCGGCTATCGGCAGGACCTGGCTGACCATGTACTGCGTGTCGATCACCACGACCGACGGCCACAACTGCGCGGCACGCTGCGCCAGGTCGCCGCCGATCGGCAGAGTGTCGACGTAATGCATGTCCGGTGCGGTCTCGAGGAACGCTCGCACCGGGACACCGAAGTACCCCTCGTCTCTGACCACGACGACCCGGATCATCACACCACCCTCGTTGATGGACGCCGGCGGTGGCCGGGCCGTCGACCTGTCAGGAACGCAGGACGCACAATCCTTTTTATCGCCCCGTGTCCATTCAGAGGACCAGGGGTAGACAGATCTTCCGATGATCCGGGAAAACTGTCGTCCGCCCAGGTAGAAA
Organism: Actinoplanes derwentensis; assembly: GCF_900104725.1. Lineage (NCBI taxonomy): Bacteria > Bacillati > Actinomycetota > Actinomycetes > Micromonosporales > Micromonosporaceae > Actinoplanes > Actinoplanes derwentensis. Next base: position 4,646,121 of record NZ_LT629758.1, read on the forward strand.
CCACTCCGCGCCAATAGCGATCTTCACCGTCCACATACTTAACGTAACGGGCCGGAACACTCTGCGCACCTAGCCATAGCCGATCGAACGAGTCAGGTATGCCGGATCAACGAATCGGGGGGCCGAAATGACCAGGACATCGATCATTCACCCGACGGAAACCCAGGCTATGTCCCACTATTTCTGGACTAAAGGTACAGTTGGCTGATCGAATTTCGCCATTCCGATCACCTGATAGTGACAACTATTCCCTCTTCGCAACCAGACCGTTATCCCTGCCATTCAAGATCCATTCATGTGCCGATGCGGCTTGAAAGTCCGAAAGTGATTACACAAGCCCCCGGCCGGGTGAACATTCCCCGCCATGACTTCCGCCCCTCAGGAACGGGGCCGCACCCGGGGCTGGTCGCCGGGCTCGGGGAGGATGTACGCTCCCCGGCAATGAATACCTTCGTGAACGAAACGGGGGTCCTGTCCACGCAAGTTGAGTGCTGATGCGCTCACCTGACGTGGACGGCCCAGCCCGTCTCCACAGCTGGCGGCACGTGCGGGAGTTCGCCGTGCCGGCCTCGATGATCATCACTGCCACCGCCCGCCGGCTCGCCGGTGACTGGGCCGGAGCGTGCGCCGCCGCACACGTCGACGTGGATCTCGATCTGCGTGCCGTGACCGCCATTCGTGGCCGTGCGTTCGCGGCACAGCTAAGAACGGATCTCCGGCGGCTCGCGCCGGATCTGCTGCGCTGGCACCTGCCCCGGACCATCGCCGACGGCCTGCTGCGCCCCGGCCTCACCATGTCCCTGACCCGCTACCCCGGACCCGACGGCGACGTCCACCTGGTCGCCCGAACCGCTCCGAGCTGGGCGGACTTCGGCCAGCGGATCAGCCTCGCCCTCTGGGATCCCGGCACCGGCGACACCGGGCCACACCCCCGCCCTCGCCCGGACCGCCGCTTCCGCCTCGACCTGCACCCCCACCTGTGGGCCGCCGACCACCTGCGCGAACGCTCCGGCCTCCCACCCGGCTCGTCTCCCGGTCACGGCCCGCACCCCCATCTGCGTGGTGAGTTCGGGTTCGATTCACACCCCAACTCACCACACGATGCGGGCCGCGCGCCGTCCGTCACGGGGGCTGATCGGGATCCGGCCTGGATGGCCGAGATTCCGGCGGACTGCGGATATGCGGCCCACCGGTGGGTGGCGGAAGCGGCGATCCTGCGGGCGGCCGACGGACACGACGGACCGGTAGCGGTCCGGCTCAAGAACGGGCGCCGGCTTCTCATCGGCGACGACGGTCCCGGTCCGCGGTTCGTTTCAACCCGCGGCGGTACGAAGGAGCCGGTCCTGCCCTACGCCGCCACCTGGCTGCCGCCCGACCTGGAACTCCTGCACGCCGGCCTGATCCACCCGGACCGGTTGCACCCGCTCGTGGCGCGGGCACTCGCCCCGGACTCCACCGGCGGCCGGCCATCCGGCCGCTCCACCGTGGGCCAGCCATCCGGCCATTCCACCGGCGGCCCGGCACGCGCAATCGACATCGGCACGGGGACGGCGGCCGGGGACGGCGGTGGGATTCGGCTCGTCGAGTGCCGGGGGGAGACGCATCGGCTGGGGATCGTCGACGGGAAGCTCGTTCCGCTCGATCATCAGCCTGATCAGCTGCGGCGGGAAGAACTGCTCGTGATCTTCGGCGGGACGCCACTGCCCTGCCTGCAGGTCATCAGTGCGGACGCCCGGAACCCCTACTGGCTGGACGACGTCCGCTCCCGCCTGGACCACGGCGACCGGGACGGGGCCACGGCTCTGGTCACCGAACTGCTCGGGCCGGACGCGGAGATCGAGGGCGCCCTACGGGAAGCCTTCGACGACGCGGCGGACGGGGTCGTGGAACACGGGCTCTACCGGGCGGGGCTGACCGCCCGGATCCTGCCCCGCCTGGCCGGACCGTTCGTGGCCCACGAGCGCCAACGCGGCCGCCCGTCGAAACGTGGCTCCGTCCGGCGCTGAGCCGGTGATCCGACTCCGTGGCACTTCGCTCTTTGCCGGGCGTACCCCATCAATCGTTTTGCGGCCTTTTGCCGCCTGAAATATCACAAGGTGATGACTTTGACTACTTTTGACACCTTGCCTGTTGCCGCCGAACTGCTGGCCCTGCTCACCGCCACCGGCACCGAACCGCGGCCGGACAGCCAGCTCGAAGCCCTCACCCTGGCCGTCGCCGCCGACCTGCCGGTGCTGCTCTGGGGCGAACCCGGCATCGGCAAGACGGCCACCCTCCACCAGCTCGCCGACGGGCTCGGACTGCCCCTGACCACGGTGATCGCCAGCGTGCACGAGCCCTCCGACTTCTCCGGCCTGCCGGTGATCGGCGACGACCCGGCCGTCCAGGGTGTGCCGATGGCGCCGCCGGACTGGGCGGTGCGACTGGTCCGGGCCGGGCACGGGCTGTTGTTCCTGGACGAACTGTCGACCGCCCCGCCCGCGGTTCAGGCCGCCCTGCTGCGGGTGGTCCTGGAACGGCGGGTCGGCGCCCTGACCCTGCCGCCCGGAGTCCGGATCGTGGCCGCCGCCAACCCGCGTTCGTCGGCCGCCGACGGATGGGAACTGAGTGCGCCGCTGGCCAACCGGTTCGTGCATCTCCAGTGGACGTTCCAGCACGAAGTGGTGGTCCGCGGGCTGGGCGGCACCTGGCCGCGCGCCCTGCTGCCCCGGCTCGACGACGAACGACTCCCCGAAGCGGTCGCTCTGGCCCGGCGCGCGGTGTGCGGATTCCTGGACGCCAGGCCGACACTGGTGCACCGGCTTCCGGACGGCGAATCCCGCCGGGGCGGTCCGTGGCCGTCGCCGCGCAGCTGGGACATGACGTTGCGGCTGGTCGCCTTCGCCACCGCGGCCGGCGTCTCCCGCGAAGTCCTGTCGATGCTGGTCCGCGGCACCGTCGGCGACGGACCCGGCCTGGAACTACTGGCGTTCCTCGACCGGCTGGACCTGCCCGACCCGGAGACCCTGCTCGCCGACCCGGCCTCGGCGGTCCTGCCGGAACGCGGTGACCTGCGGCAGGCCACCCTCGACGGCGTGGTCGAAGCGGTCCGGAAACGGCCCGGACTCGCCCGTTGGGAAGCGGCCTGGGCGGTACTGGTCCGGGCTCTGGAGACGGGCGCGCCGGACCTGGTCGTGGTGCCGGCCTCGACTCTCGCCGCACTGCGCCGCGACGGCTGGGAGGTCCCCGGCGCCATCGAACGCCTGGCCCCGGCCGCGACGATCCGCCGCCGGGTGGGCGCAACCCGATGACCCTTTCCGGTACGCCGTCAGCCTCGGCCTCCCCGCCGCTTTCGCCTGCCGTCCGCGCCTCTGTTTCGCCGCAGCGGGCTGTCTTCACCTCGGACGAGTGGGAGAAGCTCTACGCGGCCCGGCTTTTCGCGGCCGAAGCCCGGCCATACCTGGCGACCGCGCTGTTCGCGTTGAAGCCGATTCTGTCGTGGACGGTTCCGACGATGGCCGTGGACCGCTACTGGCGGTGTTACGTCTCCCCCGGTTTCGTGGCGGCGACCCCTGTCGAGGAACTCGCCGGGGTCTGGGTGCACGAGGTGTCGCACCTGCTGCGCGACCACCACGGCCGCGGCGACCGGCTGGCCACCGCGAAGGACCTCACCGGCCCCGGCGACCGGTTACGGATGAACATCGCCGGAGATTTCGAGATCAACGACGATGTGTACGGGGATGGACTGCCCCGCCCCGCTGCGGCGATCGGCCCGGAACTGCTGAATCTGCCGTCCGGCAAACTGATGGAGGAGTACCTGCCCATGATCGCCATGGGCCCGTACCTGGACCGCCTCGTCTGGCTGGACTGCGGTGGCGGTGCCGACGGTTCGGCCCGCCCGTGGGAACTCGGCCCCGACGGAGCGAACGCTCTCGACCCGGAGGAGCAGGCCCTGGTCCGGTACCGGGTGGCGCAAGGCATCAACAATGCTCGCGGCGACGTCCCCGGCGGCTGGAAACGCTGGGCGGAGAAGGTGACCCACCCGCCCCAGCCGTGGCGCCAGCTCCTCGGCAGCGCGGTCCGCTCCGCGGTCTCGGCTCCCGGAGCAGGCGAGGACTACGTCTGGAGCCGCCCGTCCCGCCGCTCGTCCAGCCTCCCCGGGGTGATCCTGCCGAGCCTGCGACGCCGCCCGCCCCGGGTGACCGTGGTGATCGACACGTCGGGTTCGGTCAGCGACTCCGAACTGGGCAGTGCCCTGCTGGAAGTGGCGGCCATCTCCCGTTCCGTCGGTGGCGGCCGCGACCTGCTCCGGGTGGTCTCCTGCGACGCCGCAGCCCACGTCTCCGGCCCGATCTGCGAGACCGAGGGGATCACGTTGACCGGCGGCGGCGGAACCGACCTGCGCGAAGGTTTCGCCAAGGCCCTGACCACCCGACCCGACGTGACGGTGGTCCTGACCGACGGCCAGACCCCGTGGCCGTCCCACCGGCCACCGTGCCGAACGGTGATCGGCTTGTTCTCCCGCCGCTCCCGCATCGACGAGGACAACCCCGGCTACGGCCGGAATCTCCCACCGACGTGGGCCCGCGTGATCACCATCGGCTGACGCCTCCGGAACTCGTCGTCAGGCGGCTCACCCGTGGTTCCCCCGAACCACGGGAAACGGGGGGCCGCCTGGCGACGCCCCCACCCTGGTCCCATGCGTCCCGTCCCGCGCACCTCGTGCGTCCCCCACATACCGCGCGCTCCCACACCTCGTGCGTCCTCACACAGGTGGCACCGGCCAGGACCGCGCAGACCGCGACGGTCAGCAACGCCACGAGGGGATACCGGGTCCCGTACGGGTTTCGCTGGGCCGGGATCCGACTCAGGGTTGCGACGAGCCCGCCCCGTTCACCATCGGTGAACGGCGGTGCGGGCATGTCGGCGCCGGGGATTGTCACGGTCAGTGCGCAGATCAGAGATGATGCCATCGGCGGGTGGACTTCCTCGGTGGTCGTGCAGCGTCGAGAACTCCATGAGCACCTTGAGGGCTTCACCCGCTTCTACTGCCTCCACAGAGGCCAATCACCCCCACGAAATACCTGCTCAGCGGATGATGCGCCTAGAACGCAACAGTCCTGCTAGCCCTATCGGGCGTCGATCATGACAACAAAGTAAGCCCCACCCTGACCAGGTGGGGCTTACTTTAGGTTCCTCTGCCCATACCCCACCAGGGGGTGCAGAGTCGGGCGCTCAGCCGCAGATCTTTTCCACCTCGTTGAGACTGGAGGAGACCGGGGTGATCGCCCGGCCGGCGTCCTCCAGGGTCTTGACACCGGCCAGGTTCTCCTGGCTACCCAGCGTGGTGAGGGAGGTGACCAAAGTGCCCAGCGCCGCCCTCAGGGCCGGGTCGTCGGCACGCTGCTGAAACTCGCTGAGCTGCGCCGCCAGGGTCCCGCTGACGGTCCGGATCCCGGTCGTCTGCACCTGCACGGCGTCGGCGTTGGCCATCAAGTGGGCAGTGGTGAGATCTCCGAGTTGCCGGCCGAGACCGTCGAGGGTGGCCTGGCTCATCATGGTGGTGACTGCTGTGCACATCGACACCGTGTTCCCGATCGGCGCGGCGGCCGACGGGCTCGGTGCGACGGCCGTGGTCGTGGCAGGCGCCGCAGTGTCGGCAGTCGGCTCGGAGCAGGCACTGGTGGTGCCGGCAACCATGATGAGCAGTGCCGCAGTCAGAAACAGTCGCATGGTGAAATCGCTCCTCGATGTCAGGTCTCCGCGATGACCGTGCACCTAGACCCGGCCCGCCTCCGCAGGACGGCGATGCTACCGAGCAAAAGCAACATCCCCATGACAGATTCCATCGATCAGCTAACACGTTTCCGCCGTCAGGAACAGTTTCGCCGGGCAACGAGTCGAGCAGGAGGCCCTTCAGTCCGGTGATGGACTTGATGCCATAGGTGGCCAGCGTGAATTCATGTTACTTGGTGAATTCGTTGTGGACGATCGGGCAATCGATGCCTGCCACCACGGCCTAGTGTCCTGAGTCTTTAAATCGATTGGACAGCCTGGCCGGGGTCCTCTTCGTCGCCGGCGCGATGCATACCCAGACCGGTCACACCGAGCAGATCACCGGCCGTGGAGCACACCTTCTCCTGCAGGCGAAGAGGAACCAGCCTACTCTTCATACCCAGCTCAAGACCCTGCCTCGGGCGCAGATTCCGGTCGGTCACCGTACCCGCGACCGCGGGCACGGCCGCAAGGAGACCCACACCGTTCAAGGCCATCACCCTGCACACCCCGGGCGGGATCGCCTTTCCGCACACTCAGCGGGCCGCCACATCATCCACACCCGCATCGTCGACGGCAAGACCAGCCGCGAAACCGCCTACCTGGTCACGTCCCTAACCGCCGCCGACATTCAGCCCGCTGACCTACAAAAATGGGCGAGGGCAGAGTGGTTGATCGAGAACCAGGTCCATACGTCAGAGATGCCACGTTCCGTGAGGGCCTGCATCAAGCCCGGACCGGCACCGGACCCGCCGCCATGGCCGTCCTGCGTAACACCGCGATCGGCTGGCACCGCATCAACGGCGCCACCGACATCGCCCGCGCCAACCGCCGATCCCACGACCTCATAACCGCGGTGACCAGGAGTTACACCAGAACGTTCGAAAGTCCCATGTCGATCTTTAACATCCGCTGGCCAAACGCAGAATCAAGTCGCGCAATCCGCAACCACTTCGGTTTCCTTACCGAGTACCGCAGGCGATGCCACCGCAACGGCAGCCGATCCCGACTTCTGCTTACGGCATCCGTTTCCGGCCTCCGGTAAACACGCTTCGCGGCATCGAGCAGTAGGCAGATTCTTGACACACTTCAACTGCCCGATGATTCGACAGCCGACAATTAAAGCGGATGACCAGACACAGCACCCAGACCACCGACCCACTCACCCAGAAGGTCAGCTCACCGACCACCAGACAGAGCGGCTCGAATCAGCGGCCCGACGGTAGCGACGAGGCCAGCCGCCTCCTCCGCAGTCAGCGCCGGATCTGCCCTGCGAATCGCAACCGCCTCATCGAAAGCCGCGACCGGATCACCACCCTCCGGCCGGAGAGCGATGCCATCCTCCGACATGAGAGCGGCACCAACTTCCGGTAGGAAGGCCACGCCGCCCTCGGACAGGAGAGCCACGCCGGCCTCCGGCAGGAAAGCCGCGCCACCCTCAGAAAAGAGGGTCACGCCGCTCTCAGACAGGAAGGCCCGGAGAAAAGCGGCGGCCGCGACGGCGTGCTGATGACCGGGCTCGGCGGCGACCTGCGCCAGGATGATCGCGGTGAGCCAGACGTCCACCGCGGGCGGCCCTTCGGCGGCGTTGTGCCAGTCGATCACGACAGGCCCACGCGACGTGATCATGACGTTGTCGGGATGCAGATCGCGGTGCAGAATACGATCACCGGCCCGCTGACCGACACGAGCGGGAAGTGCATGAAGACGCCGATGAAGATCCGCCAGAATCGCGGCTCCCGCACCCACGCCGTCGCCCCCAGCACCCCCAGCACCGAAGGCCTCCGTCATGGTCACCCCGTCGAGCCGTTCCAGCACAAGATCGGCCCCACTCACCTCGTGAACCCGGGGCACCGGATACCCGATTCCATACAGGTGGACCATGAGTTCCGCTTCACCGCTGGCGTCATCCCCACGCCGGTACCGCCGCAACACCCGATTCGAGTCCAGCGCATAGACATCAGCCTCACGCCCGAAGCCGATCAGATCCATACCCGTCACCGTAGCCAGCGTGTCGATCCGAGCGCGAACCGAACCCCGGGCAAGACGCAGCAAGGGTTTGGCTTGGGCATGAGTGAAGGCGGAGGAGACGGTGAAGCCCGCCCGGTGTCACCGGGCGGGCTTCACTCGGGCGTGCGGGCCGGTCAGTGCAGGATGACCGGGGTCGCGGTCTTCTGGTCGTCGGCCAGGTGGGACTGCTCGCGCTTTCGGGGCAGGAACAGGGCCGGCACCAGGGTCAGCGCGGTCAGCACGAAAGCCACCATGAACGTCGTCGCGAACGAGTCGGCCGCGAAGGCCAAGCCCCGTTCCAGGATCGTGGGGTCGGGGACGGTGGCGGCCAGTTCGGGCTTCATCTGGGCGCCGATGGCCAGGCCGGCCTCGGTGATCGGTGCGCCGGTCACCGGGTCGGTCAGGCCGGGGATGGGGGTGGACTTGTTGAGTTCGGCGGTCAGGATCACCGACATGACGGCGCCGCCGACGGAGCCGGCGATCTGCTGCAGGATGTTGAGCAGCGTGGAGCCGCGGGCGACCTCGTGGCTGGTGAGGGTTCGCAGTGCCGACGTCATGATCGGCATCATGGTGCCGCCCATGCCCAGACCCATGACGAAGAGCGAACCGCACAGCAGCCAGTACGACGTGTCGGTCCCGACCTGGGTGAACGCGAAGAACCCGGCGGTGATCAGCAGCAACGCGAACGGCACGGTCCGCCCGATCGGCACCTTGTCGGCGAGCATGCCGGCGATCGGCATGGTCAGCATGGCGCCGATGCCCTGTGGGGCCATCAGCAGACCGGCGTGCAGTGTCGACTCGCCGTGGATCTGCAGGAAGTAGCTGGGGAAGAGCAGCCCGGCACCCATGAAAGCGATGGTGAACACGGACAGCGTGATCGACGCGACGGTCAGGTTGCGGTTGCGCAGCAGGCGCAGGTCGAGCAGCGGGTGCTTCGGCTTGAACGAGTAGACCACGAACCCGATCACCAGCAGCGCGCCGATGAGCATCGGGATCCACACCTTGTCGGCGGTGATGCTCTGCTCCTCGGGCAGCGTGGAGACGCCGAAGAGGAGCAGCGCGAGACCGGGCGAGAGCATCAGCATGCCGATGAAGTCGAACGACTCGGACGGCTCGGGGTTGTCCTTCGGCAGCACGATCTGGGCGTAGATCAGCGCGCCGATGCCGATCGGCAGGTTGATCAGGAAGATCCAGTGCCAGCTGTACGAGTCGATCAGCCAGCCGCCCAGGATCGGCCCACTGATCGGGCCGAGCAGCATCGGAATGCCGAGGACGGCCATCAACCGGCCGATCCGTTCGGGCCCGGCCGCCCTGGTCATGATCGTCATGCCGAGGGGCATGAGCATGCCGCCGCCGAGGCCCTGAAGCACCCGGTAGGCCACCAGTTGCCCGATGTTGTCGGCGGTGGCGCAGAGCACCGACCCGAGCGTGAACAGCAGCAACGCCGTCATGTAGAGCCGTTTGGTGCCGAACCGGTCGGCGGCCCATCCGGTGAGCGGGATGACGGTGGCCAGGGCCAGCGTGTAGCCGGTCATCGTCCACGCGACTTCGGCATAGGTCGCGCCGAACTGGTCCTGGAAGGTCGGGATCGCGACGCTGACCACTGTCACGTCGAGGATCGACATGATGGCGCCGAGAACGACGACCCCAGCGATCTTGAGGACGGCGCCGTCCAGTTTTGCCGGCGCCGAGGTCTGACTACTCACAACATCTCCACAGGTGAGGCGGCTGTTGGGAGCCTAGCGACGGGGTCCGACGGCATTCTCAGGATTAACCAGGGCGGCCGGAATCGGGTTGCGCGGATCGGCGCACCCATGCCGAAGCGAGTATTCCCAGGCCGTTGGCGGTCCAGTGGAGCACGAACGGGGCCAGAACCCCGCCGCCGGCGTGCCGGAGAAAGCTGAGAGCGACCCCCGCGAGGGTGGTGAACACCACTTCCCGGGTGACCGGCAGATGCCAGAGACCGAAGAGCAGGGCGGTGATCAGGTACGCCCCGACCACCCCGTGGTCGCGGTACAGCAACTCCCACAGCACTCCCCGGAACGCCACCTCCTCGAAGATCACCGTGGACAGCGGCACCCCGATCAGGGCGGTGCGCACCGGATGTTCGAACGAGGGGACGGCCAGGGCCCGGCGCGCGGCTGGGATCATCAGCGCCACCCCGTAGCCGACGGTGACCAGCAGAGCCGCTGCCCCCGCGTACCACCAGCCGGAAAGGGTGAGACCCGCCGGGCCGGGAGTGAGGCTGGAGACCGCGACCAGCGTAAACGCCGCAATCGGTCCGGTGAACGGCTGAGCGCGCGCCGGGCCGCGACGGTTCCAGACGCGAACCGCCGCCATGATCAACAGAACGAGAAGGATCGTCACCACCCGCCACATTAATCGCTCGACATCACTACCGGATCTCTCGTAGCGTCGATCCCATCACCGCGACCGGAGAGGAGAAACGGCCATGCGATATCGCACCGCCGTCATCATCCCCGTGTCGCGTTTCGAGCTGATCCTCGTGTCTGGTGTGCCCAGCTCCGGCTGCGCCACCGGGGCTGGCCGCTGCCTGTAACAGGCGCCGTCCACCACCAGCTTCAGACTCGAGAGACCGACAATCATGAACGTCCGGAACATCGGCATCCTCGCGCACGTCGACGCCGGCAAGACCACCCTGACCGAACGGATCCTGTTCACCACCGGCATGACCCACCGGTCCGGCCGGGTCGACGACGGCAACACCGTGACCGATTTCGATCCCCAGGAACGGGACCGCGGCATCACCATCTTCGCCGCCGCGGTGAGCTGCGACTGGGCCGGTCACCGGCTCAACCTGATCGATACGCCCGGCCATGTGGACTTCTCCGACGAAGTGGAACGTTCACTGCGGGTGCTCGACGGTGCGGTCGCGGTCTTCGACGGGGTCGCCGGTGTGGAGCCGCAGAGCGAGACCGTCTGGCGGACCGCGGACCGGTACGGCGTACCCCGCATCGCCTTCATCAACAAGCTGGACCGGGCCGGCGCCGATCTGGACGCGGCGGTGGCCTCGATCCGGGACCGTCTGGAAGTGATCCCGCTGCTGGTGCAGGTCCCGAAGGCCGATCTCAGTGGCGTGATCGACCTGGTCGACAACCCGCCGCCGGAGTTCAAAGAGGAACGCCGTCGACTGGAGGAGGCGGTGGCCGAACTCCATCCCGCAGTACTGGAGGAGTTGGGCGACATATCCGATATGACGCTCAAACGGGCACTGCGCGACCTCACCCACGAGAACAAGGCCGTCGTCGTCCTCTGCGGCTCGGCCTTCCGGAACATCGGCGTCGAAGAACTGCTGAACGGCATCGTCGACTACCTGCCCCCGCCCCAAGGCGACCAGCGGAACCCACCGCTGGCGCTGATCTTCAAGAAGCGCGAACGACTCGCCTACCTGCGCATCTACGACGGAACGATCACGAAGGGAGACGTCCTGTGGAACGCCGCCGACAACCGCACCGAACGGATCTCCAGAATCCTCCGCGTCCAAGCGGACAGGCACACCGACATCGACCAGGCGACGGCAGGCGACATCGTGGCGGTCACCGGAATCAAGGCGGCCCGAACCGGGGCAACCCTCTCCACACGGGCGGATCCGGTTCAATTGGAGGCGCCCCGGACCACCGAGCCCCTGGTATCGGTGGCGGTCGAGGCCCGCACCCGGACCGAGGCCCAGCGCCTGCCGTCCGCTCTCGCCGCCCTGACCGAAGAGGATCCGTCACTGAGCGTACGCACCGACCGGGAGACCGGCCAGGTCCTGCTGTCCGGCGTGGGTGAACTGCACCTGGAGGTGGCCGTGGAGAAACTGCGGCAGACCACCGGCATGGAACTGACCACCGGCCGGCCCCGGGTCGCCTACCGCGAGGCGGTGACCACGGGGGTGACCGGCGTCGTCTACCGGCACGTCAAACAGGACGGTGGCTCCGGCCAGTTCGCGCACGTCGTCCTGGACGTCGCACCGGCCGACGGCACCGGCTTCACGTTCACCTCGACGGTGACCGGCGGGCGGGTGCCGGCCGAGTTCGTGCGGGCGGTCGAAGCCGGCTGCCGGGAGGCTCTGACCGATGGTGAACATCCGGTGGTCGGGCTGCGGGTCACCCTCACCGACGGGCAGACCCACGTCAAGGACTCGTCGGAGACGGCGTTCCGCGCGGCCGGCCAGTTCGGGCTCCGCACGGCGCTGCGTTCCTGCACGCTGACGGTGCTGGAACCGGTCGCCGAGGTCACCGTGAGCGCGCCGTCCGAAACGATCGGCGCGGTCCTCGGCGACCTCGCGGCCCGCCGCGGCCAGGTGACCGATTCGACGGTCCGAACGGTGACCGCCACCGTGCCGCTGGCCGAACTGTTCGGTTACGCGACCCGGTTGCGCAGCCGCACCCACGGCCGCGGCACGTTCACCAGCCGCCCGGCCGGTTACCGCCCGGCGGCGTAGTCAGCAGGGGCCGGGCACGCTTCACGAGAGGCGTGCCCGGTCGAGCTGGTGGATCCGGCTGCGATGGGTGGGCCGGTAGCCGAGCGCCTCGTTGACCCGCCGCATCGCCACGTTGCTGTCGGCGGTGTCCGCCAGCAACCCGGTGACCGCGGGGAAACGTTGCCGCACCACCGCGATCTGCGCGACCTTCAGCCACCGGGCCAGCCCACGGCCGCGATGCGGCACCAGCACCCCGGTCCCGTAGTTCTGCCCCTGGTCACCGGAGAGGACCACCTCGGTGAACCCGGCGATCTCCCCGTCCGCGCCGATCGCCGCCGTCGTCAGCAGCACGTCACCGCGTTCGGCGACCACGGCGGCCACCCGGTGCAGCCGGGCCACGTCCCACGGCTCCGGCCGGTAGTCGACGTCGTCCATCGGCATGTCGTCCATGGCACTGCGCGACCGGGCGAACGTCTCCGCGATCTCGTCCGCCACGGTCCCCTCCCAATGCACCAGCCGATAGCCCGGCACCGCTTCCCCGACCAGGTCGAAATCAACTACTTCCAGCCTGGTGTACGTCAACGCAAGCACCTGTCGCATCCCCGCCGACACACAGAACGCGTCTCCCGCCGAGCCCTCCGCAACCACCTCACCCAGCAGCGCCGGCACTCCCTCGTACCGCGCGGCCTCTTGTAACAACCGGGTGCCCACACCCGAACGCCGCTCCGCCGGATGCACCCGGATCCGCACCTCAGCCGGGCCACCGGCCGGCGGAATCCACAGCGACGCGGTGCCCAGCGGCCGCCCGTCGTCGCCTTCGGCGATCCAGGTGGGCGACGGTTCGGTCAAGGCCACGACACGGGCGATCATGCGCGGCATTGTCACCCGCCCGCCACATCCGGATGAAATCATTTTCCTCATGCGTTCAACGGTCGCGACAGTGCACGACGTGGTGAGCAGTCTGGAGCCCGGTGACAATCTGGAGGCCGAACACCGGTCCCACACGCTGGGCTGGCTCCGGCGTACCGACGACGTCTTCCGGCGGGTGAAACCCGCAGAACCGGCACAGCACCTGGTGTCGTATGTGGTCCCGATCGACCCGGCCGACGGCAGCGTGCTGCTTGTCGAACACCTCAACGCCGGCCTGTGGCTACCGCCCGGCGGCCACGTCGAAACCGGCGAACACCCCTTCGACGCCGCGGCCCGCGAAATCGAGGAGGAGTTGGGCATCACCACCGAGCCCGGCCCCGAACCGGTCTTCCTCACCGTCACCGGAACCGTCGGCATCGACTCCGGGCACATCGACGTCAGCCTCTGGTACGTCGTCGAGATCCCCCGCGACCACCAGCTGAAACCGGACACCGGCGAGTTCCACGGCGTCCGCTGGTGGGCCCGCGACGAGATCCTGCGGTCCGATCCGGCGCTGTTCGACCCGCACCTGACCCGGTTCCTGGAGAAGGTCGCCTACCGCAGCACACGGTAAACGAGATGGGTGACGCCGAACCCTTCGACCACCTCGGGATCACCGAGCCGGATCGGCATCACCACCGGCATCCGGAACAGCCGGGTCCCCGCCCCGAGCAGCACCGGCACCAGCGACACCGAGATCTCGTCGAGCAGGCCCGCGTCCAGGTACTGCTGAGTGAGCATGGGAGTGGACACCGACACGGTCCGCTCCCCCGCCACCTTCTGCGCCGCCTCCAGCGCCCCGATCGGATCGGGATAGAACGAGGTCTCCGAATCGTCCCGCGGCCACCCACCGGGCACCGAGTGACTCACCACGAAGACCGGACATCCGGCCGGATGCCGTCCACCCCACCCGTCGGTACGGTCGAACAGCCGCCGCCCGCAGATCAGCGCACCAGAACTGCCGAACCCCCCGCGCAGGAACCGTTCACTGGCCGCGGTCACCCGGAAGACCCGGCGTGGATCAGCGCTCGGCAACTCGACATCGCCGTTCAGGTACCACCCGAACAGCTCACCCACACCGTCATGCTCGTCCGCGACGAACCCGTCCAGTGACATGGACAGGGCAGCGACGACCTTGCCCATGGCAGGCCCTCCTCAAGCGCATCCCTACCCGCAGGTTTCCCTCAACCGGCCGTTCACGCAACCCACTCATGTCGGTTTTAGCCCAGCTGAGGCCCCGGTGCGCAGGCCCTCGAGTGGTGGCCTCGGGCCGGATCACTCGTCCTTCAGGAGCCCGGTCTCGGTGAGGTACCGGCGGAACAGTGCGGTCTTGCCCTTCTTCTCGCTGTCGCGGAAGTAGGAGAGGTGAGTGTGGAACAGGTGCGAGGAATCGCCGGTCGTCCGCCGGCCGAGCCGGTCCCAGCGCCGCACGTTCTTACCGTCGGTGCTGTAGATGACCTCGCGGATGTCCTTGGTGTCGGCGGTACCCGCCTTGCAGGCGGCGACCAGCCAGGCCGAGAACGTCCGCAGGGTGTGCGTCTTCCCGCGGACCTTGAACGAGAAGTCGCCGATGTCGAGCCCGGCGGCCGCGTCGGTCAGGCCGTTGCGGTCCCGGGGCGACTCGATGATCGAGTACGCGTTCGCCGCCAGCTGCTTCTTACCGAGATGGTACGAGGTGCCGGTGTTCGCGTGACCGGTGTCGCCGACGATGCCCACCTCGGCCGGTGTCAAGCCGGGAACGCCGTCGAGCAGGAACGTCCGGGCAGCGAGGATCGTCGGCGGTGCATACGTCACGGTGAAGGGGCCCTTTCCGGCTGACGGCGGCGACACGACGGCGACCGGCTGAAAACCGGCTGGAGCCACCGACGCTGAACGCGTCGGACCCGGCGGTACCACCCAGAGTGATCATTGACGGACAACTCTACCCGAATTGGACACACACCGACACGCTGTTCACCCGGACGGGCGGGTGGTCCGATCTAGAAACGTTTGACGTACCGGCGGCACGCGACCGTGATCGTCGAGTCGCCGGCCTCCGCGGCGAAGTCCAGCGGCCCGCCGTCACGCCAGCCCTGCCGCTCGTAGAACCGCCGGGCCCGGCCGTTGCCGTCGGCGACCACCAGCCACGCCTCGGCATGCCCGGCCGCGAAGACCTGCCGCTCCGCCTCGGCGAGCAGGCTCGCGGCCACTCCGCCGCCCCGATGTCCCGCGGCGACGAACACCTGCTCCACCTCGTCCCCGGCGACCGTGACGAACCCGGCGACCTCCCCGTCCCCGGTGGCCACCGTGGTCCGCGACAGACGCGCGACGACCCGCGGTTCGAACGCTTCCAGGGTGCGCACCGCGGTCAGCTCCACAGGCGCGTACGCGGCGTGCCCGTCGTGCCAGCCGGAATGCCAGACAGCCGCGACAGCCGCGACGTCGTCGACGGTCGCGGCCCTGATCGTGTACGCCATACGGCGAGACGTTACACAGCGGACGACACCGACGCGGAGGAGGTGGGATTCGAACCCACGGGGCCCTTCTACCAGGCCCACGCCGTTTCCAGCGGCGTTCCCGAAACCAGACCGGCTCCTCCCGTTGGAGGCAGGGGCGGGATTCGAACCCGCGATCTTCGGCTTATGAGACCGATGAGGACGACCGGACTCCTCCACCCTGCGAGTGCGCCGCCGGGGGCTCGAACCCCGGACCCATCGCTTAAGAGGCGATTGCTCTACCTGCTGAGCTAGCGGCACATCGAACTACGTCGGGTCGGCGGGATTCGAACCCGCGACATCTCGCTCCCAAAGCGAGCGCGCTGACCAAGCTGCGCCACGACCCGTTGGTACTGCGTATCGCCGGGTGGTTTCGAACCACCGACATCTCCGTTATGGGCGGAGCGCTCTGACCCCTGAGCTACGGCGACCTGCGCGGAGAGTGAAGGATTCGAACCTTCGACAGAGGTGACCCCCTGCTACGGATTAGCAATCCGCCGCCTTAGACCACTCGGCCAACCCTCCCACTTGATGCGTGGACCCGGCCGGACTCGAACCGGCCACCTTCCGCGTGCAAAACGGACGCTCTACCTGATGAGCTACGAGCCCTTGCGTACCCGGAGAGGGATTCGAACCCTCAACCTCTGCGACCTGAACGCAGCGCCTCTGCCAATTGGGCTACCCGGGTTTGATCTGCTGATACGTGCCCTCGGCGCGATTCGAACGCGCACCGTCCAGAGCCTCGGTCTGGTGCCTCTGCCGTTGGGCCACGAGGGCGTTGACGCGTGTCCCCGGAGAGATTTGAACTCCCGGCCGCCGGAGTCGTATTCCGGTGCTCTATCCGCTGAGCTACGGGGACGAGGTGGACCCGGGCGGGTTTGAACCGCCGGCCTCCGGTATGCCGAACCGGCGCGCTACCTGCTGCGCTACGAGCCCACGATCCGGCCTGGTCACGGCCGGAAGAAAATGGTGTCATCCGCTGTGTAATTGTCAAAAAGAATGCGCACGGGCAGCAGGAGTCGAACCCGCATCTGCCGGATTTGGAAGCCGGTGCTCTTCCGGTTGAGCTACACCCGTATACGAAAAAACCGCCCGTTTCCGATGAGGAAGGGCGGCGCTTGCGCTAGCTGGATGCTAGCCGCGCCACCGGCCCGGGAGTCGGCTCAGACTGCGGGCGGGGGAACTCGGTAGGGCCATCGTGGCCTGGGACATCGCGGTCCGGGCCGGCGCGGCTGGGGAGAGGGCGGACGAAGCCGTCGCGGCCTGCCACATCTGCTTGGCGGACATCATCTCCCCTTCCTGTTCCCTTGTTTCGTCCGGCTGTGTCATGCCGGTGAGAACAAAGTTAGGCGACTCTCCGGCTCCCGTCCAACCGATTAATGGGAGAAACTTGAGGGCATGATTTTCCGGGTGCTGGCCGAGGCCACCATGGTGGCGCATTTTCTGTTCATCGCGTTCGTGGTGCTGGGTGGTTTCGTGGCCTGGCGCTGGCCGAAAGCGATCTGGTGGCATCTGGCCGCGGCGGCGTGGGGGCTGTGCATCGTGGTGTTCGAGCTGAACTGTCCGCTGACCTATGTGGAGGATTGGGCGCGGGACCGGGCCGGGCAGTCGGGGCTGAGCCGGGGGTTCATCGACACGTACCTGACCGGGGTGATGTATCCGGAGCGCTACCTGAACGAGGTGCGGCTGCTGATCGCGGCGGTGGTGGTGTTCTCCTACGCGGGCCTGGCACACCGCTGGCGGCGCCGGGCGCCACGACAGGAGGCACCGCGGCAGGAGGGGTGACCGCGGGAGGGTGACGGGTCAAGCGGGGATGATCGCCTCGACGGTGCGGCGCAGTTCGTCCGGGGTGGGTGGTGAGCCGGTTCGGTCGGCGTAGAGCAGGTGGCCGGTTCCGATCAGAACAGCGCCGAGGACCGTGGCGTCGGCGACGGCGGCGACCCGGCCGTGGGCGCGTTCGTCCTCCAGGTAGTCGGCGAGTGCCACCGCGCCCTGGGTGAGCACCGGCACTCCGGCGGGCCAGGTGTCGCGGAGGCGGGCGCGCAGCCCGTCGCGGAAGGTGACGAGGGCGACGATGGCGACGGCGACGGAGCCGAACAGCTCGGCGAGGAAGGCGGCGACGTTTCCGGTGACGGTGCCCGCGCCGGCCTGGAGCGGGGCGGTGTCCATGCGGTGGACGCGATCCAGGACGTAGTCGGCGAGGAAGGCGTCGAAGTCGGTGAAGTGGCGGTGCAGGACGCCTTTGGCGCAGCCCGCGGTGTCGGTGACGGCACGGCTGGTGAGCGCCTCGGGTCCGGATCCGAGCAGGATGCGGTCGGCGGCGTCGAAGAGTTGTTCCCGCACGTCGCGCAGGGCCACACCGGTAGGCACACGTCAAATCTAGCCGAGTGGGCAAGCGCCCATTTAGAGTGGGCACATGCCCGCTAACAATGCGGCCGCCGACGAAGGCGGACAGAACACCAAGAAAGAGATCGCCCAGTCCTTCGGGCTCGACCCGGAACGTTACGACCGCGCCCGGCCCCGCTACCCGGCGGCGATGATCGAACGGATCGCGGCCGGAAACACGACCGTGCTCGACGTCGGGATCGGCACCGGCATCGCGGCCCGCCAGTTCCGGGACGCCGGCTGTCAGGTGCTCGGCGTCGAGCCCGATCCGCGGATGGCCGCGGTGGCCCGGCGCCACGGTTTCGAGGTCGAGGAGTCCCGGTTCGAGGACTGGGATCCGAAAGGCCGCACCTTCGACGCGGTCGTCGCCGGTCAGACCTGGCACTGGGTGGACCCGGTCGCAGGAACGGCGAAGGCGGCGGCATGCCTGCGCCCGGGCGGCCTGATGACCCCGGACGGGCGTATGACCCCGGACAGGCGTATGACCCCGGGCGGGCGAATGACCCCTGGCGGGAGGCTCGCCCTGTTCTGGAACACCGTCAAGCCCGCCCCCGAGCTGGCCGGGGCGTTCGCGGATGTCTACCGGCGGGCGGCGCCGAGTCTGCCGTTCGATCCGTGGGCGGACGCCGACCCGTACGGCGCGATCGTCGAGAAGGTGTCGGGCCCGCTGACCGATCCCGAGGTGTGGCGGTTCGGATGGGAGCACGAATACGAGCGGGCGGACTGGCTGGACCAGGTGCCGACCGCCGGCGGCCATCAACTGCTGCCGGCGGTCGAACTGGAGGCGTTGCTGAAGGGGCTGGGTCAGGTGATCGGCGAGAGGTTCACCATGTCGTACGAGACGGTCGTGGTGACCACTACGAAGTGGTGACACTACAAAATGGTGACCACTACGCAGGCAGGAAGAGGCTAGGTCCGGCGGTTCCGGCCGGGTATTCGCGCAGCGGCACCTCGCCGGCCTGCCAGGCGGACGTGACCGGTTCGACGATGCGCCAGCACTGTTCGGCGGTGTCCGCACGTACCGAAAGGGTGGGGTCGTCCTCGAAGACGCCGCGCAGCACCTCGCCGTAAGGCGGCAGGCCACCAGCGCCGAAGGTGGCCTCCAAACTGATCGGGTCCAGTTCGAAGGGGTCGCCCGGCCCGTTGATGTTGAAGTCGAGGGCCAGGTGGTCGGGGCCGAACCCGATGCGCAGCCGGTCCGGCTCGTCGCAGCCGTGCAGCCCGTCCGGCACCCGCGGCGGCCGTTTGAAGGTGATCACGGCTTCCTTGCGGCTGTCGCCGATCGCCTTGCCGGAGCGCAGCCGGAACGGCACGCCCGCCCAGCGCCAGGTGTCGACGGTGAGGACGATCTCGGCGAGGGTCTCGGTGCCGCGGGACGGGTCGACGCCCGGTTCGTCGGCATAGGACGGCAGGTCGCCGCCGGCGGTGTAGCGGGCCCGCAGGCTGCTGTCGGCCGGGGTGCCCCACAGCCGGGTGGCCCGGAGCACGTCGGCCTTGCGGTCGCGGAACTCCGCGGCGGCCAGACTGAACGGGGCTTCCATGGTGAGCAGCGCGAGGATCTGCAGGAGGTGGCTCTGGATCATGTCGGCGAGCGCGCCGGCCCGGTCGTAGTAGCCGGCCCGGCCTTCCAGGGCGAGGTTCTCGTCGAAGACGATGTCGACAGATTCGACGTGGGTGGAGTCGAGGATCGGTTCGAAGATGCGGTTGGCGAACCGCAGGCCGAGGATGTTGAGCACTGTCGACTTGCCGAGGAAGTGGTCGATCCGGTGCACCTGCTCCTCGGGGACGGCAGGGGCGAGGCGGGCGAGCAGGGTGTTGAGTTCGGCGGCGGACTCGCTGCTGGTGCCGAACGGTTTCTCCAGCACGAGCCGGGTGCCGGGCGGCAGGTCCACGTCGAGCAGTGCCGCGCAGGCCTTCGCGGTGACGGCCGGCGGCAGGGCGAAGAAGATCGCCACGGAGCCGTTTGTCGCAGCCAGCAAAGACCGAAGATCGGAAGAGCTGGTCACGTCGGTACGAATCCAGCGGGCTCGGTCGGCCACAGCCGAGGCAGCCGGCGTGTCGTCGGAGACCGGTGTCTTCTGGCCGGTGGACTCGGCGGCCGCTGCCGCGCCGTGTGCGCCGAACGAGTCGTGGACGCGGGCCTGCCACCGGGCGTCGTCCCAGTCCTCGACGGAGGCGCCGATCAGGGTGAGGCCGGGGACGTGCCCGGCGGTGAGCAGGGCGCCGAGGCCGGGCAGGAGCAGCCGGGCGGTGAGGTCGCCGCTCGCGCCCAGGATGATCAGGGTCTGGTCCGTCATGGCCCCTGGTTACCCGTGGGGGCGGGCCGGTACTCGACCTCGGGACGGCCGGGGCCGCCGTAGCGGGGGTTGCGGACGACTCGGGCGGCGTCGGCGAGGTGTTCCAGGTAGCGGCGGGCGGTGACCCGGGAGGTGCCGGTCCGGGTGGCGACCTCGGTGGCGGACAGGCCGCCCGGTGCGGCGGCGCGCAGTGCTCCCAGGATCAGGTCGAAGGTGTGCGGGTCGAGTCCTTTGGGGAGGGTGTCGGCGGGGGCGCCGCGCAGGGTGGCGAAGACCCGGTCGACCTCGTGCTGGGCGGCCACCTCGGCGGAGCCGGCGAGCTGGCGGCGGTACTGGGCGTACCGGTCCAGTTTGTCGCGGAACGCCGCGAAGGTGAACGGTTTCAGCAGGTAATGGGTGACGCCGAGGGCGACCGCCTGGCGGATCATGGCGATGTCCCGGTTGGAGGTGACGGCGAGGACGTCGGTGCCGCTGCCGGCCGATCGCAAGGCGCGGGCGATCTCCAGGCCGTGTTTGTCGGGCAGGTTCAGGTCGAGCAGCACCAGGTCGACGTGGTCGGCGCGGAGCCGGGTCATCGCCTCCCGCGCGGTGTGCGCGACACCGGCGACGACAAAACCTTCGACCTTCTGGGTGTACGCCCGGTGAGCCTCGGCGATCAGTGGGTCGTCGTCGACCACCAGCACCCGGATCGGTGTCATGACGGCACCGGCAGTCGTACGGTGATGACGGCTCCGCCTTCGGGTCCGGTGCGGATGTGGTAGCCCCCGCCGTACCGTTCGGCGACCTGCCGGACCAGGGACAGTCCGATGCCGTGCCCGGCTCCCTTGGTGGTCCAGCCGCGCTGGAAGGCGACCGCCGCCTGGTCCGGGGTGAGGCCGGGCCCGTTGTCGGTGACCTGGACCAGCACTTCGCCGTCCTGTTCGCGGACCAGCACGTCGACCTTGCGGGGCAGGGGTGTCTCGGCGACCGCTTCCAGGGCGTTGTCGATCAGGTTGCCGACGACGGTGATCAGGTCGCGGCCGCTCAGCAGGCTGGTGGTGAGCCGGGAGTCGCCGTCGACGGTGAGTTCCACGCCGCGTTCGCCGGCCTGTGCGGATTTGCCGAGCAGCAGGGCGGCCAGGGCGGGTTCGCCGACGGCGCCGACGACCTGGTCGGTGAGTTCCTGGGCGAGGGCGAGTTCGGCGGTGGCGAGTTGGATGGCTTCGTCGGTGCGGCCGAGTTCGACCATGGTGAGGACGGTGTGCAGGCGGTTGGCGGCTTCGTGGGCCTGGGCGTGCAGGGCTTCGGTGAGGCCGCGGACCGAGTCGAGCTCGCCGGTGAGCGCGCGGAGTTCGGTGTGGTCGCGCAAGGTGAGGACGGTGCCGAGGACGCGGCCGTCGAAGCGGGTCTCGCGGCGGCTGGCGACCAGCACCCGGTCGCCGATGAGGACGGGTTCGTCGACGGTGGGCCGGACTTCGGCGATCAGTCCGGCGACTTCGGCGGGCAGGCCGGTGGGTTCGTCGTCGGTGACGCCGAGCAGCCGGCGGCCCTCGTCGTTGATCAGGGTGACGCGGCCGTCGCGGTCGACGACGACCAGGCCCTCACGGACAGCGTGCAGGACGGCGTCGTAGTACTCGAACATCCGGGTCATCTCGGCCGGGCCGATGCCGTGGGTCTGGCGGCGGAGCCGTCTGCTGAGCAGCCACGATCCGAAGGCGGCGAGCAGCAGGGCGAGACCGGTGGCGGCGGCGAACGCGGGGATCTGGGCGATCAGCTCGCGGTCGATGGCCTCGCTGCGGATGCCGACCGAGACCAGGCCGATGATCCGGTCACCGGTGTCGCGGACCGGGACGACGGTGCGGACCGAGTCGCCGAGGCTGCCGCGGTACTCCTCGATGACGGTGCCGCCGCGCAGGGCGTCCTCGACGGTGCCGACGAACGGCTGCCCGATCAACTCCACGGTCGGGTGCGTGTAGCGGGTCCGGTCGGGGGCCATCACCACGATGAAGTCGGTGCCGGTGGCCTTACGGGTCGATTCGGCGTACGGCTGGAGCCTGGTTGTCGGGTTCGCCGTCTGCAGTGCCTCGACCACCGACGGTGAGTGGGCGATCGACTCGGCCACCGCGACCACTTCGGCGATGGCGGCGGTGCGGGCGTCCCGTCGGGCGAGAAGCACCGCGCCGACCGTGCCGATCGCCACCAGCAACGTCACCACCAGCACCTGGAGGGCGAAAAGTTGCCGGGCGATGCTCCATCGACGTGCCAAACCCATGCCCCGATCGTTTCGTTCGGATGAACAGAATGAACGTAACGGTGAAAGTGGCTGAGACCCAGGCCACATTCTCGGCATGACTTCCACCACCGCCCCGGTCAAACGGGACCGAACCCACTTCCTGTACCTGGCGGTCATCGTGGCCGTCCTGCTCGGCATCGCCGTCGGCCTGATCGTGCCGGACGTCGCGGTCGAGCTCAAACCGATCGGCACCGGATTCGTCGATCTGATCAAGATGATGATCGCCCCGGTCATCTTCTGCACCATCGTGCTGGGTGTCGGATCGATCCGGCAGGCCGCCCAGGTCGGCAAGGTCGGCGGTCTGGCCCTCGCCTACTTCCTCAGCATGTCGACGGTGGCGCTCGCGATCGGCCTGGTCGTCGGTAACATCATCCACCCCGGTTCCGGGATGCACCTGGACGAGAAGGTCGCCGCGGCCGGGCAGAAGGCCGTCGGCACCGACGCCGCCCCCAGCACCGCCGACTTCCTGCTCGGCATCATCCCGGACAGCCTGCTCTCCCCGTTCGCCTCCGGCAACGTACTCCAGACCCTGCTCGTGGCCCTGCTCGTCGGTTTCGCGCTGCAGTCGCTGGGTTCGATCTCCGAGCCGATCCTGCGGGCCATCGGGATGTTCCAGCGGGTGGTCTTCCGGGTCCTGGCGATGCTGATGTGGCTGGCCCCGATCGGCGCGTTCGGCGCGATCGCCGCGGTCGTCGGTGCGACCGGTGTGGACGCGCTGATCAGCCTGGCGCAGATCATGCTCGGCTTCTACATCACCTGTGCGCTGTTCGTCTTCGTGGTGCTCGGTTCGATCCTGTGGCTGGTGGCCCGGATCAACATCCTCAGCCTGTTCAAATATCTGGGCCGGGAGTTCCTGCTGATCGTGTCGACGTCGTCGTCGGAGTCGGCGCTGCCCCGCCTGATCGCGAAGATGGAGCACGTCGGGGTCAGCAAGCCGGTCGTCGGGATCACGGTGCCGACCGGGTACTCGTTCAACCTGGACGGCACCGCCATCTACCTGACCATGGCGTCGCTGTTCGTGGCGCAGGCAATGGGTGACCCGCTGTCGGTCGCCGAGCAGGTGTCGCTGCTCCTCTTCATGATCATCGCGTCGAAGGGTGCCGCCGGGGTCACCGGTGCCGGCCTGGCCACCCTGGCCGGCGGCCTGCAGAGCCACCGCCCCGACCTGGTCGACGGGGTCGGCCTGATCGTCGGCATCGACCGGTTCATGTCCGAGGCCCGCGCCCTGACCAACTTCGCCGGCAACGCCGTCGCCACGGTCCTGATCGGCACCTGGACCAAGGAGTTCGACCGGGAGCGCGCCGAACTGGTCCTCGCCGGCGGCGACCCGTTCGACGAGACCACCATGGTCGACGACCACCACGCGGCCCCGCCGGCCCCGACTGCGGAACCGGAGCGCAAGTCCGAGCCCGCCGCCTCGTAACCCGCGCTTCCTCAGCCCCGCCGCTCACCATCGAGCGGCGGGGCTTCTTTGCGTGGTGGATCGGGGTGCGGAACGAACCGCAACCCACCACGCAAGAACGCGAGCCGCATCGCGTGGTGACGTCGGGTGCGGAACGAAGCGTGGCAGGGGCGTGACAGCGGCGTGTGCGGGGCGTGGCAGCGGCGGGCGGCAGGCTCCGGGGCATGACAGACGATCTGGTGGTGCGCGCCGAAGGGCTGCGCAAACGGTTCGGCAAGACACAGGCGCTGGACGGGGTGGACCTGTCGATGCGCCGCGGGACGGTGCTCGGCGTGCTCGGGCCCAACGGCGCGGGCAAGACGACCGCGGTACGGGTGCTGGCCACCCTGCTGAAACCCGACGAGGGCAGTGCCGTGGTGGCCGGCATCGACGTGTTGAAGGAGCCCGCGAAGGTCCGCCGCAAGATCGGCCTGACCGGGCAGTACGCGTCGGTCGACGAGGACTTGACCGGCGTACAGAATCTGGTGTTGATCGGTCGTCTCCTGGATCTGACCAGGAGGGACGCGCGAGCCCGGGCCGATGAACTGCTGGCGTGGTTCGACCTGCAGGAGGCGGCGCAGCGGCCGGCGAAGACGTATTCCGGTGGCATGCGCCGTCGTCTCGACCTGGCCGCGAGTCTCGTCGGGCACCCCGAGGTGATCTTCCTGGACGAGCCGACGACCGGCCTGGACCCGGCCAAACGCGAGGACATGTGGGGTGTGGTCCGCACCCAGGTCGCCAGCGGCGCGAGTGTGCTGCTGACCACGCAGTACCTGGAGGAGGCGGACGCGCTCGCCGACGAGATCGTGGTCGTCGACCACGGCCGGGTGATCGCGCACGACACCCCGGACGGGCTCAAGCGCAAGGTCGGCGGGCAGACCCTGAACGTGCGCCCGGCCGACCCCGGCCGCCTGCCCGACGTGCTGCGGCTGCTCGACCTGGTGGCCGCCCCGGGCACCACGGCGAGCCGGGACGAGGCCGCCGGAGCACGGGCCGGAGCGGCCTCGGTGCCGGTCTCCGGCGACCACGTCCTGGACAAGCTGATCCCGGCGCTGCGCGCGGACCACATCGAAGTCACCGAACTGGCCCTGCACCTGCCCAGCCTGGACGAGGTGTTCCACGTGCTGACCGGCCGTACGAAGAAAGAGGAACTGGTATGAGCACCCTGGCCATCGCCCGGCACAGCACGTCCCTGGCCCAGCGCAGCCTGATCAAGACGATCCGCACCCCGGAGGCGCTGATCGACGTCACCATCCAGCCGGTGATCTTCCTGCTGCTGTTCACCTACCTGTTCGGTGGCGCGATCGGCGACGGTGATCGACACGCCTACCTGCAGTTCCTGTTACCCGGCATGCTGGCGCAGTCACTCGCGATGGGCGGGGTGGCGCTCGGGCAGAACCTCAACGCCGACATCGAGAAAGGTGTCTTCGACCGATTCAGATCACTACCGATCTCGCGGGCCGCGCCACTGATCGGTGCGGTGCTCGCCGACGTGGTCCGCTACCTGTCGGTGTGTGTGGTGATGCTCGGCTTCGGCACGATCATGGGCTTCCGGGTGGAGACCGGGTTCCTTCCGGCGGTGGCCGCGGTGGCCCTGTCGATCGGGTTCGGGCTCTGCTTCTGCTGGATCTCGGTGTGGGTGGGGATGCTGGCCCGGACCTCGGGCGCGGTGCAGGGCATCATGTTCCTGCTGGTGCTGCCGCTGACGTTCGGTTCCAACGTGTTCGTGTCCACCGACACGCTGCCCGGCTGGCTGCAGGCGTTCGTGTCGGTCAACCCGATCACGCCGCTGGTCAAGACGATCCGCGGGCTGCTGGTCAGCGGGCCGGTGGCCGGGCCGCTGGTCACCACCCTGTGCTGGATGGCCGGTCTGCTGGTGGTCTTCGTGCCGCTGGCACTGCGGGCCTACGCCCGGCGGGCCTGAGATGCCGCCGGCTCCGCGGGCCTTCCCCCGGCGGGCCTGAAGATCAAGAACCCGGCAATGCGAGCCGCGCGGGGTCGATGAGACTCTGCGCGGCTGCGATCTCCAAGGACCAACCGGCGGCGTACGCCTCCCCGAAGCCCTCCTCCCCCAGCGCCGCCCGCGACCGGCTCGCGATCCGGGTCACATGCAGGTCGGTGTGGTCGTGCGAGCCACGCAGCCGGGCCGCCGCCCCGATCAGCAACGCCGCCTCCCGGTGCTGCCCGCGCAGGTCGGCCAGCCCGCCCGCGGTCACCGCCACCATCGCGACGATCGGCATGTCGCGGGTCTCCACCGCCGCCGCATACGCCAGAGCGAGAGCTTTCTCGGCGGTCTCCGGGTCGTCGCGGTGGATCGCCAGCGCCGCCCGGACGTTACCGACGATCGCGGTGCCGTGGTCGCCGCCCATCATCGGCATGCCCGTGCCCTCCGCCCCGAGCCCGGCCGCCGCCCGGTCCACCAACTCCTGTGCCCGGTCGTACTCGCCCAGCCAGATCAGGAACCCCGCTTCCAGGGCGTCCAGCAGCAACGTCATCTCCACCGACCCGGACCGTTCGGCGCGTTCCCGGGCCATCGCGACCGCGTCCCGGGCTCCGTCCGGATCGCCGCGGCGCATCTGCAGGTCCGCCCAGCGCAGGTCGATGAAGATCTCGTCAGCGATGTCGAGGGACCCGAACTCGCGAGCGTGTGCACGAGCCGACCGAAGATCGTCGAGGGCCCCGTCCAGGTCGCCGTCGAACTGCCGGATCAGCGCCCGCAACGGCAGCGCGGTGGCCTGGCCCCAGCGGTCGCCGATCAGCCGGAAACCGTCCAGGGCCGCGCTCACGTGCCGGCTCAACTGCTCCAGGTCGCCGTTGTTCTCGGCGATCTGCGCCTTGAACAGGTTGGCGAGCGCGGCCAGCCACCGGTCCGGCCCGTTGATCAGCCGGTCGACGCGCCGGCCCGCGTCCTCGTCCTGGCCGGCGAAGTAGAGGGCGGCGGACGCGATCGCCCCGGCCGGGCCGGGCAGTTCGTCGTGCCGGGACAGCCGGGCGGCGAGATCCGCGAGACGGTCGATGCGCTGCTGGGCGGTTTCGGTCATCAGGGCCGGTTCGGTGGAGGTCCGGTTCAGCATCAGCACCGCCTCGGCGCAGTCGGCCGACACCACATCGATGTCGCCGGGCGTGTCCAGGGCCGCCCGCAGCCAGTACCAGGCGTCGGCGTGCCGCCCGAACATCTGCCAGTACCAGGTCAGATCCAGGGCCAGCGCGACCGCGGCCCGGGCGTTGCCGGCGTCGCAGTAGTGGCGCAGCGCGGCGAGCACGTTGTCGTACTCGGCCCGGAACGCCCGCAACGCGGCCACCTGATCGGCGGTGCGCAGCCGGGCGTCGTACCCGGCGACCAGCGCCGCCAGGTAACCGGCCGCCACGTCCCGGACCTCGTCGAGGATCCCCTGTTCGGCGAGGCGTTCGATGCCGTACTCCCGCAGCGTCTCCAGCATCCGGTAGCGGCCCGCCTCCGGGCCCAGCTGCAGGATCGACCGGTCGACGAGAGCGGCCAGCAGTTCCGGGACGTCCCCGGACCCGATCGCGGCCGCCGATCCGGCGGCCACCCCGCCCGGCAGCACCGCCACCCGTTCGGCCAGCGCCCGTTCCTGGTCGGTGAGCAGATCCCAGCTCCAGGCGATCACCGCGCGCAGCGTGCGATGCCGGGGCTGCGCGGTGCGGCTGCCGCTGGTCAGCAGCCGGAACCGGTCCGACAGCCCCGCCGCCAACTCGGGCAGGCCGAGCGTGCGCAGGCGGGCGGCGGCCAGTTCCAGCGCCAGCGGCAGGCCGTCCAGAGCACGAACGATCCGCACCACGTCCCGCACCGTGCCGTCGTCGACGGTGAACCCCGGCCGGACCGCGGCGGCCCGCTCGGCGAACAGTCGCACCGCCGCCGACGCCGACGCCCGGTCCGATGCGTCGTCCGGCTCCGGCAGCCCCAACGGCCCGAGCGGCACCAGCGCCTCCCCGTCGACGGCGAGAGGCTCCCGGCTGGTGGCCAGCACCCGCAACTGCGGGCAGCGCACCAGCAGCGCCGAGACCAGAAACGCGACCGCGTCGATCAGATGCTCACAGTTGTCGACCACGAGCAGGATCCGCCGCCCGGACAACCGGTCGGCGAGCACGTCCAGATCGTCGCGACCTTCCGGGCGTACCCGGCCGCCGGTCTCGAAAAGCGCCGACCCGCGCAGACCCGCAGCCGCCACGACCGCCGCGCCCACCTTCGCCGGCTCAGTCACCGACGCCAGATCGATCAGCCACGTGCCGTCCGGATGGTCCGCGGCATGCCGCCACGCGGCCTCGGTGGCCAGCCGCGTCTTACCGGCACCCCCCGGCCCGGTCACGGTGACCAGCCGCCCACCAGCCAACAGCCGGTCCACCCGGGCGAGGTCGTCCTCCCGCCCGACAAACCTGGTCAACGACGCCGGCAGATTCGTCGGCGCCACCCCCGCCGATCCCCCATCCCCCTTCACCGGTACGGCCACCCCGCCCGCTTCCGGCCAGTCTCCGCGGGGCAGCACGGGCGGTCTCCCGGTCCTTGGCGCGGGCCGGTTTCCCCCGGCGCTCCCGGTCGTTGCGGGCGCGTCACCGCGGAGCAGCCGCACGTGGCGTTCCCGCAACGCAACCCCCGGATCCGCGCCCAGCTGGTCGGCCAGCCCCGCACGGATCCGCTCGTACACGGCGAGCGCGTCACCCTGGCGCCCCTGTGCGGCCAGCGCGTCGATCAGCAGCCCCGCGAACCGTTCGTCGATCGGATACTCAGCCACCAGACCCGTCAGCCGGGCCGCGGCTCGGTCACCCCGGCCGAGACCGATCTCGGCCTCCGCCAGATCCGCACCCACCTCGACGACATCACGGGCCAGGCGCACCGCGTGCGCGGGCGCGACATCAGCCAGTTCCGCGGCGACCGGTCCACGGGCCAGCCCTGCGGCCTCGCCCAGCGTCTGGACGGCCACCGCGAGATCTCCGCCGCGCAGCCGTTCCCGCCCAGCGGCGGCCAGTCTCTCGAACCGGATGACGTCGACATCCCCCGCCACCAGCCGATATCCGCCTTCGGACTGGGCCACCGCGTCCGCCCCGGCAATCCGCCGAAACCGCGACACCAGCGACTGCAACGCGTTGACCGGGTCAGCAGGCCGGTCCTCGGGCCACAGCGCTTCCACCAGCACCGCGGGAGCCACCGCCCGCCCACCGGCGACGGCGAGCCGGGTGACGAGCCCGCGAAGCCGGGTGCCCGGAATCGGAATCCCGCTCCCACCCCGGTCCACCCGCACCCCACCGAAGAGGGCGACGGCCAGCGCGTCCCCCCGGTCCCCGCGAACACTCACCCGCCGATCCTCCCTCACCCCGGCCATCGCGACGATCCCGCCTGGGGCGTGCCGAGTCACGGTTCGCGTCACAAAGCGGCGCCGGGTCAGTTCTCGGCGGCGTAGGCCTCCACCTTCTCGGTGTCGCCGGCCACGATCAGGACGGCGTTCTCGGGGATCGTGGTCTCTGGTCTGGCGTACACGAAATCCTCGCCCGGCCGTTTGGTGCCCACCACCGTCACGCCCCATCGGGTGCGCAGCGCCAGGTCGGCCAAGGTGCGCCCGGCGGCACCGCGGGGAGCGCGGACCTTGGCGATGGCGAAACCGTCGTCGAATTCGATGTAGTCCAGCATCCGGCCGCTGATCAGGTGGGCCACCCGTTCGCCCATCTCCGACTCGGGGAAGATCACGTGGTCGGCGCCGACCGACGACAGGATCTTGCCGTGTTTGACGCTGGTGGCCTTGGCCCAGATCTCCGGTACGCCCATCTCGGTGAGGGTGAGCACAGTGAGAACGCTGGTCTCCAGGTTGGTGCCGATGCCGACGACGGCCCGGCCGAACTCGTGCACGCCGAGCTGGCGCAGCGCCTCCTCGTCGGTGGAGTCGGCTTCGGCGACCTGGGTGAGCCGGTCCGACCAGTCCTGGACGATCCGCGGGTCGGAGTCGATGCCGAGGACCTCGTAGCCGAGTTCCAGCAGGGCCTCGGCGACGGCGCCACCGAACCGGCCGAGGCCGATCACCGCGACGTGGGCGCCCTGGGCGAGCTTTTCGTCCTTTTCGTCAGCCAACGAGGGGTCTCTCCTCCGGGTAGCGGTAGTGGCGGCGGCGGGTGTTGAGGGCGATCGCGGTGCCGACCGCGATGGTGCCGACCCGGCCGACGTACATCAGGATGACCAGGACGACCTGGGCGGACGGCGGCAGGGTCGGGGTGACGCCGGTACTGAGGCCGACGGTGGCAAACGCCGAGGTGACCTCGAACAGGGCCCGGTCGAACGGGATGTCCTCGGTGAGCGCGTCCAGGACGACGGTGCCGGTGGCGACCAGGGCGACACCCAGCAGCGCCACGGTGACGGCCTGCCGCTGGGTCTCCTCGGCGATCCGGCGTTTGCGGATGACCACGTCGGGTTCACCGCGGATCTCCGCCCAGATCACGAACCCGAGCAGCATGAACGTGGTCAGTTTGATACCACCGGCGGTGCTGGCGCTGCCGCCGCCGATGAACATCAGCCCGTTGGTGACGGCGATCGTCTCGCTGTTCATCCGCCCCAGGTCGACGCTGTTGAACCCGCCGGACCGGGTCATCACGTCCTGGGTGAACGACGCGAGGATCTTGCCACCGGTGCTCAGCGGGCCGAGCGTGCCCGGGTTGCGCCATTCGAAGGTCAGGAAGACCAGAAAACCGGCGACCGAGAACAACAGGCTGCCGGTCACCGTCAGGAAGGTGTGGGTGGACCAACGGCCTGGCGTACGCCATTCGCGCGCGAGTTCGAACAGGACCGGAAACCCGATCGAACCGGCCATCACCCCGAACGCCAGGGGCAGGCAGATCCACGGGTCGGTGACGAACCGCACGATACTGTCAGAGTAGAGGGCGAATCCGGCATTGTTGAACGCCTGCACCGCGTGGAACACGGCTTCCCAGACGGCGCGGCCGAGCGGGTAGTCGTACCCGAACCGGAATCTCAACGTCAGGACCAGGGCGATGGCGCTCTCGCACACCAGCATGACCATCGCCACCCGGAACAGGATGCCGCGCAGATTGTCACCGAACAGCCCGGCACTCTCGGTCTGGGCCAGCAGCCGGCTGCGCAGCCCGAGCCGGCGCGACACCAGCAGACTGATCAGGGTCGCCATCGTCACGATGCCGAACCCGCCGATCTGCGACAACACCGTCAGCAGTACGTGGCCGAAAGTGGACCAGTACGTCGGCGTGTCGACCACGGCCAGCCCGGTGACACAGACCGCGGACGCCGCCGTGAACAGGGCGGTGACGAAGGGCGCGTGACCGGGTTCGGCGCGGGCCGCGGGCAGCATCATCAGCCCGGTCCCGATCACGATCAGGGCCAGAAACGCCAGCGGCACGACGCGGGCCGGATGCCGCCAGGGAGATCGCACCGCTGAGTCATATCACCCGTTGTGGGCGGCGCGCTCGCTGAGGTACCCACCCAGGACCGCTCACTCCCGGCTCCCGGCGTTGTCTGGTGGCGTACGTCGGCCCGAAGCTCTAGACCGCTCGGAGCAGGTCTCGGAGCGTGGCGACGTCCTTGACTCGCTCCGTGCGGGTGGGGGCCAGCGGGGACGCCAGCAGGGTGGTGACGCCGGCCTTGGCGAAGTCGGCGAGGCGACGGCGGATCGTGTCGGGGGTGCCCACCAGGGAAGTCGCTGCCACCAAGGGGGCGGGAACGGCGGCTGCGGCTTCGGAGCGGTGGCCGGACAGGAACAGGTCCTGGACTCGGGTGGCCTGTTCGGCGTAGCCGTAGCGGCGTACCAGATCGTTGGAGAAGTTGCGGTTCCTGGATCCCATGCCGCCGAGGTAGAGCGCCAACTGGGCACGATGCCCGCCCAGCAGTTCGGGGGTCGGGTCGCCGACGGCGAAGGGCACGGGAACGCTCACGTCCAATGGGGGCAGTGCCGGGTCGCGGCGGGACCTGCCGTCGGCCAGGGCGTCGCCGAAGACCCGGTCGGCGGAGCCCGGGTCGAGCCACAGGGCCTGCCAGCCGTCGGCCGTCTCGGCGGCCAGGGCCACGTTGCGGGGGCCCATGGCGGCCAGCAGGATCGGGATCCGTGGCCGTACCGGACGGTTGATGATCTTGAGGGGTTTGGGGTGGTCGCCCGGCAGCGGGATCGTGTAGTGGGCACCGTCGAAGGTCAAGGGCTCGCGGCGCCAGACCCGGCGGCAGATCTCGACGGTCTCGCGGGTGCGGGCGAGCGGCGCGTCGTAACGGACCCCGTGGAAGCCTTCGATGACCTGTGGTCCGGAGGCGCCCAGGCCCAGGTTGAAGCGGCCACCGGAGACGTAGTCGAGCCCGGCCGCGGTCATCGCGAGCAGCGTCGGCGTGCGGGTGTAGAGCTGCATCACCCCGGACGCGAGTTGCATGTCGCGGGTGCGGGCGGCCAGGAAACCGAGTTGGCTGACCGCGTCGAAGCTGTAGGCCTCGGGGACCACGACCAGCTCCGCGCCGGCTTCCTCGAACTCGACCACCTCGTCGACCGCGGCGGCGAAGCCCTCGCCGCTGTAGCCGAGCTGGATTCCGAGACGCATCAGGGCGTGATGATCACTTGGCGGATCACGTCGCCGCTGCCCAGTGCGGCCAGGGCCTCGCCGACCTGGTCGAGGCGCAACCGGCGGCTGATCATGCCCTCGATGTCGAGGCGCCCGGCCCGCCAGAGCGCCAGCAGGCGGGGGAAGTCGCGGTGTGGCTCGGCCGAGCCGTAGAGCGACGGGAGGATCCGTTTGCCTTCGAAGAGCAGTTCGAACGGGCTGAACTCGACCTGATGCTCGACGCGACCGGCGCCCACCACGATGACGCTGCCACCCCGGCGGCAGACGGCCCACGCGGTGCGGAGCGTCTGCGGCACGGCCACCACGTCGAAAGCGTGGTCGAAGCCCTCCGGCACCACTTCCATCTGCAGGTCGCTCAGTTCGTCGGGGCCGGCCGTGTGGGTGGCGCCGAACCGGCGGGCCGCGTCGTGCCGGGCCGGAACCGTGTCCACGGCGACGATCACGGCCGCTCCGGCGAGACGGGCGCCCTGGATCGCGGCGATGCCGACACCGCCGCAGCCGATGACGACGACCGTGTCGCCGGGGCGTACCCCCGCGGTGTTGATCACGGCCCCGACGCCGGTGGTGACCCCGCAGCCGACCAGGGCCGCCACCTCGTAGGGCACGTCGTCGTCGATCCGGACCGCGCCGGCTCGCGGGACCACCATCTCCTCGGCGAACGACCCGCACCCGGCCATCCCGAAGATCTCCTGGCCACCGGCGGTGAAACGGGGGATCACGTAACCGGCCATCACGTGCGTCATGCACAGGTACGGCTCGTTGCGGCGGCAGTGGGTGCAGCTGCCGCACGCGGGCAGCCAGTTGACCGCCACCCGGTCACCGGCGCTCAGGTCGTCGACGCCGTCCCCGACGGAGATGACGTCACCGGCCGCCTCGTGGCCGAGGACCGCGGGCACCGGCTGCGGCAGGCCGCCCTGGATCGCGGAGAGGTCGGAGTGGCAGACGCCGGAGGCGCGCACCTTGATCCGAACCTCGCCGGGGCCGGGGCCGAGCACTTCGACGTCGTCGCGAAGTTCGAGTTTCTCATCGCCGATCGTGTGCAGAATCGCCGCGCGCATCCCGGCACCCCCTCAGAAATTAGAACGCGTTCTACGCTAACGAGCAGGACGGAACCAAGCAAGCGTTCGCTCAAGAGACATAATCGGCCGGTGACACCATCCCGAAGCCCGTCCGAGCGGCGCACCCGTCTCGTCCAGCTCGCCGGGGACCTCTTCGCCGCGAAGGGGTTCCGGGCCACCACCGTGCGCGAGATCGCGGACGCGGCCGGAATCCTCTCCGGCAGCCTCTACCACCACTTCGACTCCAAGGAGTCGATCGGGGACGAGATCCTCAGCGCCTTCCTGGAGGACGTCCTCGCCGGTTACCGCGAGGCGGTCCGCGCGGCGCCCGGCCCGCGAGAGGCGATCGAGCTGATCGTACGATCCAGCAGCGCCACCCTGGGCCGGCACCGGGCCGCACTGACCATGCTGCAGAACGACTGGAACTACTTCAGCGGCCAGCCCCGGTTCGCCTATCTGCGCACGGCCATGAAGGAGATCGAGCAGACCTGGATCGACCAGCTGGAACGCGGCAAACAGACCGGGGTGTTCCGAGCCGATCTGGACGCCCGGCTGGCGTACCGGCTGCTCCGCGACATCCTGTGGATCCCGTCGTCCCGGCCGTCGGCGACCTGGACCACCGAGGAGATCGTCGACGGTCTGCTGCGGTTGCTGTTCGACGGGATCACGGCCTTCAGTAATCGACGGTCTTCGGTCTAAGCTGCAACCAAGCAAGCGTTTGGTTCGGCTCCGATCAGGAGGCGCGATGGGGCGGCTGGACGGCAAGGTTGCACTGATCACCGGCGGGGCCCGTGGCATGGGCAAAGCTCATGCCCGGCACTTCGCCGCCGAGGGCGCGCTGGTGGTGATCGGTGACGTGCTCGACGAGAAGGGCCGATCGGTCGCCGACGGGATCGGCACGCAACGCTGCAGGTTCGTGCATCACGATGTGACCAGTGCCGACGACTGGGCGGCCGCCGTCGACACCACGCTGTCGTCCTTCGGGCGCCTCGACGTGCTCGTCAACAACGCCGGCATCCTGCGGCACGCTCCCGTCGCGGAGATGGATCCGGCCGAGTTCCGGCAGGTCATCGAGGTCAACCTGATCGGCACATGGCTCGGCATCCGGCAGGCCGTCGCGCCGATGACGGCCGGTGGAGGCGGTTCGATCGTCAACATCTCGTCCATCGAAGGGTTCGCCGGGGCGTCGGGTCTGTCCGCCTACAGCGCCAGCAAGTTCGGTGTCCGTGGCCTGACCAGGTCGGCGGCTCAGGAACTCGGGCCGCACGGCATCCGGGTCAACTCGGTGCACCCCGGCGGGGTGATGACGTCGATGGCCCTGACCGCGGCACAGGCGATGACCGGGGTGGACCCGGGCGGATTTCTCAAGGCGCTGCCGATCGCCCGGTTCGCCGAGCCGGTCGAGATCTCCCGGCTGGTGGCGTTCCTGGCGTCCGACGAGTCGTCCTACACGACGGGGGCCGAATTCCTCGCCGACGGCGGGCTCCTGAGCGGACCGGGGTACTGAGATGCCGGGCGAGCAGTCCTTCGACGGGCGGGTCGCGATCGTCACCGGCGCCGGGCAGGGCCTCGGCGAAGTGGAGGCGCTGGCACTGGCCGAGGCCGGTGCCCGCCTGGTCCTCAACGATCTTGCCGGGCCGTCGCTCGACGCGGTCGTCGAGCGGGTCCGCTCGGCCGGTGGCGAAGCTGTCGCCCGCCCGGGCGACGTGGCCGACTGGTCGACCGGGCAGGCCCTGGTCAAGACCGCGGTGGAGACCTTCGGCGGGCTGGACGTGCTGGTCAACAACGCCGGGGTGCTCCGCGATCGGATGATCTTCTCGATGTCGGAGCAGGAGTGGGACACGGTCGTCCGGGTCCACCTGCGCGGGCATTTCGTGACCACCCGGTTCGCAACCGCCTGGTGGCGGGACCGCAGCAAAGAGGCCGGTGGACCGGTGTACGCGCGGATCGTCAACACCGCTTCGGAGGCCTTTCTCCTCGGCTCCGCCGGGCAACCCAACTACGCCGCGGCCAAAGGGGGGATCGTTTCGCTCACCCTGGCGACGGCCCGGGGTTGTCTCAGACATGGGGTACGGGTGAACGCCATCTGCCCGCGGGCCCGTACCGCGATGACCGGCGAGCTGATGGGGCCCGCGCCCAGCGGACCGGATCCGCTGTCTCCGTCGCACGTGGCTCCTCTGGTCGTGCACCTGGCCGGTCCGGCGGGCGCTCTGATCACCGGTGAGGTCTTCGTGGTGCACGGCGACATGGTGGCCGTCATGGGGCCGCCGACCGTGCGGGCGGTCTTCCACGCGACGGCCGGCCATTGGACGGCCACCGAACTGGACGATGCCCTGAGCACTGTCTTCACCGCCGATCCACCGAGTCCGGGCTTCGTCTGCGAGGAGACGATTCCGCTGGCCGAATCCACTTTCGGCGAGCCCTCCCGACCGTGACGGCGCCGCGATCGGAGGTCACGGTGAAACAACGCGCGACGGTCACCATGGCCGACGATGAGATCGGGGCGTTTCTCGCGCGGGCGAGGAAGGTGCAGATAGCGACGATCAACCCGGACGGGACGCCGCATCTGGTGACGATGTTCTTCGGGCTGGACGCGGGGCGGATCGCGTTCTGGACCTATCGAGCCTCGCGGAAGGCGCGCAACCTGGCCCGCGATCCCCGGCTGACCTGCCTGGTCGAGGACGGTGAGGACTATTTCGAGCTGCGGGGCGTGCAGGTGAGCGGCGTGGTGACACCGATCGACGATCTGCCCGGGGTCACCGGGGTCGGGCGGCTGATCGCAGAGCGGATACCGGACGTCCCACCGGATGCCCTGGACGCCTACGTCGCCCACGCGGCCCGGAAACGCACCGCGTATGTGGTCGATCCGGTCCGGGTGGCCAGCTGGGATCACCGCAAGCTGCCGACCTGACCGGCGATGGCGCGTGTCCGTCGAGACCATTGGTGAAAGTCGGCGGTGGCCGGGTGATCACATCGCCCTAGACTGAGCGCCGGCCGGTCGATCAACGGGAGGAGCGTCGTGGCTGCTTCGCCCATGGGCCGGCCTCGAGATCCCGAGGTCGACGAGCGGATCACCCGGGCGGCGGCCGAGGTGTTCGGCGCCGAGGGGTGGGCGCGGTTCTCGGTGGACGCGGTGGCCCGCAAGGCCGGGGTGGGGAAAGCCTCGATCTACCTGCGGTGGCCCAACAAGGAAGCGCTGCTGGCGGCGGTGTTCGCGTCCCGGCTGTCCGGGGTGCGCGACATCGACACGGGTTCGCTGCGCGACGATCTGGTGGCGCTGGCCCGGCAGGTGCTGCGCGCGTTCCTGGACGAGGCCGGCGGGTCGGTGCTGCGGCTGATGCTGGAGGCGGAGAGCATCCCGTCCGGGCCCGAGCACCTGGATCGGTTCCTGCAGTCGCAGGCGACCGCGGCCCGGGCGATAGTGCACCGGGGCATCGACCGGGGCCAGCTGCGCAAGGACACCAGCGTGACCCTGCTGCTGGACACGATCAGCGGCGGCGCCCTGAACCACGCGCTGGTGGCCCCGGCCCGGTTGCGGGCGAAGGTGGCCCGTGGCGCCGACCGGTACGCCGAGGAACTGGTCGATTTCGTGCTGGCGTCGGTGGCGACAGCCGAGGCACCGCCCGCGGCCGGGTCAGCCGGGTAGTAGACGCTGGGTGCCGTCGGCGGCCTGCTTGCGGGTCAGGGTGCCGGCTTTGATCAGGAGTTCGACGTGGGCGGCGGTCTCGGCCACCGCGGCGACCTTCATCGGGCCGATCTCGGACCACGGGCGAGACCAGCTCAGGGCCGCCGCGAGCGGCCAGATGCCGGGGGCGCCGAGTCGTTCGACGGTGGCGACGATCTCGGCGCAGCGGTCCCGGTGGTGGGTGGTCAGTTCGGCGGCTCGGGCGGCGATCCCGTGGAAGCGGTACTCGTGGCCGGGCAGGGCTTCGCAGTCGTCGTAGGCGGTCACCTTCGCCAGCGACTCCAGGTAGTCACCGAGGGGGTCGCCGCCACTCAACTGCAGGCCGATGTTGGGGCTGATCCGGGGCAGCACGTGGTCTCCGGTCAGCAGCACCTGCGCATCGGTGTCCAGGAGGCAGAGGTGGCCGGGGGTGTGGCCGGGAGTCCAGATCGCCCGGATGTGCCGGCCGGTCAACGGGACCAGGTCGCCGTCGCCGAGCATCACGTCGGGGTCGGCCAGTGGAGCGAAGTGCTCGTCGACGGCTGACCCGAACGTACCCAGAAGGTCGTTGATCTCGGTTTGTGGCACGTGGAGGTCGCGCAGCCAGCCGGTGAGGGCGACGCTCGGCGCGGTGTCGCGGTCGCGCAGCATCGAGTCGCGCTCGGCGGGGTGCATGGCGACCCAGGCACCGGAGGCGTCGCGGAGACGGGCGGTCAGGCCGTGGTGGTCCGGGTGCACGTGGGTGAGCACCACCCCGGTGACGTCGGCGGCCGTGGCACCGGCTTCGGCCAGGCCGGCGAGCAGCGCGGCCCAGCCGGGGTCGCTGTCCCAGCCGGGGTCGACCACGACCAGGCCGTCGTCGCCGGGGATCAGGTAACTGAGGGTGTAACGCAGCGGGTTGTTCGGGATCGGCACCGGGACGGACACCAGGCCACCGGCGAGCTTCTCCACCGGCGGCAGTGTCCTGGCCCGCCAGGCGGCCTGCTGAGCGTTCATCCCCGAGCCCCTTTCCTAGACGGCAACCGTCTAGGAACGAGACCCTAGCATCACATCATTTCGTCCGAGGTCGGGATCAGAACCGTCTTCAACTCGGTGTAGGCCTCGATCGACGAGCGGCCGCCCTCGCGGTTCAGGCCGGACTGGCCGTGACCGCCGAACGCCACATGCGGCTCCAGCTGGTAGCCGTTGACACCCACCGTCCCGGCACGCAGGGCCTTCGTCATCCGGAACGCGCGGCGCACGTCGGCGGTCCACACGGTGGCGGCCAGGCCGTACGACGTGTCGTTGGCCAGTCGGATCGCCTCGTCCTCATCGGTGAACGGGATCACCGCCAGGACCGGCCCGAAGATCTCCTCCCGCGCGATGGTGGCGTCGTTGGAGACGTCGGCGAAGACCGTGGGCTGCACGAAGTTGCCGGCCGCCAGCTCGCCGTCGAGACGGTCACCACCGACGATCAGGCGGGCGCCCTCGGCCCGGCCGGACTCGATGTAGCCGAGCACCCGGTCCAGCTGGCGCTCGTTGATCAGTGGCGACGCGGTGGTCTCCGGGTGGAACGGGTCGCCGTAGTTGACCAAGGCGGCCATCGCTTCGACGATGGCCAGGAACTCGTCGTAGACGTCCCGGTGGACCAGCGCCCGGGTGTGCGCGACGCACGCCTGCCCGGAGAGCCCGAGAGTCACCGTGCCCATGGTGGTGGTGGCCGCCGCGTACACGTCAGCGTCGGGGAAGACCACCGACGGGCTCTTGCCGCCGAGTTCGAGGCTGACACGTTTGATGCCGTTCGCGGCGGCGGCGAGCACCTTGCGGCCGACACCGCGGCTCCCGGTGAAGGTGATCTTGTCGATCAGGGGGTGGTTGATCAGGGCGTCGCCGGTGGTCTCGCCGGGGCCGGTCACCACGTTGAGCACGCCCGCCGGCAGCCCGGCCTCCTCGATGATGCGGACCAGCCGCAGCACCGAGAACGTGGCGAACTCGGAGGGTTTGAGTACGACGGTGCAGCCGGCCGCGAGCGCGGGGGCTAGTTTCTGCGCGGCGAGCAGCAGCGGCCCGTTCCACGGGATGACCGCGGCCACCGCCCCGACCGGTTCGCGCAGGGTGAACACCATGTGGTCGCCGCCCTGATAGCCGGGCAGCGTCTCGCCGCCGATCTTGTCGACCCAGCCGGCGTGGTGTTCGAAGATGTCGGCCACGCATTCGACGGACATCGCGTAGGTCTCGCCGAAGCTGACCGGCACCCCGTTGTCCAGTGCGACCAGGGTCTGCAACTCCTCGGCGTGTCCACGGATGCCGTCGGCGATCCGCCGCAGGACCCGGATCCGGTCCTTGGCGCGGGCCCGCGGCCAGGGGCCGTCGTCGAAGGCCGCGCGCGCACTGCGGACCGCCGCGTCCACATCGGCCACCCCGGCGATCGCGAACGTGCCGACCTCTTCGGCGGTGGCCGGGTGATGATGGGTCCAGAGATTGCCGTCACCGGCCGGGCGCCACCGGCCGTCGATCAGAAGTTCCCCGGCACTCAGGCCGGCCTCGTCGCGTCTGGCCTTGATCGAGAGCACCATGCCGAGCCTCCGAACGCCGCAATTCTGCAACAGGTTCTATTTCTCGGCACGGTACGCCGTGTCCCGGAGGTCCGCCAGATACGCCGGCCACTCGCCGCCTCCGTGCACGGCGAGAGAGGCGCCGGTGATGTAGCCGGCGAGCGGCGAGGCCAGCAACAGGCAGGCACTGGCGACCTCACCGGGAGAGGCGGCCCGGCCCATCGGAACGGTGCGGTCGATCGTCGCGGCGGCACCCGGCACGGGAGTCTCCGGGGAGGCGCCGACCGGGCCGACCACCAGGTTGTTGACCCTCACCAGCGGGGCCCACTCGGCGGCCAGGCTGGTGGTCAGGTGATGCAGGCCGGCCTTGGCGGCTCCGTAGGCGGCGGTTCCCGGCGACGGGCGGGTGCCGCTGACACTGCCGATCATCAGGATGACCCCGCCGGTGGACTGGGCGCGCATCACCGTGTTGGCGGCCTGTGAAACGTGCAGCGGCGCGATCAGGTTCAGCTCGATGATCTTCGCGTGCAGGCGGGGTGAGGCGGTTCCGGCCGGCACCGACGGGCTGCCGCCGGCGTTGTTGATCAGGACGTCGAGCCGCCCGAACCGAGTCACCGCCGCGGCGACCAAGGCCGAGGCTTGCGCCGGATCACGTACGTCAGCGGGAAAGAAGTCACCCGGTGGGACGGCAGACGGTGACGTGCGGGCGCACACCAGGACGTCGGCGCCCGCCGAGCGGAACGCGGACGCGATGACGGCACCGATGCCGCGGGTGCCGCCGGTGACGACCACGGCCCGGCCCGCGAAGTCCAGAGGGTCCATGTCGATCGATGCTAGCCACCCAAGCAAGCGCTAGGTTAGCCTGACGCTCGTGGGCATTGAGCTGCAACGCGGCGAAATCGCCGAAGTGATCGTGGACTTCCCGCCGGTCAACGCGGTGCCGGCGGCCGGCTGGCACGCCATCGCCGAGGCGCTCGCCGCCGCCGGTGCCGATCCGACGACGCGGGCCGTCGTGCTCGCCGCCGAGGGCCGTGGCTTCTGCGCGGGCGTCGACATCAAGGAGATGCAACGCGCGGACGGTCACGAGGCACTTCTTGCCGCGAACCGTGGTTGCGCTGCGGCGTTCGCGGCGGTCTACGACTGCCCGGTGCCGGTGATCGCTGCGGTGCAGGGGTTCTGCCTCGGTGGCGGGGTCGGGCTGGCCGGCAACGCCGATCTGGTGGTGGCCGCCGACGACGCGACGTTCGGGCTGCCCGAGGTCGATCGCGGGGCCCTCGGCGCGGCCACCCACCTGGCGCGGCTGGTTCCGCATCAGTTGATGCGGACGATGGTCTACACGTGCCGGCCGGTGACGGCGTGGGAGCTGCACCGGTTCGGGACGGTTCTCGAAGTGGTACCACCGGCCGGGCTGCGACCGGCCGCACGCCGGGTCGCCGCCGAGATCGCGGCCAAGGATCCCCTGGTCATCCGGCGGGCGAAGGAATCACTGAACGGCATCGACCCGGTCGACGTGAAGCGGTCCTACCGGTTCGAGCAGGGCTTCACCTTCGAACTCAACCTCAACGGGGCCGGCGATCGGGGCCGCCGGAGATTCCTGGAGGAACGGTGAACAAGGTCGGCAGTGTCGAGGACGCGGTCTCCGAGATCCGGGACGGCATGACGATCGGCATCGGGGGCTGGGGGTCGCGGCGCAAACCGATGGCCGTGGTCCGGGCGATTCTGCGATCCGGGCGAAAAGATCTGACCCTCGTGTCGTACGGCGGCCCCGACGTCGGGCTGCTGGTGGCGGCCGGAATCGCACGCCGGGTGGTCACCGGTTTCGTCTCCCTGGACAGCATTCCCCTCGAACCGCATTTCCGCCGGGCCCGCAGCGAGGGCACGATCGCTTTGACCGAGTACGACGAGGGAATGCTCTACTGGGGACTGCTCGCCGCCGCCAACCGGCTCCCGTTTCTGCCGATTCGCGCGGGCCTCGGGTCCGACGTGATGCGGGTCAACCCGGCGCTGCGGACGGTCCGCTCCCCCTATCCGGACGACACCGAACTCGTGGCTATGCCCGCGATTGCCCTGGACGTCGCGTTCATCCACCTGAATCGTGCGGACCCCGGCGGCAACGGCCGCTATCTCGGCCCCGATCCGTATTTCGACGACCTGTTCTGCCTGGCCGCGAAGCGCCGATTCCTGTCCTGTGAACAGATCGAGACCACCGATGATCTGATGTCCGGCGGCCCACCACAGACCCTGCTGGTCAACAGATCGATGGTCGACGGTGTCCTGCACACCCCGAACGGCGCCCACTTCACCAGTTGTGTGCCCGACTACGAACGGGACGAGGCGTTTCAGCGGGAGTACGCCGGCACCGACTGGGACACGTTCCGGGCCCGCTATCTCGACGGCGGCGAAGCCGACTATCAGCTGGCGGTCAAGCGATGACCCGGGCCGAGACCTGCGTCGTGGCGTGTGCCGAGGCGTGGCGTGGGGACGGCGCGATCCTGGCGAGTTCGGCCGGGCTGATCCCACAGCTGGGGGCCCGGCTGGCGCAGTCGACGTTCGCACCGGAACTGCTCGTCACCGACGGTGAGGCGACCCTGTTACGGGACGGCCGGGCCGAGGGCTGGCTGCCGTACCGGACGGTGTTCGCGATCGTCGCGGCCGGCACCCGGCACGTGATGATGGGCGCGAGCCAGCTGGACCGGTTCGGCAATCAGAACATCTCCTGCGTCGGGCCCTGGGAGAAACCGAGATCGCAGTTGTTGTGTGTGCGCGGCGCCCCGGGGAACACGGTGAATCATCCGGTCAGCTACTGGATCCCACGCCATTCGCCGCGGGTCTTCGTCGAGAACGTCGACATGGTCTCCGGCGTCGGCCACGACCGGAACGCGCACGAGATCCGCCTCGTCGTCACCGATCTCGCGGTGCTGGACTTCGCCACCCCGGACCGGTCGATGCGGCTGCGATCCACCCATTCCGGCGTGACGGTCGGCGACGTGGTGGCCGCCACCGGATTCACGCTGACCATTCCGGAGCGGGTGTCGCAGACCCGTGAACCCACCGGGGCGGAACTGACGCTGATCCGCGACCATCTGGACCCGTCGAACGCCCGGGAACGGGAGATCCGGTGAGGACCGCGCTCACCGATCTGCTCGGTTGCCGGCACCCGATCGTGCAGACCGGAATGGGTTACGTCGCGGGCGCACGGCTGGTCTCCGCGGTCGCCGAGGCGGG
This sequence comes from Actinoplanes derwentensis, assembly GCF_900104725.1. Lineage (NCBI taxonomy): Bacteria > Bacillati > Actinomycetota > Actinomycetes > Micromonosporales > Micromonosporaceae > Actinoplanes > Actinoplanes derwentensis. Next base: position 4,689,144 of record NZ_LT629758.1, read on the forward strand.
CGGATTCGGCATCGTCGCGTCCGCGACCATGACCCTGGACGAGCTGCGCGACACCATTCACCGGATCAAGGACCGGACCGGAGAACCGTTCGGCGTCAACATCCGGTCGGACGCGCCGGACGCCTCGGAACGCGTCGAACTGCTGATCCGGGAACGCGTCAGACTCGCCTCGTTCGCTCTCGCGCCGTCCCGCGAACTGATCCACAGATGCGCCGGCGGTGGAGTGCTGACGATGCCGTCGGTCGGGGCGAGGCGGCACGCCGAGAAGGTCGCGCAATGGGGAGTCGACGCGGTTCTCGTGCAAGGCGGTGAAGGCGGCGGGCACACCGGGGCGGTTCCGACGACACTTCTGCTGCCGCAGGTGGTCGACTCGGTGGGGATTCCGGTGGTGGCGGCCGGTGGATTCTTCGACGGGCGGGGGCTGGTCGCCGCCCTCGCCTACGGGGCCGCCGGAATCGCGATGGGAACCCGGTTCCTGCTGACCGCCGAAAGCCCGGTGGGGGTACGGGTCAAACAGCTCTACCTCGACGCGAACGTGACCGGGACCGTGGTCACCACAGCGGTGGACGGGGTACCGCATCGGGTGCTGCGAACGGCGTACGTCAATGGTCTGGAGAAGTCGGGAACCGTCGGCGCGCTGCTCAGATCGGCCCGGCACGCGGTCGCGTTCCGGCGTCTCGCCGGGCTCACCTGGCCGCAACTGCTGCGCGCCGGGCGCACCGCACGGCACGGCCGGGAATTGACGTGGGCACAGACGCTGATGGCCGCCGGCACACCGGTTCTGTTGCGCACCGCGATGGTCGACGGGCGGCCGGAATTCGGGGTGATGTCCGCCGGTCAGGTCGCCGGGCTGATCGACGACCTGCCGACCTGCGCCGCGCTGATCGAACGGATCATGAAAGAGGCGGCGGAGGGCCTGGACCGGCTCACAGACGCTCGATGACCGTCACGTTCGCCTGGCCACCGCCCTCACACATGGTCTGCAGGCCGTAGCGGCCACCGCACCGTTCCAGCTCGTGCAACATGGTGACCATCAGCCGGGCGCCGGTCGCGCCGAGCGGGTGCCCCAGGGCGATCGCGCCGCCGTTGACGTTCACCCGGGCCGGGTCCGCACCGGTCTCCCGCAGCCACGCCAGAACGACGCTCGCGAATGCCTCGTTGACTTCGAAACGGTCGATGTCACCGATGGAGAGCCCGGTTCTCCTGAGCGCGTGTGCCGTGGCGGGAATGGGCGCCGTCAACATCAGGATCGGGTCGTCACCCCGCGCCGAAAGGTGGCGGATTCTGGCTCGCGGGGTCAGATCGTGGGTGCGGAGGGCCTTGCCGTTCGCTATCAGTAGAGCGGCGGCCCCGTCGGCTGTCTGGCTGGACATCGCGGCGGTGGTGGTGCCGCCGTCACGCAGCGGCCGCAGAGCCATCATTCTCTCGATGGTGGTGTCCCGGCGGGGGCATTCGTCGTCCTCCGCCCCCTGGATCTCGGTTTTGAAACGGTTGCTGTCGATGGCCGCGATCGCCTTGTGGTGACTCTCCAGAGCGAATCGCCGCATCTCCTCGGGGGTGATGGACCACTGAGCCGCAATGGCGTCGGCACTATGGAACTGGTCCACCAGGTCGGATCCGTAACGCTTCGCCCAGCCACGGCTACCTTGGTAAGGACCTTGCGGGGCCATCGCGCTACTGATCGGGACCTGGGTCATGTTCTGCACTCCACCGGCCACGATCAGGTCGGCGGTACCGCTCATCACCGCCTGAGCGGCGAAGTGCACGGCCTGTTGTGACGAGCCGCACTGCCGGTCCACGGTCACACCGGGAACGTGTTCTGGAAGACCGGCCGCCAGCCAGGCCGTCCGGGCGATGTCACCGGACTGTGGACCGACCGTGTCGACACAGCCCAGGATGACGTCGTCCACGGCGGCCGGATCAACACGTACGCCATTGATCAAGCTCTTGATGATGCCGGCGGCCAGATCGGCCGGGTGCGTGGCGGCGTGCATGCCGTTGCGGCGGCCCACCGGAGTACGCACGGCGCCGACCAGATAAGCCTCCACTGTTGACGCCCTCCCGCTCGCTCATGGTAGAACGTGTTCTAACTTACCGGGATCGGGGTGCGCCATGCACGTCGGATACACGCCCGAACAGGAGAAGCTGCGGGCGTCGTTACGGGACTACTTCGCCGCGCTGATGACACCGGCCCTGCGAGCGGGCCTCGACAGCGGCGGCGGTGAATACGGGGACGGGATCGCGTACAAGCAGATCGTCCGTCAACTGGGCCGAGACGGATGGCTGGCGATCGACGGGCGCTCCCGTCTCGACCAGCTGATCTTCGCCGACGAGGCGGCGCTCGCCGGGGTGCCCGTGCCGTTCCTCACCCTCTACACGGTCGGGCCGACGATCGCCCGGCACGGATCGGCCGCACTCCGCGCCGATTTGATCCCCCGCATCGAGGCCGGGGACGCGCACTTCTCGATCGGCTACTCCGAACCGGAAGCCGGCACCGACCTGGCAGCGCTGCGGACCCGGGCGGTACGCGACGGCGACTCGTACGTGATCAACGGCCAGAAGATGTGGACCAGCCTGATCCAGTACGCCGACTACATCTGGCTCGCCTGCCGCACCGACCCGTCCCAGCCACGGCACAAGGGCCTCTCCATCCTGGTCGTGCCCACCGACGCACCCGGATTCTCCTGGACACCGGTGCACACCGTCGCCGGGCCGTCGACCAGCGCCACCTACTACTCCGACGTGCGGGTGCCGGCTGCCGCGCTGGTCGGCGAGGAGAATCAAGGCTGGCGGCTGATCACCGACCAGCTCAACCACGAACGGGTCGCCCTCACCTCGGCCGCGCCCCTGCAACGGGCCCTGCGCGAGGTCCGGGACTGGGCTGCGGAGACCGGCGCGCTCGATCAGGAGTGGGTACGCCTGCACCTGGCCCGGGTGCACGCCAAGACCGAGGCGCTGAAACTCTTCAACTGGCGCGCGTGCGTCACCGACGGCACTCCCGCCGCACCACGGGCCTCGGCCGGCAAGGTGTACGGCACCGAGCTGGCGATCGAGGCGTACCGCCTGCTCATGGAGGTTGTCGGCCCAGAGAACAGCCGCATCGAGCGCCTGTATCGCTCCTCCCTGATCCTCACGTTCGGTGGCGGCGCCAACGAGGCGCAGCGCGACATCATCGCCGCCGGCGCCCTCGGCCTCCCGGTCCGGCGCTGATGAACTTCTCCTACTCGCCGGCCGCCCAGGAACTCGCCGACATGACCCGTGACCTGGCCTGTTCCGGCCGCCCGCTCTGGCCGGCCCTGGCCGAGGCCGGTGTGCTGGCGGCCGCCCTGCCGGAACGAGCCGGCGGCGACGGGCACGGCCTGCCCGAACAGTGCGCGATCCTGGTCGAACTGGGCCGCGCCGCCGCCGCCGTCCCCTACCTGACGTCGATCCTCACCGCTTCGGCCGTCGCCCATTTCGGCACCGACGAGCAGGTGGAGACGCTGGCGATCCCCGCTTCCCGGGGTTCCCTGATCCTCACACCGGACCTCCGGCCTTCTCCCGCCGGCGCCGCGTGGCTGTCTCCCGCCGGTCCCGCCTCGCTACCTCCCGCCGGTGCCGCCTGGCTTTCTCCCGCCGGTGCCGCCTCGCTACCTCCCGCCGGTGCCGCCTGGCTGCGTGAACGCCTCACCATCGGCGCCGCCGCGATGCAACTCGGCATCACCGAACGCGCCCTGGAGATGACCGCCGACTACGCACGCGAACGTGTCCAGTTCGGCCGCCCGATCGGCTCCTTCCAGGCCGTCGCCCAGCGGCTCGCCGACGCGTGGATCGACGTCGAGGCCCTACGGCTGACCCTGTGGCAGGCCGTCTGCCGGCCGGAAACCGCCGAGATCGCGACCGCCGGATTCTGGGCCGCCGAGGTCGGCCACCGGGTCCTGCACACCGCGGTCCACGTACACGGCGGTGTCGGCATCGACCTCGAATACCCGCTGCACCGCTATTTCCTGGCCGCCGAAAAAATCGAGTTTCAGCTCGGCGGCGCCACCCGTCAACTGCTCGACCTGGCCGAGGTGCTGCCATGAGATTCACCCTGGGAATCGCCCTGAGCCCGCTCGATCAGCTGACCGAACTGGCCCGCACCGCCGAGGAATGCGGCTTCGCGTCGATCGCCCTCCCGGACTCACTGTTCTATTCTGAACACGTCTCCGCCTCCTATCCCTACACCCCCGACGGCAGCCGTTTCTGGAACGCCGACACCCCCTGGCCTGATCCGATGGTCGCCGCCGCCGCAATGGGCGCGGTCACCTCCCGGATCCGCTTCTACACCCAGGTCCTCAAACTCGACCCGCGGAATCCACTGCTGCTGGCCCGCCAGATCGGATCGGTCGCGGTGATGACCGGCAACCGTTTCGGCCTCGGTGTCGGCCTGGGCTGGTCGCCGGAGGAATCCCACTGGTGCGGCACCGGTTTCCGGGACCGCGGCGCCCGCGCCGACGAGGCCATCGACATCATCCGCCGGGTCCTGGCCGGCGGCATGGTCTCCTTTCACGGCAAACACTTCTCCTTCGAAAAGCTCCAGATGAGTCCCGCCCCGACCGCCCCGGTCCCGTTCTACATCGGCGGCCACACCGAACCCGCTTTGAAACGGGCCGCCCGCATCGGTGACGGCTGGTCCTCCGCGATGATGCGATTCGACGACCTGCGCGAAACCATCACCCACCTCACCGAACTCCGCGCCGCCCACGGCCGCTCCGAAACACCCTTCGAGATCCAGGCGGTCTGCATCGACCGCCCCGGCCTCGACGGTTTCCGCCAGCAGGCCGAAATCGGCGTGACCGACGCGATCGTCGTCCCGTGGCGCCGATTCGACGCCTCACTCCAGGAGAAGCGCGACGCCCTGCACCGCTTCGCGGACAAATTCATCACCCCCCTTTCCGGTACGCCATAGGGGCCCACAAACGCAGCCACCCGCTCGGTCTCGACCACGCGAGGCGGCCGCTACTCCGGGCCGACCCGCGACCGCCGGGCTGTCGCGGTGGTTCCAGTGTGGTCCCCGCCGAGCAGCGCCGGCCTCGTCGTCCACAGTCGGCGGACCTTCGCAACACTTATCCACAGGCCGGCAAATTCCGAGGCGGACCGGCGTCGCGGCCGATTACCGTCGGCCGCATGACGGATCTCCCCTTCTTCGCGGACGGCCCGGCACCGGGCGTCGACCTGAGCCTGTTCGGCCGGTTCACCGGCTCGTGGGAGCTGGACTGCACCGAGTTCGAGCCGGACGGCACCTCCACCGTGCACCATGGCGAGTGGCACTTCGGCTATGCGCTGGGCGGCCACGCCACCACCGACGTGTGGATCCTGCCCGGCGTCGAGCACGGTGTCAGCGTCCGGTTCCCCGACCCGTCCGCTGGCGACGGCGTGTGGCGCTCGACATGGATCGGCCCCGGCCGGCGACGCGTGCACAGCTTCCTGGCCGCGCCGTCACCCGGCGGCATAACCCTGGACGGCGGCGATCTCCGCTGGACGTTCCACCGCCTCCGGCCGTCCAGCTTCCTCTGGCGCAACGAGGCCCGGAACGACGACGGCTCCTGGCGTCTGCAGCAGTCCTTCGAGGTCTGGCGGATCCACTGACCTGCCGACCCTCCCATCACCTTCGGACCGTGCCCACTCACCACCTTCGGACCGTGACCACTCATCGGTCGGCACCGGCACACCCGGCACCAGCGCGGGCCCGGATTCGGGCATCATGCTGACGTGAATATCAATCCCTACGCGCAGACGCCGTCCACGATCCGGTTCGAGTGGGGCCCGGCCGGCGCGCGCACGATCGGGCCCGGTGCCGCGATCGTGGCCGTCGTGGACGTGCTGTCGTTCACTACCTCCCTGACGGTGGCGGCGGACCGGGGCATCGAGGTGTTCCCGTTCCGATGGCGGGACGAGCGGGCCACAGTCTTCGCCGCCGAGCACCGGGCCACCCTGGCCGTGGGCCGCTCTCAGGTCGGGCCGGCGAACCCGGTCAGCCTCTCCCCCGTCACGATCCGCGCCGCCTCCGGTGTCGAGCGCCTGGTCCTGCCGTCGCCGAACGGATCAACGATCGCCCGGATCCTCGCCGAGCAGGGCGCCACCGTCATCGGCGTCTCGCTCCGCAACTCGCGGGCGGCCGCCGCCTGGACGGCTCGCCGGCTGGGGACGCTTCTCCCTCCTGCCGAGGCGCAAAAGTCAAGGGAGCCGACGGCCAGCTCACCCGGGCCGGGCGAGCTGCCGGTCGGCTCACCCGGACCGGGCGGACTGCCGGTCGGCTCACCCGGACCGGGCGGACTGCCGGTCGGCTCACCCGGACCGGGCGGACTGCCGGTCGGCTCACTCGGACCGGGCGCCGTGGCAGTGATCGCCGCGGGGGAACACTGGGCGGAGGACGGTGCGCTGCGGCCCGCTGTCGAGGATCTATGGGGTGCGGGCGCGTTCATCGCCGGCCTGGTCGCGGAGGGTGTGCTCGGGTTGTCGCCCGAAGCGCTGGCCGCGGTCGCCGCCTATCACCAGGCGAATGCCGACATCCGGGCCGCGTTGCGGGACTGCGCGAGCGGCCGGGAGCTGATCGGCGGCGGCTATCCCGAGGACGTCGAGACTGCCGCCGAACTCAATGCCAGCAGTGTCGTTCCGCTACTCGACGGCGAACGATTCCGGCCAGCCGTCTCCTGACAACCCGTCGCCCGACAACCGTTCCCGACAACCGTTCCCGACAACCGTCTCCTGACGACCGTCTCCTGACAACGGCGAGCGACTTCCGGCCAGCCGTCGCCCGACGGCCCACTCCTGACGACGGGGAGCGCCTCCGGTCGGCTGGCGCCCGAGATCAAAATCGTGGGCGCGGCTGGAGACTCGGCAGTGAAATCAGCAATCGGTGAACGGGGCTGTCGCCCGAGTATCCGCGCCTTACGATCTTGCGATGTTCTTCTATGCCCGCCTGCTGATCCGCAGTCTCTTCGGTGGTCCGCTGCCACCGGTGCCCGAGTTCGACGCCGATGAGGATCTGCTGATCAAGGACCCGGTGCTGCGGGACGCGCGGCGGCAACTGCTGCGGGACGGTGACTGGCGGGTCGCGAAGCAGGCCATCGAGGCGGCCGGCGACGACTGGGCGCTGCGCAACTACCGGCTGGAGGTCGTCGCCGGGCTGGCCGAGGAGCGCGACGAATGGCTCGATGACTGGACCGAGGCTGAGCCGTCGGATCCGGCGGTGGTGCTGATCGGGGCGAAGGTGCTGGCCGGGCGGGCCTCGCGGGCCCGGGGTGCCGCGTCGGCGGCGAACACGTCGCCGGAGCAGTTCCGGGTCTTTCACTCGCTGTCGGAACAGGCTCTGGAGACCAGTCTTCGGGCGCGGGAACTGTCCGATCCGCGCGATCCGGGGCCGCTGATCCGGCTGATGTCCTCGTGTTTCGCCGCCGGGGCCGATGAGCTGGGCGAGTGGTACGGCGAGGCGCAGCGCCGTGACCCGCACAACTTCGACGCTCACGAACTGGCGATGATGCTGTCCTGCGCGAAGTGGTACGGGTCGCACGAGCTGATGTTCGAGGTCGCCCACACGGCTGCCGAAGCCGCGCCGCCGGGGCACCGGACGGTGCTGATGCCGCTGGCCGCCCATTTCGAGTACGCGATGCGCGAGTTCGCGTGGGACGACCGCAGTGACGAGGCGCAGAAGGCGGTCCGCGAATATTTCCGGCGGCCCGACGTGCAGCAGGACGCTGACGGGTGGATCGCCAAGTTCCGGGCGGCGCCGCCACGGTCGGCGCAGTTGTCGCAGGTGCGGCACTGGATGGCGGTGTACTTCAGCCTGGCAGGTCGCAAACCGGAGGCGAAGGCTGTCTTCGACGAGCTGGGCCGGTACGTCAGTCCTCCCCACGAGTGGGGCTGGTTCTACGGCGATACGGAGTACGGGTATTCGAAGAACTGGTGGTGGGCCAACGGCGTGGGTGGTGTCTGAGTTCAAAGGACGATCACGGCCCGGCCGGTGAGGGTTCCGGCGGCGAGTTCGGCGTACGCCCGGTCGATCTCGCCGAAGGCGAACTCCTGCACCTGGTTGTCGATCAGACCGGCACGAGCCAGGGCGATGACATCCTGAGCGTCGGCGATCGACGAACCCTGGAAGGTGAAGACCTCGCCGTCGCGGGGCAGGCCGGTGAACCAGGGACCGCCGAACCGGCCGCCGGCCGAACCGATCAGCCCGAACGCCCCGCCGGTGCGCACCGCGCCGATGCCGGCGGTGATGGTCTGATCGGTGCCGACGAAGTCGAGCACCACGTCGGCCCGCAGGCGTTTCGGCAGTTCGGGGACCGTCTGGTGGGCTCCGATCCGGTCGGCGTGGGCGCGGCGGGCGGGCAGCGGGTCCACGGCGATCACGGTGGCGGGAGCCAGCGCACGGAGGAACTGGATCGCGAAGGCGCCCAGTCCGCCGGCCCCGATCACCACGGCGGTGCCGCCTGCGCTGAGCCGGGGCAGCACCCGCCGGACCGCGTGGTGAGCGGTGGCTCCGGCGTCGGTGAGCGGGCCGGCGTGCCGCGGGTCGAGGTCCCCGAGGGGGAGCAGTGCCCGCCGGTCGCTGACCAGCACGAATTCGGCCAGCCCACCGTCGCGGCCGTAGCCTCGCCCGGCCCGCCCGTGGGGGCAGCCGCTGTCCTGACCACGCAGGCAGTACCGGCAGGTGCCGCAGGAGGTGGGGGACACCAGGGCGACGGGTTCGCCGGTGCCGGCGATCCAGCCGGCGGTCTCGTGGCCGAGAGTGAACGGCATCCGCCAGCCCAGGGCCTCGCCGGCCGCGGCCGGGATGTGCCGCATGGTCAGGTCGGAGCGGCACAGGCCGCAGCTGGCGACCCGCACCAGCACCTCGCCCGGCCCAGGTTCGGGGTCCGGCACGGTGACCGTCTCCGGCGGTGTGCCCCACTGCGTCATCCGGTATGCCAACACGCCTTCCAGAGTGGAACCTGTTATCCCAGGCAGTCAATGGGACATTGACCCGAAACTAGAACGAGTTCTATCGTCGGAGGCGTGCTCACCAGACTGTTCGCGGACGCCATCCAAGAGGCCGAGCGGGTCATCACCACGGCCCCGCACGTGCGCAACGAGCAGGACCTGATCGAGGGTTACGACTACCTGGCCGGCAGCATCCGCGCGTCGGTCCAGATGGCCTGGGCCTACGAGCGGGACTTCCCCTATTTCGTACGATCGACGGGCCCCTACACGAAGATGGGTCTCGACAATCCGGACACGCTGTACTTCCACGCGTGGCTGCGTGACGACGCCGAATATGTGATCACCGGCGAGCGCGGCAGCACGGTGGACCTGAGTTTCCAGATCCTCGACGGCGACTACTCGCCGATCCAGGTGCCGGGCAGTCTGGCCGCCTTCGACGACCGGGAGATCGAGATCGCGGCGGACGGGTCGTACCGGATGATCCTCGGTCCCGGCCTGAAGGGCGCCGGCATGCTGGTGGTCCGGGAGGTCTTCAGCGACTGGGCCACCGAGCGGCCCGGGATGATCCGGATCCAGCGCGCGGACCGGATCGGCGCGGCCCCGCCGCCGCCCACCCTGGACGCGTTGACCAAACGTTACGGAGTGGCCGGCAAGATCCTGATCAGCCGGCTGCGCACCTTCCTCGCTTTCGCCGAGCGGTTCTATCTGAACCTGCCGGTCAACACGCTCACCACCCCGCGGTCCACACCGGGCGGGCTGACCACCCAGTTCTCCTCGGCCGGTCACTACGACCTGGACGACGACCAGGCCATGATCGTCACCGTCCCGGCCGGCGACGCCCCCTACCAGGGCGTTCAGCTGGGCAGCATGTGGTACGTCTCCCTCGATTACGTCAACCACCAGACCAGCCTCACGCGCGACCAGGCGAGGATCGACCCGGACGGCATGATCCGGTACGTGATCAGCGAACGGAACCCGGGCGTCGCCAACTGGCTGGAGCGGACCGGGCACCGCCGTGGTTACGTCCAGTTGCGCTGGCAGCGGCTGGCCCGGGAGCTGACCGCCGAGGACGGGCCGAAGGTGGACGTGGTGGCCGTCGACGAGCTGCCGAAACTGCTGCCGCACTGGACACCGATCGGGCCGCAGGCGTGGCGGGAACGGATCGCCGCGCGGCAGGCCGCCGCCGCCACCCGGATGCTGGGCTGAGTGATGCTGCTCGACGGGAAGGTCGTGGTGGTCGCCGGAGTCGGGCCGGGGCTCGGTCAGGCGGTCGCGATCCGGGCCGCTCAGCAGGGCGCAGCGGTGGTGCTCGCTTCCCGCACCGCGTCGACGGTGGAGGACCTGGCCGTGAAGATCGGTGACCGGGCCCTCGCGGTGCCGACCGACCTGGCTGACGAGACAGCGGTGCGGGCACTGATCGAGCGTGCTCTCGACATGTTCGGGCGGATCGACGCGCTGGTGCACAACGCCTTCACCATGCCGCCGATGCGCAGTCTCGGAAAGGCCGATCTGGACGAGGTACGGGCCGGACTGGACGGCAACGTGATCACCGCGCTGCGGACCATCCGCCTGGCCACGCCGGCTCTGATCGAGTCGCGTGGGTCGGTCGTCGTGGTGAACTCGGCGGTGCTGCGGCATTCTCGGCGTCCTTTCGGTCCCTACAAGCTGGCGAAAGCGGCTCTGCTGGCGGCGGCCCAGAACCTGGCGAGCGAACTGGGCCCGCACGGGGTCCGGGTCAACTCGGTCGCGCCCGGCTGGATCTGGGCCGACCAGTTGCGTGGCTGGTTCGAGTTCCAGGCCGCACAGCGGGGTGTGCCGGCCCGGCAGATCTACGACGAGGTGGCCGCCGACATCGACCTGCGGCGACTGCCCGAACCGGACGAGGTCGCCGACGCGGTCCTCTTCCTGGCCTCCGATCTGTCCCGGGCCGTCACCGGCGCCTGTCTGGACGTCAACTGCGGGGAGTTCCACCATTGACCAGCGACGGGCGCACCGATGTCGGCACCGTGGACGACCTGCACGCCTCGGCGAGCCGGCTGACCGGGCTGGACGACTTCGGCGACGGTGACGACGGTCATGCCGACGGGCTCCGGGTGCTGCTCGACTCGTACGCCCGCGAAGCCGGTCTGACCCCCGCCGGCAGCAAGTGGACCCGCGGCCTGTTGCGCGGCGCCCTGGTCTCCCGCCTGCTCGCGGAAGCCGCCTGGTGGCGCCTGCCGCAGCACACCGAAGTCGCCCTGCCCCGCCCGGTCTTCGTCACCGGCCTGCCCCGCACCGGGACCACCGCCCTGCACCGGCTGCTCACCGCCGATCCCGCCCATCAGGGCCCGGAACTGTGGCTCACCGAGGCCCCGCAGCCGCGCCCACCTCGCGAGACATGGCCGGCGAACCCGGTCTTCGCCATGCTCCAGCAGGCTTACGGCGGCGTCGGCCTCGACGGTGTGCACCATATGCGGCCGGGTCAGGTCGAAGAGTGCTGGCGTCTGCTCTGCCAGTCGATGACCTCGGTCTCGTTCGAATGCACCGCATACATCCCCTCCTACTCCTCGTGGCTGGCCGGGCGCGACTGGACGCCCGCCTATCGCCGGCATCGCCGCAACCTGCAGTTGATCGGCCTGAACGATCCGGACCGGCGCTGGGTCCTGAAGAACCCGAGCCACCTCTTCGCCTTGGACGCGCTGCTCGACGTCTACCCGGACGCCACGGTGATCCAGACCCATCGGGATCCGCGGGCCGTGATCGCTTCGGTGTGCAGCCTCAACGCGCGCGCCTCCGACGGCTGGTCGACGGTCTTCGCCGGACCGGTCACCGGACGTGCGCAGCTCGAGCTGTGGTCGCGCGGGCTGCGCCGGTTCCGCACCGACCGGGCCCGCCACGACCCGTCCCGGTTCATCGACGTGCGTTTCGAGGACCTGGCCGCTGATCCGATGCGGACCGTCGAGATGATTTACGACCGGCTGGGGTCCGGGTTGTCCGGCCCGGCGCGGTCGGTGGTCACCGAGACGATCCAGCGGGGTACGCCGAAACCCGAGCACACTTACGACCTGGCCACTTTCGGCCTCACCCCGGACGACGTGGACCGCGCTTTCGACGCCTGACCCGCAGTCCGGACCGGGAGTTCACGGCGCCTCCCCATCCGCACTCCCCCGGGGTTTTGATCGGGTTGGCCGGCAGGCTGATCGCACTCCACTTCGCATCCATGGACGAATGATTCCACGCCCGCGTGCGGTGTCGTAAGTTTCGGAGCCCAAGTCGAAAATAGATCAGCGTCACACCGAATCGGACTTACACGATCGTCTTGAGCTGCCGATAGCGTCACTTGTACTTCCGGAATGTTTCCGAAAGTTGTTGACAGCGTGTTGCGCGTCGTCGAATACTCGCAGCGAGATGAATCGTCGATCGTCGATTCGAATCACTCCCCCACCGGCGTGAGCTCCTACCGCTCTGCCTGGATTCCCCGCCAGGCGTCACCAGGAGGAAGACATGTGGAAACGTCTCGTGATCACCGGGCTGGCCGCCGTCACGGCAGCCGCCGGAGCAGTGCTCGCCGCAAGCCCCGCCCCATCGCAGGCCGCGGCCTGTAACGGATATGTCGGCCTGACCTACGACGACGGGCCGGTCGCCGGCAACACCCCGAACCTGCTGGCGGCGCTGCGCAACAACGGCCTGCGGGCCACCATGTTCAACCAGGGGCAGTATGCCGCCGCCAACCCCGCCCTGGTCAAAGCACAGGTGGACGCCGGCATGTGGGTGGCCAACCACAGCTACACCCATCCACACATGACCCAGCTCAGCCAGTCAGCCATGGAGTCGGAGATCTCCCGGACCCAGACGGCCATCGCCAGCGGCGGCGGGGGGACACCCAGACTCTTCCGGCCGCCGTACGGGGAGACCAACGCGACGTTGCGTGCCGCCGAGCAGAAGTTCGGTCTCACCGAGATCATCTGGGACGTCGACTCGCAGGACTGGAACAGTGCGAGCACCGACGCCATCGTTGCGGCCGCCGCCCGGCTCACCAACGGGCAGATCATCCTGATGCACGACTGGCCGGCCAACACCGTCGCCGCGATCCCCCGCATCGCCCAGGGCCTGACCGCCCGAGGGCTCTGCGCGGGCATGATCTCCCCGTCGACCGGCCGGGCCGTCGCGCCCGACGGTTCCACCACACCGCCGCCCACGACCACACCGCCGCCCACCGGCGGAAACTGCACGGCGACACTGTCAGCCGGCCAGTCCTGGAGCGACCGTTACAACCTGAACGTCGCGGTCTCCGGATCGAGCAACTGGACCGTGACACTCAACCTGCCCAGCCCCGCCAAGGTCATCAACACCTGGAACACGACGGCCACCTGGCCCAGCGCCCAGCAGATGGTCGCCAAGCCGAACGGCAACGGCAACACCTTCGGCCTCACTGTCCAGGCCAACGGCAACTGGACCTGGCCGAGCGTGTCCTGCACCGCCACCTGACCCCCGTTCCCCATCCCCGCGGCGCGGCGGCCCCTCCCGGCCGCCGCGCCGCACCCTTCCCGAACCACGCGAACCGAAAGTGTCAGACCCCCGGAGCATCATCGACGGCAGAGCTTGACCTCAACCGCGATTCAAGTGGGAGGTTCATGCCATGAGCATGGAATCCGCCGCCTGGAACTCGATGTGGCACGTCATGAACCGCCAGGACGACAAACGGCCGTTCTCCCGCGCCACGTTACGGCGCATCCTCACCCTGGCCCGCCCATACCGGCGGGCCCTGACCGGCTTCCTGCTGCTCAGCGTCATCACCGCCGTCCTCGCGGTGGCGACTCCGGTGCTGGCCGGGCGGGTCGTCGACGCAATCGTCGAGAACCGCGGCACCTCACTCGTGATCGGCCTCGCGGTGGGGATCGCGGTGATCGCTCTGGCCGAGGCGGCACTCGGGATGGTCCAGCGGTGGCTGTCGGCGCGGATCGGCGAGAGCCTGATCTTCGACCTGCGGACCAGAGTCTTCGACCACGTGCAGCGGATGCCGGTCGCGTTCTTCACCCGCACTCGGACAGGCGCGCTGGTCAGCCGGCTCAACAATGACGTCATCGGGGCGCAGCGGGCGTTCAGCGACACCCTGTCCGGTGTGGTCGGCAACGTGGTCGCCCTGGTGCTCACCCTGATCGTGATGATCGGGATCTCCTGGCAGATCACCGTGCTCGCACTGCTTCTGCTGCCGGTGTTCGTGCTGCCGGCCCGGCGGATGGGCGGCCGACTCGCCAGCATGGAACGGGAGGCAGCCGAGCACAACGCGGCGATGAACACCCAGATGACCGAGCGGTTCTCAGCGCCCGGCGCGACCCTGGTCAAGCTCTACGGCAACCCGGCGTCCGAGTCTGCCGAGTTCGCCGCCCGCGCCGGGCGGGTCCGCGACATCGGAATCCGCGCGGCGATAGCCCAGCATCTGTTCATGACCGCCCTGATCTCGGTGTCGGCGGTCGCGATCGCCCTCGTCTACGGCCTCGGCGGCTTCTACGCGCTGCGCGGACAACTCGACCCGGGTGCGGTGGTCGCCCTGGCCATCCTGCTGACCCGGCTCTACGCGCCGCTGACCGCACTCGCCAGCGCCCGCGTCGAGGTGATGACCGCCCTGGTCAGCTTCGAGCGGGTCTTCGAGGTGCTCGACCTGAAACCGCTGATCGAGGAGAAACCGGAGGCTCAGGCGGTTCCGGACGGGCCGGTGTCGGTCGAGTTCGACGACGTGCGGTTCGCCTACCCATCCGCCGACAAGGTCTCGCTGGCCTCGCTCGAAGAGGTCGCCACCCTCGACACCCGAGGCGGTGAGGAGGTGCTGCACGGCATCTCATTCCGGGCCGAGCCCGGGCAGATGGTGGCGCTCGTCGGCTCCTCCGGTGCCGGAAAGTCGACGATGGCCGGGCTGCTCCCCCGGCTCTACGACGCCGAGGCCGGCGCGGTCCGGCTAGCAGGGGTCGACGTGCGCGACCTGAGTGCCGCTTCGCTCCGGCAGAGCCTGGGCATGGTCACCCAGGACGGGCACCTCTTCCACGAGTCGGTGCGCGCCAACCTGCTCCTGGCCCGTCCCGAGGCGAGTGCGGAGGACATGTGGGAGGTGCTGCGCCGGGCCCACGTCGCCGACCTCGTCGAGTCACTGCCCGACGGGCTCGACACCGTCGTCGGCGAGCGCGGCTACCGGCTGTCCGGCGGCGAACGGCAGCGGCTCACCATCGCCCGGCTGCTGCTGGCCCGGCCGCGGGTCGTCGTGCTGGACGAGGCCACCGCCCACCTGGACTCAACCTCCGAGCAGGCCGTGCAGGCAGCCCTCGGCGAAGCGCTGAACGGCCGGACCGCGGTGGTGATCGCGCACCGGCTCTCCACGATCCGCGCCGCCGACCAGATCCTGGTCATCGAGGACGGCCGGGTGGTGGAACGAGGCACCCACCCGGACCTGCTGGCGGCGGGCGGACGCTACTCCGAGCTGTACCGAACCCAGTTCAGCGAAACCCAACTCACCAAGGCGTAACCGCATGACATCTCAGCATCCCCAGGCCAGCATCACACAGGCCAGCCCAGCCCAGCGCGGCGCGCCCCCCGGAGACGCGGTAAGGACAGGTCATCCATGACCGGCGCGGCGCGAGTCGGCTGGACACGGGCGGGTGAATCTCAGGGGGCAGGGGCTGGCCGGTGGAGGGAGGATGCCCGCTTCAGGGCTCGGGTCATCAGCTTCTCGGCTCGGGCGCGGTCACCGTCGGAGGTCTCCCAGCCGACGTCGGCGACGACGACGATCGCTGGGCCGGTTCGGGCTACCACCACGAACGTGTGATGGGTGATCTGTTGGTCAACGTGTTCCCAGCTCTGGCTCCAGCGCAGGACCAGACGGTCACGGCCGGTCGCGATCAGTGTCCAGGTGTCGTCGTCGCAGCTGCTCAGCGACGTTCGCAGGCCTCGTAGGTACTCGCGGGCGGCCCGGTCGGAGCGGTGCAGGGCGAGGTATTCCAGGACCACGACCGGGGCCTGGTCGACGTCGATCACTGCGGAGACCCCGCGTTCGGCGGACGGCTGGGGCGCTTTCAGGCCACAGGGGCGGGGCGGGCGGATCTTGGGCCAGCTCTCACCGTCGACCGGGTACGGCTTCGACCCACCGAGGTCCGCCGGCCGCCACATGGCACGGTCGGGGATCTCCGGTACTGGCACGGCGTCCCCGACAGAGGCCGTCGGAGCTGCGGGAACCACCGGCGTACTCACGTCAGACGGGCTACGGGGGTCAGCCGCCCCGGCACGGTCACCTAGATCAACCACACCAGCCACGCTGCCCAGAACAGCCGCCCCGGCACGGTCACCCGAATCAGCCGCACCGCCCAGATCAACCGCCCCGACACCGTCTTCCAGGTCTGCTGCCCCGGCACTGGCACCCAGATCAGTTGCACCGGTCGGATTGGTCAGGTCGGCGCGGACAACGGACTCCGAACGGCCAGACGAAGCTGGACCATCGTGAGCAGCGAAGACACCTCGGTCAGCGTGCACTGGCAGGCGGCCGGGAATCGGGGCGGCCGGGTCGATGCGGACGCGCGGGCGGGCGGGTGCGGCTGGAATCGCGGGGACGGGCAGGTCTGCGCGAAAGAGCCGGACAGGCGGGTTTGTCGGGAGCGGGCGGCTGGCGGCGGTACGCGGGAGCATCGGGACAGCTGGATCAGTGCGGTCCGGCGGACCGGAGTGTGCGGCCGGGAAGGAGTGGGTGGCTGGGGTGGTGGCGTTGGCTGAGGTGGAGCGGGCGGCCGGGGTGGTCACGGGCGACGGGGCTCCGGGGATGGCGGGTGTCGAGATGGGTGGCGAGGAGGCTAAGGCTGCGGGAACGTTCGGGGAAGAGCTGATGATCAGTGCCAACGCTGCGATCAGGGGTGCGTGGATGACAAGCATTTCACCTCCGACGAGTGGCACCGATTTCGCTCGACCCTACGCTCCTAGTGGTGGCTTTCTCGGGTCCTTCCCCGATTCGTGTGTTACGTTGGGCGTGTTGCAGTTTTGATTTCCACCGACGATTTCGACGCCTGACGGGCATCCCGGCCGACAGGCGTTTTTTGTCGATCCCGACTTCCGGGTGGTCATCAATGCAGTGACGTGGAGTTCCGCACGGTGCGGTGCTCCCAACCCCGCAAGGAGATAAACATGGCCACCGGTACCGTGAAGTGGTTCAACGGCGACAAGGGCTTCGGCTTCATCACCCAGGACGGCGGCGGCCCCGACGTGTTCGCCCACTTCTCGGCGATCGCGTCGTCGGGTTACCGCACGCTCGAGGAGAACCAGCGGGTGGAATTCGAGATCTCGCAGGGCCAGAAGGGCCCGCAGGCCGAGAACATCCGCACGATCTGACGTTCGACGGACCTGATAAACGGTCCCTTATTTGATCTCGCCATCGACCGGAAATAACTGTCGGTGACGGTGAAACGGAGAGCGTGCGGAAGTCTCGATCCGGTTCGGATCAGGGCCTCCGCACGCTCTTCTGCGTTTCCGGGCCAAGCCCACCCACAGTTGTAAGGTCAGGCCGCGCACATCGTTGCCAAGTCGGCCCGCACGCCGTTGCCAAGTCGGCCCGCAATCTGCTGGCAAGTCGGCACGCATGCCGTTGAACAAGCCGGCACGCAATCTGCGCACGAACCGGGCCGCGAGCCGTTACCGAACCGGCCATGCCGGGCCGGGAGCAGTTACCGGATCACGCCGGTGCACGGTTGACCCGATCACGCTGTCGCCAGGTCCAGCCTGCGCGCTGCTACTGCAAAGCAAAGCCTGCAAGCATTGCTGATGCCAATCGCGAGCGCTGTTTCCGAGCATCGCTGATAGGCCCGATCGGATAGGCCGATGCGCCCGAGTTGATGCGCCCGAGCCTGTGCGGCCGAGTCGATGCGGCCGAGTCGATGCGCCCGAGCTTGTGCGGCCGTAGCCGATGCGCCTATAACCACTCGACCTGGCCGACCGGCTCCACCGTCACCGCCGCTTCACCGGGGCCGCGCGGGCGAGGTCGGTGACTCCACAGCCGGATCGCCCCGCGTACTCCATGAAGTGCTTTAAACTGAAGAGTTCAAAGCACCGAGAGTAACGAAGGGACACCACCTATGTCGCTGTCCGCACTACCTCCCGCTGAACGGCATCGCCGGATCGCCGCCGACTTCACCGCGCGCGTCGAAGGCGCGAAGGACTGGGACGCCCCGGCTCCGGTCGCCGGATGGGTGGCGCGGGACGTGCCCCGTCACCTGATCGAGTGGCTTCTGGGTCTGCTGCAGTCGGGTGCCGATCTGACTCTGCCGCGGAGACCGGACGCCGGCACCGATCCGGTGGGTGCCTGGCAGGTGCACGTGACGGCCGTACAAGAGCTGCTCGATGATCCGGAGACCCCGGGACGGACGCTGTCCAATCCGCATCTCGGCGAGATTCCGCTAGATCAGGCGATCGACCGCTTCTATACGACTGACGTCTTCATGCACACGTGGGATCTGGCCCGCGCCACCGGACAGGACGATCGGCTCGACCCGGAGCACTGTGCCGAACTGTTCGCCGGGATGGAACCGATGGACGCGGTGCTGCGTGGTTCCGGCCAGTACGGCCCGGCCGTCCCGGTTCCGGCGGACGCCGACCCGCAGACCCGGTTGATCGGGTTCATCGGCCGCGACCCACACTGGTCACCGGCGTCACGAGCGGAGTCCTGACACAACGGAGCGGCTAGTGGAAAGACGGGCCCGGCCGTTGGAACGGCTCCGGTGAGCATCGACGTCACAGTCATCGGCTCAGCGGTGGGGCTGTTCGCCGTCACCAACGTCGACGACATCCTGATCCTCGCGCTGTTCTTCGCGCAGGGAGCCGGGCATCGCAGCAGCACCCGGAACATCATGGCCGGTCAGTACCTGGGGTTCGCCGGAATCCTCGGGGTGGCGGTGGCGGCCGCGTTCGGTGCCACGTTCCTGCCCGCCGAGGCGATCCCCTTCCTCGGGCTGTTGCCGCTGGCCCTGGGCATCAAAGCCGGCATCCAGGCGTGGCGGCACCGGAGAGACGACGAGGACGAGAAGTCCGGGGATGCCGCCAGAGCGCCCGGCGTCGCCGAGGTCGCCGCCGTGACGTTCGGCAACGGAGGGGACAACATCGGCGTGTACGTGCCGGTCTTCGCGTCGGCGGGCGCCGGCGGCATGACCGTCTATGTAGTCGTCTTTCTGCTGCTGGTGGCCGTGTGGGTGGCGGCCGGACGATTCTTCGCGACCCGTCCGGTGATCGCGCGGGCACTGGGCCGCTGGGGCCACGTACTGCTGCCGGTGGTCTTGATCGGGATCGGCTTGTTGATCTTGAGCGACGGACGGTAAAGAAACACAGCTATAGTCTCCGGTCCATGAGCCGGGGACCGCTGGTCGGCACGATGCTCGTGATCGCACTGACGGTCGCGGGCACTCCCCCGGCTGCGACCGCCCCGGCGCCACCCGGACACCACGCGGAACTGGTCGTGGAGATGCTGCGGCGCAGGACGGTGGCCTTCACGTCCGGTGACGAGGCGGGCTGGCTGACCGACGTCGACCCACGACACCCCGAGACGATTTCGTACGAACGGAGCCGCTTCCGCCAACTCCGCCAGACCGGACCGTCGTTCTTCCGGCTCTTTCCCGCCGGCGAGCACACGGACCGGGCGCACGCGGACCGGGCGCACGCGGACCGGGAGGTGTACGTCCGGCAGGTCGTCGGCTGGCCGGGCAGGGCGAAGACCGCGCTCAATACGCACACGTGGTGCCTGACGTTCCGGGACGGCCGCGTGATGATCACGGCCGTTCGCGCGTACCTGGGGCCCGGCGTTTAGGATCCTCGATCAACAACGGGGAGGAACATCTCATGTGGCCGTTCAGCCGTAAGAACCGGGAAGCGACGCCGTCGCTCGTCATCGATCCGTCGTACGGGGATCCGACGTCCCGGCGACTGATCGACGCGTTGACGAACCGGGACTGGCGCACCGCCCGGGACGTGTTCGCCGCAGCGACCGATCCGGACGAGCGGGCTTTCCTGATGGAGGCGGCCACCGGGGTCGACGACGTGCAGGAGTGGATCCAGGAATGGGTGGCGGCCGAGCCGGAGTCGACACTGCCGGTGCTGGTGCGCGGCTGTCACGCGGTGCAGTGGGCGTGGGAGGCGCGCGGCGCGAAGCGGGCCCAGTACACCAGTGGTGAGCAGTTCCGGGAGTTCGCCCGGCGACTCAAACTGGCCGAGAACCTGCTGAACGAGGTGGTCGAACGGGACCCCGACGACGTGACCGCCTGGACGTGGCTGGTCGCTTCGGCGCGTGGCCGTCAGGTGGGCCGGGCCGAGGCGCAGGCCCGGTTCGACGAGGTGATCAAACGGCATCCGCTGCACATCGTGGCGCACGAGGAGTACCTGCAGTTCCTCTGTGCCAAGTGGTCGGGCAGTCACGAGCTGATGTTCGAGTTCGCCCGGAAGGCGACGGCCGCCGCACCGGAGGGGAGCTGGCTGCCGGAGCTGATCGCGGTCGCCCATCTGGAGAAGTGGGTGTCGCTGCCGAGCGGTGAGGACGCGGAGTGGATCAGGCAGCCGGACGTGCGGGAGGAGATCGTGGCGGCGGCCGCCAAGTCCTACCTGCACCCGAACTTCCGGACCGGCCCCGGCTGGGTGCCGCGGGTCGCCACGTTCGCGCTGATGTGCGAGTTCGTCGAGGCGTTCGAAGCCGCCGGGCACGCCCACGACCTGCTCGGCGACCAGGCCAGCAGGTGGCCGTGGCTGTACTGCGGCGACCCGGTGGAGGCGTTCATCCGCGGCCGTGAGTACGTCCACGAGAACCGCCCCTGAACGCCGATCCGGCCGGCGCGAACACTGAACAATCATTCGAGGTGAATGCCACAGGGGCGAGCGCGGGATCTCCGCCTGCGCTTATGGTGACGCGATGAAAATCCATCCCTATCTGGCCGGGTTCACCGCTCTGGCCGTTCTGGCCGGTCTCGGTGCCGGTGAGGCGGTTACGGCACCCGCGGACCAGCGGCAGGCTGCCGTGGTGACCTCACCGGCGCAGCAGGCGGTCGCGGAGGCGCCTGCTGACCTGGAGCTCGTCGCGGCGGCCGCCACCCGCAAGTACATCTTTCCGGTGAAGGCGGCGAACGTCGCGTTCCACAAGACCCACTCCGGTTACCCGGCTACCGACATCTTCGCCGCCTGCGGCAAGCCGTTCCGGGCCACCACCGACGGTGTGGTGCTGGAGGTCAGCCGGGTCGACAAGTACAAGAAGGGCAAGCCGGACGGCCCCTACAACGGTGGCAAGTTCGTGTCGATCCTCGGTGACGACGGCGTGCGCTACTACGGCTCGCACCTGAGCGTGGTGACCGCGGGCATCAAGAAGGGTGTGCGGGTCAAGGCCGGCAAGCACCTCGGCAAGGTCGGCAAGACCGGTAACGCCAACAACGTCTGCCACGTGCACTACGGCATCTCGCCGGCCTGCAAGAAGACCGGTGACTGGAAGGTCCGCCGGGGTGTGGTGTGGCCGGCGAGCTACCTGACGTCGTGGCGCAAGGGCGGGGAGAAGAGCCCGGCCAAGGCGGTCGCCGCCTGGAAGAAGAAGAACAACTGCAAGGCCTGATGTGAGTACGGGGACCCGCGCGCCGTGGCGGCGCGCGGGTTTTCGGTGAGCACCGCATTCGGCCCGGCGGCCGCGTCGACGGCCCGGTGTGCCGCCCGCGTCGCGCGGGGGCTACGGGACCGTTGTGTGGTCCGTACCGTCAACGGCCGTTGAAGTTCGCTTTTCGTTTTTCGATGAACGCTCTCGGTCCTTCTTTTGCGTCGTCGGAGGTGAAGACTTCCATGCCGATGCGGGATTCGATCGTGAAGGCGTCGTTTTCGGGCAGGCCCTCGGTTTCCCGGATGGTGCGCAGGATGGCCTGCACGGCCAGTGGGCCGTTGGCGGCGATGACCTCGGCGATCTCCAGGGCCTTGTCGAGCGCCCGGCCGTCGGGGACCACGTGGCCGATCAAGCCGATTTCTTTCGCTTCCGCTGCTCGAATGTGCCGGCCGGTCAGCAACAACTCGACAGCGACCGTGTAAGGAAGCTGGCGCGGTAGACGAACTGCGGAACCCCCGAGTGGAAAAAGACCCCAGCGTGCTTCGGAGACGCCGAAGCGGGCGCTCTCGCCGGCTACTCGCACGTCGGTGGCCTGCAGGATCTCGGTGCCACCGGCGACGGCCGGGCCCTCGACTGCGGCGATCAGCGGTTTGGTCAGGCGTCGGCCCTTGAGTAACGCGTCGATCCGGGACAGGTCGGTGCCGCCGTTGCGGAAGCCGTCGCCGGGGTGGTCGGCGGTCATGGCGCGCAGGTCGGCGCCGGCGCAGAACGCCCCGCCGGCTCCGGTGAGGATCGCGGCGCGGATGTCCGGGTCGGTGTCGACGCGGTCCCAGGCGTCGCGCATCACGGCCATCATCTCGGCGGAGAGCGCGTTGCGGACCTGCGGCCGGTTCATCGTGACGATCAGGATCGGTCCGCGCTGCTCGACGAGAGCGTCCACCCGGTTCTCCTCACTGTGCAACGACCTGCTCCGAGCCTTGCCCGGAACGATAACAGGTTCTACTTTGCGTTGATGGCGGCCAATATTGCGGACCTGTTCGAGCACGCGGTCGACGCCTTCGGAGATCGCGTCGCGGTGGCCTGCGGCGAGCGTGAGATCACCTACGCGGAGCTGGAGGACAGCGCCAACCGTCTGGCCCATTTCCTGCAGAGTCGAGGAGTGGGCAAGGGCGCCCACGTCGGGTTGTACGCGGGTAATTCGATCGAGGCCGTGGTGGCCATGATCGCCGTCTACAAACTCCGCGCGGTGGTCGTCAACGTCAACTATCGGTATGTCGAGAACGAGTTGCAGTATCTCTTCGAGGACGCCGGCCTGGTCGCGCTGATTCACGACCGGGGGTTCTCGGCTCGGGTCGCGGCCGTCGGGCATGATTTCCGCGCGACAGTCGCACTGCCGGACGGCAGCACGGCCGCTTTGTCAGACATCTCCTATGCGGATGCGCTGAAGGGCTCGGGGACGAGGGACTTCGAGGAACGCTCCGGCGACGACGTCTACCTGCTCTACACCGGCGGCACCACCGGCTATCCGAAAGGTGTCGTCTGGCGGCACGAGGACGTCTGGCGGGTCCTCGGCGGCGGCATCGACTTCATGTCCGGCATCCCCTTGGACGACGAGTGGGCGCAGAGCCGCCGGGAGATGCCGCCGATGACCCGGTTCTGCCTGGCCCCGCTGATCCACGGCAACGCCCAGTGGGCCGCCCTGGCCGCCCTGTTCGCCGGGGACACCGTGGTCTTCCTGCCGCATTTCGACGCCGACGAGGTGTGGCGCACCGTCGAACGCCGACAGGTCAACGTGATCGTGCTGATCGGTGACGCGATGGCCCGGCCGATCATCGAGGCCTACCTGGCCGGGAAGTACGACGGGTCGTCGCTGATGGCGATCTCGTCGAGTGCCGCGCTCTTCTCGCCGTCGGTGAAACGGCAGTACCTGCAAACACTGCCGGACGTGCTGGTCACCGACGCGGTCGGGTCGTCGGAGACCGGGTTCGCCGGGATCGGCATCGTCGCCGAGGTGGACGGCGGCGCGGTCGACGGGCCACGGATCACGCCGGGCCCGGACACCATCGTCATCGACGAGAACGGCAAGAAGGCCGGGCCCGGGGTGATCGGCCGGCTGGCCCGGGGTGGGCACGTGCCGCTCGGATATTTCCAGGACCCGGTCAAGACCGCCGCGCTGCTGACCGAGATCGACGGAGTCCGGTACGCGATTCCCGGCGACCTGGCGCGGATCGAGGACGACGGGACGATCACGCTGCTCGGGCGGGGGAACACCTGCGTCAACACCGGCGGGGAGAAAGTCTTTCCGGAAGAGGTCGAGGGGGCCCTGAAGTCGCATCCGGCGGTTTTCGACGCGCTGGTGATCGGGCTTCCCGACGAGCTGCTGGGTCAGAAGGTGGTGGCGCTGGTGCAGCCGCGCGGCTCAGTTGATTTATCGGACTTGACCGGACATGTGCGTAAACAGGTCGCCGGCTACAAGGTTCCGCGCTCGATCTGGCTCGTCGATGCGATCGCCCGCACCATCAGCGGCAAAGCCGACTACCGCTGGGCCCACACCTACACGAAGGAACACGATGCGGACTGACTTCTGCGACCTGCTCGGCATCGACGTCCCGATCGTCGGCTTCAGCCCGTCCGAACACGTCGTCGCGGCGATCAGCCGGGCCGGTGGGCTCGGGGTGCTGGGCGCCGTCCGCTTCAACGACGCGAGCGAACTGGACGACGTCCTGACCTGGCTGGACACCGCAACCGGCGGCCGCCCGTACGGCGTCGACGTGGTGATGCCCAGCCGGGTGCCCACCGAAGGACTGCCGGACGACCTCAGCGCCATGGTCCCTTCCGGACACCGCGACTTCGTCGAACGTACGCTGCTGCGCCTCGGTGTTCCGCCGTTGCTCGCCGCCCAGGACCGTCCCGGCGTGCTCGGCTGGCTGCACTCGGTCGCCCGCGCCCACATCGAAGTGGCCCTCAACCATCCGGTACGACTGATCGCCAACGCCCTCGGCCCGCCACCGCCCGACGTGATCGAACAGGCCCACGCCCGCGGTCTGCTGGTGGCGGCGCTGGCCGGGCGGGCCGAACACGCCCGCAGTCACGTCACGAGCGGCGTCGACATCGTGGTGGCCCAAGGCTACGAGGCGGGCGGTCACACCGGGGAGATCGCCGGAATGGTGCTGGTCCCGGAAGTGGTGGACGCCGTCAGCGTGCCGGTGCTGGCCGCCGGAGGCATCGGCAGTGGCCGGCAGATCGCGGCAGCTCTGGCCCTCGGTGCGAGCGGCGTGTGGATGGGGTCGGTGTGGCTGGGCACCGCCGAGTACGAGAGCAGCCCCGCACTGCGCGAGGCGCTGCTGCGGGCCACCTCCAGCGACACGGTGCGCAGCCGGATCTACTCCGGCAAACCGGCACGCCTGCTGCGCAACCGGTGGACCGAGGCGTGGTCGGCGCAGGACGCACCGGCGACGCTGCCGATGCCGTTGCAGAACCTGCTGGTGTCCGGGGCCCACGACCGGCTGATGGCTTCCGGTGACCCGACGGTGGTGCCGATGCCGGTGGGCCAGATCGTGGGCCGGATGAACGCGGTCCGCCCGGTCGCCGAGGTGATGTCCGACCTGGTCAGCGAGGCGGACGAGACGTTGGGGAGGCTGCACAAGCTGCTGTGAACGGCTCGGCGCGTCACCGCCGGTCCATCGACTTCACCCTGACCGGCATCTGAGCTGGTTGACCACCCGCCATGCCGGACTGCGCCGCCGAGGTTCGGTGAACCTCGGCGGCGCAGTCGAGGGGTGCCGGTACGGCGATCTCGCTCAGCGGCAGGTCTTGCCCTTGTTGATGCAGGTGGCGATCTTCTGCATGGTCTGGGCGGAGTTGACGTTGATGAAGTCGTTGTGGTCGGAGAACGGGTTGTGGTCCTCCTCAGGGAAGGAGTCGAGTGCGAACTGCCCCTTGACCTGCACGTCGCGTGGGATGTCGTACGAGATGGTGATGCGCAGTTGCGGGATGGCTGCGAAGCCCTGCTTGCAGGCGCCGGTGGCGGCGTCGGCGAAGGCCAGGTGGTCGCGGTGGTTGGTGCTGTCGATGTTCTTGCCGTCCCAGCAGCCGGGGAAATCCTGTACGCGCTGGACCTGGCTGCCCTTCGGGCAGATCGGGTACTTGTCGGCGAGGCGGTCGGTGAAGCCGGAGCAGGTCCAGGTCGCGCGGGCGTTGGCCGGGCCGCGGCTGGTCGGTTTGGCGTCACCGGTGAGCGCCCGCAGGAACTTCGGCATGGGCACGACCTTGCTGGTGGCGTTACCGCGGTATTCGATCAGCACCGATGCGGGCCGGACGACGCCGCCGGTGTTGTTGGGCAGTTCGAGGTTCGGGCCCTGCGGGTCGGGCAGCGCGGCGGGGGCACTGGGGGTCGCCGCCCCACCGTTCTGGTCGCCCTCGGTCTGGCCGGTCACGGTGCAGCCGGCCAGGGTCTCGAGTCCCTGGGGACGGGCGGCGTTGCGGGAGATCGCGATGCCGATACGGTCGAGCACAGCGGTTCGCTTGGCCTTCAGGGGGCCG
This sequence comes from Actinoplanes derwentensis, assembly GCF_900104725.1. Classification (NCBI taxonomy): domain Bacteria; kingdom Bacillati; phylum Actinomycetota; class Actinomycetes; order Micromonosporales; family Micromonosporaceae; genus Actinoplanes; species Actinoplanes derwentensis. The sequence goes on from NZ_LT629758.1 coordinate 4,715,191, forward strand.
AGGATCGCGTTGTCGACGAAGTTGTTCCCGCCCTGTCCGCGGGTGGTGATCAGGCGTTCGTTGGCCTCGGAGAGCTGCCGGTCGAGTTCGGCGAGACTACGGTTGACCTCACCGACGGCCTGGGCGGGTACACCGGGCAGCTTGTCACGCACGGTCGGGCACTGGATCTGCGCGGAGGCGGCCAGAGCGGCCTTCACACCGGCGACGGAGTGGCGCATGCCAGCGTGCATGCCGTCGTAACTGGCGTCGCATTCCACCAGCGACACCAGGCCCGAGGTCCGGCCGCCACCGGCCGCGGCGATGTCGTCGCTGATGCCCTTGATCAGTCGAGCGCGCTGGGTGCGCAGGTCGGCCAGCACGGACGCGTTGAGGCGGGCGTCGATGCGGCCCTTGCTCGCGGCCATCCGCTTGTCGGCGGCGGCGGCGACTCGATCGAGTGAGGCCAGGCGGGTGTCGACCGCGGCCCTGGCCCGAGCCGGCACGGCGGGCAGCCGGTTGCGAACGCTGGGGCAGGTGACCATCGGGGTCGTCGCCGAAAGAGCACGGGCGACTTCGGCCCCGGAGCGGACGGTCCTGTCGATCCGCACGACCGGCCAGAAGTACGAGGACTTGTCCCCGTTGCGGCACGTCGTCCCCGAGGCGTCCAGGTCGGCGTCGGAGGAGTTCGTGGTGATGGCCAGGTTGCCGATGAAGTCGTGGAGGTGCTCGGCACCGTTCTTGATGCCCGGCTGCGCGACGGGGTTGTCCGGGCTGAACTTGCCGTTGCCGTTGGTGCCACAGTCCACGGTGAAGACGCCCGATGACGCCTGGGCGCCAGGCGCGGGATTCCGCACGTTCGGCTGCACCTGCTGGATGGGGACGAACTGGTTCAGTTCGGTGGCCGCGTCCGCGGTCCCCTTACCGCCGCTGGAGACGAATGTCGCGGTCAATACCCCGGTCGCGGCGACGACTGCCGCGGCCATCGCGATCCGCGCGGTACGTGTGTGCATTCGTCCGACTCCGTGTGGTGTGGTTCGCACGCTCTACTCCTCGTAGCCTCTTGGTACCGAGGCGACTCCGGTGGAGGCCGCCACTCGCAGGTACGGGTGGCACGAAGTGGCAGACGGGTTCGGGACGGCCCCGTAAGTAGTCGGTAAGAACTCTGGCCACCGGCCCTTCGACCCTCAGGGGCGGCCACCGATCCGGTGGCCGCCCCTGAGCGTCTGGCCCGGGGATGCCGATCCCTTCGTCCTCGCCGTCAGTCATCGCCGGCGGTCGTGATGGGGAGCGGCGTGGCGGGGTGGGCGGAAGATGGTGGTCTCGGCGTGGGCGGTGTTCGCGGACAGGACCATCCGGGGCATCGTCGGCGGTTCGTGGTCGGGGACCTTTGCGGTGCTGCGGACCCGGGGAGCGGCCGGCGTGGGGCCGGAGTGCGGCCACGGCAGGAAGCGGGGGCGGCGGCGGGCCGCCAGGTCTTCGACCCAGCCGAACAGCAGGACCGCGTCGGCCAGCAGCGCCAGCGCTGTCGCCACGTACCCGATCTCGAAGAATCTGCCCAACCGCCAGACCTCCAGGGCGTCGCCGACCGGGTAGCAGAGGGCGATCGCGACGTTGTTCCAGAGGTAGATGGTGACCGCCCGGGCGTTGATCAGTGCCACCCAGGAGGACAGGCCGCGGCGGCGGGCCAGCCAGGCCATGTCCGGTTTCCAGCGGAGCAGCGCCAGGACGAAACCGGCGTTGTAGACGGCGTAGGCGAGCGGGATCTCCTTGACGCCGCTGTGGCCCCAGGCCAGCGCCAGCGCCACGCAGCCGACCGCGAGGACGCCGATCAGCCAGGCCGGAATCCGGCGCAGTGTGCCGTCGCGGTGGGCGAATCCGAGGATCCAGCAGGTCGCGAAGGTCAGCAGGTCGACGCCGACCTCTTCGATCGCGGGGGCGGGCCAGATCGGGAAGACGGTCACCACAGCGAGCACCGCGAGCGGCAGCGCGACGGTGAGCAGGCGGGCGCGGCGGTACAGCCAGTACAGCAGCGGCGAGGCCAGGACCAGCCAGAAGTAGGTGACCAGGTACCACAGGACTTCGGCGGCCTCGAAGCCGAAACCGCTGGCCGGTGGGTTCGCGATCGGCACGATCCAGGCGATCAGGTGCCAGAGCGGGGCTTTGCGTTCCCAGCCGACCAGGAACATCACCGGTACCAGGATCGCGGCCAGCACCCAGAGCGCGGGCAGCAGCCGGCGCATCCGGCCCCGGACGACACTGGTGACGGAGCCGCGGTTCAGGGAGTTGGCCATCAGCGATCCGGCGAGGGCGAACATCACGCCCATCGAGGGGAAGGCCAGTTCCAGTACGGCGTACGGGAAGAAGTGGAAGACCGACACCCGGATGATCGCCAGCACACGCAGCAGGTCGAAGTACCGGTCCCGGACGGGTTGAGGTTCGAGCACGCCGTGACGCTAGGGTCCGTTTTCAGGATCCCGCTGTGCCGGGCCTGTCAGATGGCCTTCTCCCGGCCCGCCCAGTACGGGTCCCGCAAGTGACGTTTGTAGAGCTTGCCGTTGGGGTCGCGGGGCATCGCATCGACGTAGTCGACGGTTCGCGGCAGTTTGAAACGGGCCAGCCGACCGGTCAGGAAGGCGAGTAGCTCGGTGGTGAGGGCCGGGCCGGGATCGACGCCGGGAACGGGCTGCACGACGGCTTTGATCTCCTCGCCCCATTCGTCGTGCGGGATCCCGAAGACCGCGGCGTCGGCGACCGCGGGGTGCACGGCCAGTTCGTTCTCGATCTCGGCGGGGTAGACGTTCACCCCACCGGTGATGATCACGTCGCTGGCCCGGTCGCAGAGGAACAGGTAGCCGTCGTCGTCGAGATAGCCGATGTCGCCGACGGTGAACATCCGGTCGCGCCAGGACCGGCGGGTCTTCTCGGCGTCCCGGTGATATTCGAACGTCGCGTCCCCCATCTGCAGGTAGACGGTGCCGGCTTCACCGGCCGGGCGGTCCTTGCCGTCGTCGTCGAGCACCCGAACCCGGGATCCGGGCCACGCCCGGCCCACCGACCCCGGCCGCGCCAGCCACTCGGCCGCGGTGATCAGGGTGCCGCCGCCTTCGGAAGCCGCGTAGTACTCGACCACCACCGGCCCGAACCACTCCAGCATCGCCCGTTTGACCGGCTGCGGGCAGGGCGCGGCCCCGTGGATCATCGCGCGCATCGAGGAGACGTCGGTACGCGCCGAACGAGGAATGGAAAGCAGCCGCCGGAACTGGGTGGGAACCATGTGGCTGTGGGTCACCCGATAGTCCTGAACCAGGCGAAGAAACTGAAGAGCGTCCCAGTGGTCCATCACGACGACCGGGTGCCCGAACTGGAGGGAGATGACAGCGAAGTTCATCACCGCCGTGTGGTAGAGCGGTGAGCAGCACAGATGCACGTGATCGTCGAACGGGCGCAGGCCGAACAGGCCGAAGAACCACAGCGACACCGGCGGCACCTGGTCGGGGTCGAGGCCCAGCAGGGGGCGGCGCACGCCTTTGGGCCGTCCGGACGTGCCCGAGGTGTAGACCATGAGCGCCCCCGTCGTCCGGCCGCCGGGTCTTCCGGAGCCGCCCGCGCCGAGCCCGGACAACGACCGGAAGCCGGGGATGTCGCCGGTGGTGTAGCGCAGCTCGACGTCACCGCCGGCGGCCCGGGCGGCGTCGCCGAATCGCGGGTCGGCGACGAACGCGCGGGCGCCGCTGTCACGCAGGATGTGGCCCAGTTCGGCGGGGGTCAGATGCCAGTTCAGCGGCACGACGTGCAGCCCGATCTGGGCGGCGGCGAAGTAGACGGTGAGGATGTCGGCGCCGTTGGGCAGCAGCAGCGCGATGGTGTCGCCGGTCGCCAGGCCCGCCTCGCGCAGCCCGCGGGCGATCCGGTCGGCCTCGGCGGCCAGCTCGCCGTAGGTGAGAGTGCGGCCGCCCGGTTCCACGATGGCCACGAGCTGCGGGGACTGCGCCGCGATGGTCCACATCCCGATCCCGGTCATACCATGACCCTATAACTCGTTACAGTTATGTAAAAGCGGTGGCGGCCACGTTCTTGCCGGGCAAAGTTGTAACGTGTTTCACTCTTTGACGTGGATACCCTGGCGGCACCGTTCACCATCGCGTTCGACTACACGCGGTCGCTCGGGCCGGTGCTGGGCCGGTTCATGGCGGGGTTGCGGGACGGCCGGGTGCTGGGTTCGCGGACCGCCGACGGGCGGGTGCACGTGCCGCCGCTGGAATACGACCCGGCCACCCACGCACCGGTCACCGATCTCGTCGAGGTCTCCCCCACCGGCACCGTGCTCACCTGGACCTGGACCGCCCGGCCCCTGGAAGGCCAGCCGCTCGACCGGCCGTTCGCCTGGGCGCTGATCCTGCTCGACGGCGCCGACACGCCGCTGCTGCACGCGGTCGACGTGGGTTCGCCCGGCAAGATCAAGACCGGGTTGCGGGTACGGGTCCGCTGGGCCCCGTCGCCGACCGGTCACATCCGCGACATCGCCTGTTTCGAACCCGGCACCGCCGCCAGCACGCCCACGCCGGACGGCGACCCTGTGGTGATCATGACGACGCCGATCCGGTTGCACTACACGCACACCACCTCCGTCGAGGAGGACCGCTACCTGCGGGCACTCGCCGAGGGCCGGATCATCGGTCAGCGCTGCCCCGCCTGCCGCAAGGTGTACGTCCCGCCGCGCGTCTGTCCCGCCGACGGGGTGGCTCCCGGCGAGGTGGTCGACATCGCGGACCGGGGCACGGTGACCACGTTCTGCGTGGTGAACGTGCCGTTCGCCGGCCAGCGGCTGACCCCGCCGTACGTGGTGGCGCAGGTCCTGCTCGACGGCGCGGACATCCCGATCCCGCACCTGATCCTCGGAGTCCCGGCCGCCGAGGTGCGGATGGGCCAACGGGTGGCGGCGGTGTGGCGGGACCGATCCGAGTGGTCGACGACCCCGGAGAACATCGACCACTTCGAGCCGTCCGGCGAACCGGACGCCCCCTTCGAGTCCTTCGCGGAGCATCTGTGAACGACATCGCCGTCATCGGATTCGCGCAGTCGTCCCACTCCGAGGCCCTGGTGCCGGTCTTCGAACAGGCTCTGCAGGACGCCGGGCTGGGCCGCCGGGAGGTCGACTTCTGGTGCTCGGGCTCGTCGGACTACCTGGCCGGGCGGGCGTTCTCCTTCGTCAGTGCGGTCGACGCGATCGGCGCGGTCCCGCCGATCAGCGAATCGCACGTGGAGATGGACGCCGCATGGGCGCTGTACGAGGCCTACCTCAAGATCCTCGCCGGAGAAGCCGAGACGGCAGTGGTGTACGGGTTCGGCAGAGGCACCGCCGGTGACCTGAACCGGGTGCTGGCCCTGCAGACCGACCCGTACACGGTGGCCCCGCTCTGGCCGGACGCGATCAGTCTCGCCGCGCTGCAGGCCCGGCTGGCCCTGGAGGCGGGACTGTTCACCGAGCAGGACATGGCGGACGTGGCCGGTGGGGACCTCGCCCACCCGTACACGGCGACGCCTTTGCGGGAGCACGACGTCGCGCCGGTCGCGGACGGCGCCTCAGCCGTCGTCCTGGCCGCGCGGGATCGTGCGACCCGAAGCCGGGAGCGACCCGCCTGGATCACCGGCATCGCGCATCGCGTCGACCGGCAGGGATTCGGCGAGCGTGATCTGACCACGGTCCCGTCCGCGACCGCCGCCGCCGTCGACGCCGGTCTCGGCCCGGACGTGGACGTGGCCGCACTGCACGCCCCGTTCACCCATCAGGAGTTGCTGCTGCGGCGCGCGCTCGGGCTCGGCGGCGGGGTCCGCTACCTGCCGAACACCGGGAACGCGATGTTCTCCGGTGGCCTGTCCCGGATCGGGGCCGCCGCCGCGGAGATCAGGTCCGGCCGGGCGCGGACCGCGGTGGCCCATGCCACGAGCGGCCCGCTGCTGCAACAGAACCTGGTGTGCACGCTGGGAGGGTTGTCATGAGACGAGCCGCCGTGCTCGGGACCGGGCAGACCGACCACCGGACCCGGCGGACCGACGTGTCGATGGCCGGGCTCTGCCGGGAGGCGATCGACCGGGCCCTGCTCGACGCGGGCACCGACTGGTCGCAGATCGACGCCGTGGTGCTGGGCAAGGCGCCGGACCTGTTCGAGGGCGTGATGATGCCCGAACTGTTCCTGGCCGACGCGATCGGCGCCGCCGGGAAACCGCTGCTCCGGGTGCACACGGCCGGTTCGGTGGGTGGCGCCACCGCGATCGTGGCGACCAGCCTGATCCGGGCCGGTGTGCACCGGCGGGTGCTCGCGGTCGCCTTCGAGAAGCAGTCCGAGTCGAACGCCATGTGGGCGCTGTCGATCCAGCCGCCGTTCACCGCACCGATCACCGCGGGCGCCGGTGGCTATTTCGCCCCGCACATCCGTTCCTACATCCGCCGGTCCGGGGCGCCGCCGCACATCGGGGCCCTGGTCGCCGTCAAGGATCGCCGCAACGGGGCGTTGAATCCGCACGCCCACCTGCGGCAACCCGACATCACCGTGGAGTCGGTGCAGGCGTCGCGGATGTTGTGGGACCCGATCCGGTACGACGAGACGTGTCCCTCGTCCGACGGCGCGTGTGCGGTGGTGATCGGGGATGCTGCTTCCGCTGCTGACCGCCAGGTCGCCTGGATCAAAGCGACGGCCATGCGAACCGAGCCGACGTTCTATTCCGGCAAGGATCACGTGAATCCGCGGGCGGGCGCTGAGGCCGCGGCCGCGTTGTGGACCGCGGCGGGGATCAAGAACCCGCTGGACGAGATCGACGTCGCGGAACTCTACGTTCCGTTTTCCTGGTTCGAGCCCATGTGGCTGGAAAACATTGGATTTGTCGGACAGGGGCAGGGCTGGAAGCTCGTCGAAGCCGGTGAGACCCGCATCGGCGGAGTCCTGCCGGTCAACCCTTCCGGCGGGGTGCTCTGTTCCAACCCGATCGGCGCGTCCGGCCTGCTGCGGTTCGCCGAATCCGCCATGCAGGTGATGGGCCGTGCCGGCGAACACCAGGTGCCGGACGCCGCGACGGCCCTCGGTCACGCCTACGGCGGCGGATCACAGTTCTTCTCCATGTGGGTCGTCGGGAGGACGCCATGAAACGTCGCACGCTGCTCCAGGCCGGTGCCACCGTGGCACTGGCCCCGGCTCTGCGGGATGTCCAGGCGGTGCAGGGCAAGACCGCCCTGATCATCGGCAGTGGTTTCGCCGGTGCGGTCACCGCGTACCGGCTGGCGCAGGCCGGGGTGAAGGTGACCGTGCTGGAACGAGGCCGGCGCTGGGACGTCGACGGCTCCGGGACCACGTTCTGCACGATCAGCAACCCGGACTGGCGATGTGCCTGGTTCGGTGACAACCCGCCGCTCGGCCTGGACATCAGCAAGACCATCACCCGCGGGGCCGGACTCATCCAGAAGCATGCCGGCGACGGCATCCAGGTGATGTGCGGTTCGGGGGTGGGCGGCGGTTCGCTGGTCATCGGCATGTTCATGCCCCAGCCGCGGCGTGCCGACTGGGAGTCGGTCTACCCGGCCCAGTTGTCGTACTCCGAGTTCGAGAACACCTACTGGCCGCGCGCCCGGCAGAATCTGGGTGCCGCGACGATCCCCGCGGACATTCAGAACCACGCGTCGTACGTGGGAGCCCGCTCGTGGCTGTCGTACATCACCGAATTCGGCAAGACCGCCGTGCCGGTGCCGTTCGGGGTGAACTGGAACGTCATCCGGGACGAGTTGGCCGGCCGGGTGCCCGCGTGCCACACCATCGGCGAGGGCCCGTTCGGCAGCAACTCGGGTGCCAAGAACAGCGTGGACCGCAACTATCTGAAGTGGGCGGCGGCCACCGGCAACGTGACAGTGCTGCCGTTGCACGAGGTGACCGAACTGCGGGAGGTGTCCGGCACCACGGTCCTCGAAGTCGCGTGCCGGCAGATCGACGAACGCGGTTCGGTGCTGGCGACCAAGGTGCTGTCCGCGGACTGGGTGTTCCTGGCGGCCGGTTCCCTCAACAGCACGTCGCTGCTGGTCACGTCACGCGCACGCGGGCGGCTGCCGCGTCTGACGAGCACCGAGGTCGGCAAGGGCTGGGGCAACAACGGGGACTTCCTGGTGGCCCGGCTCGGTCTGCGCAAGACCGTCGGCACCGCACAGGGCGGGCCGGGGAACGTGAAGTTCTACGACGACTCCAACCCGTACGCGAAAGCCACCATGGCCTGGGAGTCGGCACCGATCCCGTCGTGGCTGACCGGGGCGACCGCGCACCTGATCACCAGTCTGGCGCCGGAGCGGGGCGAGATCCGTTACGACGCCGCCACCGGGGCCGGGAAGGTGTACTGGCCGTACGGCGAGATGGACACGGTGGCCGACAAGGCCGGGCGTGACCTGGCGACCCGGCTGTGGTGGGCCACCGAGGGCTCGAAGGGTTCGCTGCTGACAGGGCTGCCGTCGTACGACCGGGGCACCGGGATGGGACTGGGCTCGCGGAACACGTACCATCCACTCGGTGGCCTGGTGATGGGCAAGGCCACCGATTTCAGCGGCAAGGTCAGCGGCTACGACAACCTGTACTGCGTCGACGGCGCGCTGCTGCCCGGGTCCGCGGCTCTCGCGAACCCGGCCCTGACGATCACCGCGAACGCCGAACGCTGCATGGACCTGTTCCTGGCGTCGCACGCCTGACCGGCGGTCCTGCAACAAACCTGCAAATGGATTCCGTTGACTCGCCCATTGTTCCGGTGGCAGATTCCACTACGGAATAGTTCCCCGTGGCGATCCGCCGGACCATCCCCAACGCTGCATTGTGTATTCGATGCGGCGTGTCCGGCGGATTCATTTGCGACAAGGAGTAATCCCCCGATGTTGCGCAGATCTGTGGGCGCGGCCGGCCTGTCCGTCCTGGTCGCAGCCGGTCTCTTCGTTTCGATGGGTTCGGCCGAGGCGGCCACCCTGTTCAGTGCCGACTTCGAATCCGGCAGCACCACCGGATGGTCGAAATCAGGCGGCACGTGGTCGGTCGTCAGCGACGGATCGCAGGTTTTCCAACAGTCCGACTCGGCCAGTGAACGGGCCCGGCAGTTCGCCGGTGACACCGCGTGGGCGAACTACTCGGTGCAGGCCCGGGTCAAGGCGACCGCGTTCGGATCGAGCGCCGGAGTGGTGGCCCTGACCGCCCGGGCCAGCGCGTCCACCAAGATGTACCGGCTGTCGCTGACCGGTGCCAACCGGGTCCAGTTGGAGACCATGAACGGCAGCGCGGTGACCGTGCTGGGCAGCCTCAGTCAGACCATCTCGACCAGCACGTTCTACACGCTGAAACTGTCGTTCAGCGGGTCCACGATCAGCGGGACGGTCAACGGCACGAGCGTCGGTTCGGCCACCGACAGCACCATCACGGCCGGCCGGATCGGGCTGCTCACCGAGTACGCGTCCGGCCGTTTCGACGACGTCCAGGTCGACGACGGCGGTGTGGTCACGCCGAGTTCGTCCCCCACGTCGTCCCCGACGTCCTCCCCCACCCCGTCGGCCAGTGTCACCACACCGCCGCCGGCTTCCAACGCGCTTTACGTCGCACCCGGCGGCACCGACTCCGCCGCCGGGACGATCACCGCGCCGACCACGCTGACCTCGGCGATCTCCCGGGTCACCGCGGGCGGCACGATCTACCTGCGCGGCGGCACCTACTCGTACGCGGCGACGGTCACCATTCCGGCCGGGAACAACGGTTCGGCCGGTGCGCTCAAGACTCTCACCGCGTACAACGGGGAGAAGCCGGTCTTGAACTTCGCCGCCCAGGCCGAGGACCCGGCGAACCGCGGGCTCGCCGTCAACGGCAACTACTGGAAGGTCTACGGGGTCACCGTCGAGCGCGCCGGTGACAACGGCATCTTCGTCGGCGGCAGCAACAACATCTTCGAGCGGACGATCACCCGCTACAACCGGGACACCGGCCTGCAGCTGTCCCGGATCCTGTCGACCACCCCGAACTCGCAGTGGCCGGCCAACAACCTGATCCTCAGCGCCGAATCGCACGACAACGCCGACTCCGACGGTGAGGACGCCGACGGGTTCGCCGCGAAACTGACGGTCGGCGCCGGAAACGTGTTCCGGTACGCGGTGTCACACAACAACATCGACGACGGCTGGGACCTCTACACCAAGACCGACACCGGCGCGATCGGTGTCGTCACGATCGAGGACTCCCTCGCCTACAACAACGGCACTCTCAGCGACGGCTCGCAGGCCGGCAACGGCGACCGCAACGGCTTCAAGCTGGGCGGTGAGGACATCGCCGTCAACCACATCGTGCGCCGGACGATCGCCTTCAAGAACGGCAAACACGGGTTCACCTACAACAGCAACCCCGGCACTCTCGCCGTCTCCAACAACCTGAGCATCGACAACACCGAGCGCAACTTCAACTTCGACGCCGGTACGTCGGTGTTCCGCAACAACACGTCCTGCCGCTTCACCAGTGGCACCAACGACCGGATCATCGGTGACTCGGACGCCACCAACCAGTTCTGGTCCGGCACCAACGGTTCCCGCTGCGCGAACTTCAGCGGTGCCCTGGCCTGGTCGTTCGCCGCCGACGGCAAGCTCGCCGTCACCCTCGGCGGCCGGGCGGTCAGCCTCTAGAACGGTCCTGTGGGGGGCCTCGGTCGCCCGCTCGCCTTCGGTGGCGGGCGGGCGACCGCTATGTTTCCTTGAAGATCGTTTTCAAGGGGGCGGGTATGACCGAGCGCGAGATTCTGACCTGGGACACCTACGGCCGGGCGGGCCGCGAACTGGCCCAGACCGTGGCCGACGACGGTTACCGCCCCGACCTGATCCTGGCGATCGCCCGCGGCGGCCTGTTCCTGGCCGGTTCCCTCGGCTACGCCCTGGCCGTCAAGAACATCCACCTGATCAACGTCGAGTTCTACACCGGTGTCGACGCCCGCCTGGCTTCACCGGTGATGCTGCCGCCGGTCCCCGTGGTCGCCGATCTGTCCGGCGCCACCGTCCTGATCGTCGACGACGTGGCCGACACCGGCGGCACCTTGCAGCTGGTCCAGGACTTCTGCACACCCCACGTGCTGTCGTCCCGCACGGCGGTCATCTACGAGAAGCCCCAGTCCGCCATCAAATGCGACTACGTCTGGTCCCACACCGACCGATGGATCGACTTCCCCTGGTCCAACCAGCCCTCGGTCACCCTCGCACGGCCTGACACCCGGTAACCTCCGGATGCGCCAGGCAGGTGGTCCAGCGCCGGGAACTCCGCTTCCGGCAGGTCCGTCACCGCGGCGGCGAACCTGCCGGGCTGGGATCAGCCGACCGTGACGGTCGCCGTGCCGTAGTAGACGCGGTGGTCGGAGCAGGCTCCGCCACAGGCCTGGGAGATCGCGAGCGAATCGCCGAACCGGCTGTTGTTGGCGAAGCGGCTCTCCGGGATGAAGATCATGTCGATCTTCGAGCCGAGACCGCACTTGCCGTTGTCGGTCTTGTTCGTGGTGCCCTCGCCGTAACCGAGACAGACCGGGTCGGTGTCGTCGAGTTCGCGGAAACGGCCCCAGTTGCCGGGGTTGATCGTGGTGTTCGCGGACGCCGCGTACCAGGAGTTGAGCCGGTCGTAGTGCGGCTCGGTGTTGAAGTCACCGGCGATGATCACCGTGTCACCGGCGTCGTCCCAGGCCTCCAACTGGGCGCGGACCTCGTTGAGCTGGGTGTTGACCATGCTGTACGGGGTGAGGTGCGTCGCGCAGAACCGCAGCCGGGTGCTGTCGACCGGGGCACAGAGCAGGCTGCGGACCTCACCGTTGTCCTGTGGGTCGACGGTGAGCGAGATCCGGTCGGCGGTGCCCAGCGGACGGCGGCTGAAAATCGCGTTGCCGAACCCGCCGCACACGTTCAGGGCGGATTCGAAACGGGAGTAGTTGGAGGTCAGCGGCCAGCCGGCGGCAGCCAGGCGAGCCTGGACCTCCTTGTACTGATCCCAGCAGATCTCGTTGAGGGCCACCAGGTCGGCGTCCCGGTTGAGGATCGAGGCGACCAACCCGTCAACCATGCCGTTGGTGGTCGAGCCGTCGTTCATGACGTAGCCGGAGACGTTCCACTGCCAGACGGTGACTGTCTGGTTGGTGGCCGCTGACGCCGGTATCGCCATGGCCATCGGTGTGATGACGATGGCGATCGCCGCCACAAGAAGACTCCTGATACGTAACCGCACTGCTACCTCCCGTTAAGTTTGATCGAGCGGCAGTGTACTCAATGGATGGGAATTCGTGGATACCCGACTGTAACAGTGCTTACATAAGCACTGTTACAGTCGGCTCGTGACTGACGAGTGGCTGGCTGATCCGACTGAGGAGAGCGTGTGGCGGCCGTGGCGGCTGCTGCAGGCTCGGATGGACGCCGAGATCGCGCGGGTCTACGCCGACGTGCGGATCGAAGGGCTCAAGCCGACCTGGGTGATGGAGCTGATCCGGCTGCACGTGCACGGGCCGATGACTATCACCGAGCTGGCCGAGTCGGTGCAGATCACGCACTCGGGCATGAGTCAGAAGGTGGCGGCGCTCAAAGCGGCCGGCTGGGTTCGTACCGTCGCCGGTCCTGATGCCCGTAGCAAACGTGTCGAGATCACCGATCAGGCACGGGCGGTCGTGGGGCGGCTCGCCGCCGAGTGGCGGGCCACTGAGGCGTCGATCGCCGAGATCGAGGCGGAGATCCCCTACCCGCTGAGCCGGGTCGTCGTCGACATCGAGGCGGCGCTGCACCGTAAGAGCCTGCACGCCCGGATCACCGAACGACTCGCCGAGGACCCCGCATGGCTCACCGACGGCCCCGCGTAGCAATGAACCGGGCGCTGATCGACATCGGACCGTTGCGGGCGTCGCCGGACTTCCGGCGGCTCTGGTTCGGGCAGTTGCTGTCGGGGCTGGGCGGGCAGATGGCCGTCGTGGCGGTGCTCTACCAGGTGTGGGACAGCACCCGCAGCACGATCTGGACCGGGGCCGCCGGGCTCGCGCAGGCGCTGCCGATCATCGTTTTCGGACTGTTCGCCGGGGCGCTCGTGGATCGGGTGGACCGGCGGCGGTTCTATCTCGTCGCCAAGGCCGGGCAGGCGGTCTGTGCGGTACTGCTGACCGTGCAGGCGTTCGCCGGTGGGCCGCCGCTGCTGGTACTGGCCCTGGTCGCGATCCAGTCCTGCTTTGTCGCCGGGGGCGGTCCGGCGGCGCGCACATTCCTGTCCCGGCTGCTGCCTGCCGACCGACTGGCGGCCGGGCTGGCGCTGAACCGGATCTCGTTCCAGGGTTCGATGCTGCTCGGCCCGGCCCTCGGCGGCCTGATCATCGCCGAGTTCGGGACCGGCGGCGGTTTCCTGATCCACGCGGTCACGTTCGCGGTGGCGTTGTGGGTGGCCGTACGGCTGCCACCGATGCCGGCGTCACCACAGCCGGGTCTGCGCGGCGTCACCGCCGGGCTGCGGTTCATCAAGACCAATGCGCCGGTACGCGGGGCACTCCTCACCGACCTGGCGGCCACCGTACTGGCCATGCCGATCAGCCTGTTCCCGCTCGTGAACGCCGAACGTTTCGGCGACGACCCGCGCACCCTGGGCCTGTTCCTCACCGCGATCGCGGTCGGCGGGGTGATCGCGTCGGCGCTGTCCGGCACTTTCACCCGGCTCAGCCCCGGCCCGGTGATGTTCGCCGGTTCGCTGACCTGGGGTGTGTCGCTGGCCCTGTTCGGCCTGACCCCGAACGCGTGGGCCGCCCTGGCCCTGCTCGCGGTAGCCGGGGCCGCCGACACGGTAGCGGTGGTGTCCCGGTCGACGGTGATCCAGACGCACACGCCCGACTCGTTCCTGGGCCGGGCGGCCGCCGCCGAACAGATCGTCGGCCAGGCCGGCCCCGACGTCGGCAACATGCGCGGCGGCCTGGTCGCGGCCGGTTCCTCAACCACACTCGCCCTGGTCAGCGGGGGCCTGCTGTGCGTAGCAGCGGTCGCGGCGATAGCCGCCCGCACCCCGGAACTACGCCACCGGGCCGCCGCCTGATTGCGGGGCGCCGGGCCGGGAGTGCCGGGCCGACGCCGGGGAACGACCGATAGGCTCGGGCCGGTGCGGATACCCACCGATGCCGAGATTCGGGCGCTTCACGAGCGCTACGCCCCTTCGCCGGAAGCGTTCGAGCTGGTGTGGACGCACTGCGTGATCGTCGCCCGGATCGCTGACTCGTTCGGGCGGAACAGGCTCGGGCCGGGCGATCTCGACATGGCGCTGGTCCGGGCCGGGTGCCTGCTGCACGACATCGGGGTCTATCGGCTCGAACCGGCGGAACATTACGTGCGGCACGGGCTGCTCGGTGACGAACTCCTCGGTGCGGCGGGGCTACCCGAGACGCTGCGGCGGTTCTGCTCGCATCACACCGGCGTCGGCATCACCCGCGACGACGTGCGGGAGCAGCAGCTTCCGTTGCCGGACTGCGACTTCGTGCCGGAGACGGCCGAAGAGGAACTGGTCATGTACGCCGACAAGTTCCACAGCAAGAGCACCCCGCCCCGGTTCCTGACCGCCGCCACCTTCTCCGAACGGATCGCCCGCTTCGGGCCGGGCAAGGCGAAACGCTTCGCCGCCCTGGTCGACCGTTTCGGCGAGCCGGACCTGACCACACTCGCCGCCGAATTCGGTCACCGCATCACCTGAGCGATCGCGGGCCATCGCATTCGGCCCGGCGGTCGCGGGGCGGCCTCAACCCCGTCGTGACCTCGCGCGGTGGATACAGGACGGGCCGCTGCGGTTTGCCCGGCCCCTGGGGCGTACCGGCAAAAGGTTCTGAATGGTGTTGAACCGCCGGGACGGCTGACCTCGATGGTCACGCTTCAGCGGACAATCGGTCACGTAAGGATTACCGAGGGCACCGGCGCGGGGTGGGCGTGGTCTCACCGGTATGCGTAACTCACGGGAGATGAAGCGCCTGACCGTGGCGCTCGCGATAGTGCTCACGATCGGCGGGTGCAGCGAACCCGGTCAGTCGTCCCAGGAATCGGCGGCTGTCGCGCCTGCCGGTGCCCTGACCGGGACGGCGGCTCCGGCACCGGAGACGGATCCGGCCGAGAGCCCACAGTCGACGTTCGCGATGGACGTGGACACGGCCTCCTACGACTACGCCCGGAACCTCATCGGGCAGGGCAGCCTTCCGGCGCCGGAGACGGTCCGGCCGGAAGAGTTCATCAACGCGTTCCGGCATCCTTATCCGCAGCCGGTCGCCGACGGGTTCAGCATCACCATGGACGGCGCACGCCTGCCGGACAGCCACCGCGCCACCCCCGACGGCGACGTTCGACTGCTGCGGGTCGGTCTGCAGACCCGCGCGGACGACGTGTCGGTCAGGCCGGACGCCCAGCTCACGTTTGTCCTCGACATCTCCGGGTCGATGGCTGATCCCGGCAAACTGGACGTGGTCAAGGACGCGCTGCGTGCCTACGCCGAGCAGGCCCGGCCCACCGACGAAGTCGCCATCGTGACGTTCAGCGACGAGGCTGAGGTGCTTCGTGAGATGTCGCCGGTTCGGGACCGGGGCGGGCTGATCGAGGCGGTCGACCGGCTGAAGACCGAAGGCGGCACCGACCTCGGACAAGGGCTCACCCGTGGGTACGAGGTGGCCCGCGCCAGTTTCCGCGAAGGCGCCACGAACCGGGTGGTGCTGGTCTCCGACGCCCTCGCCAACATCGGGAACACCGGCTCGTCGGCGATCCTCGCTCAGGTCCGGGAAGCCGCCGCCAAACAGATCACGCTGCTCGGCGTGGGTGTCGGCAACGACTACGGCGACCGGCTGATGGAGGAACTGGCCGACAACGGCGACGGTTTCACGGTCTACATCTCCGGAACGACCGACGCGCGTGAGGTGTTCGTGCACCAACTGCCGGCGGCGCTGCCGGTTCGCGCGCTGGACGCGAAGACACAGGTCACGTTCGATCCGGCCACGGTCGCCGGGTACCGGCTGGTGGGCTACGACAACCGGCGGCTGGACGCGAGCGACTTCCGCGACGACAGTGTGGACGGCGGCGAGGTGATGGCGGGGCACAGTGTCACCGCGCTCTACCTGGTGCGGCTGCGGCCCGGCGCGAACGGCCCGGTCGCACACACCCAGTTGCGCTGGCAGGATCCGGGTGACCGGACGCCGCAGGAAGCCGGCGCGGACGTCACCACCGCGAGCCTGAGCGGCACTTTCGAGGATGCGGTGGCTGGTCTTCAGGTCACCTATGTGGCGGCCTGGTTCGCCGAACAGCTCCGGCACGGCGACCAGGCCGGCGCGATCAGCCGCCCGGCACTGCTCACCCTCGCCGACACGACTGCCGCCCGCGCCGACGACCCGGCCGTGACCGAACTGGCCGCACTCATCCGCCGCAGCGGGGAGTAGACCCGATGCCGGGCGGACGGGCCGATTCCCCGGCCCGTCCGCCCGGCCCGGCGGTAAATGGTCATCGAACTCTCCGGTCGTCGTGGCAGCATTCTCGGGCATGACTCACCAGCAGACTTCGATTCCGGCAGGACGAGGCCGACTGTCACTTCACGAGTTTCTCGGCCCGGTTCCGGCGAAGGTCGACCTTGCCGTCGAGTGTCTGGAGCGGGTTGATTGTGGTCGGTATGTACGCGAGAAGGTCCAGTACTCCGTCGGCCCGGACGAGCGTGTCTCGGCGTACGTCTGTGTTCCCCACGATCTCACCGGTGCAGCCCCGGCGGTGTTCTGTCATCACCAGCACGCCAGCCGCTTCGATCTCGGGAAGAGTGAGGTCGTCGGATTAGCCGGCGATCCGGACCAGGCGTACGCGCAGGAGTTGGCAGAGCGCGGTTTCGTCACCATCGCGCCGGACGCGATCGGGTTCGAGGAACGCAACTGGAGTCCGGACGGGGCTTCCAACATCAGCTGGTTCGAGTTGTCCACCCGCCTGGTCCGAGGACGGACACTGCTCGCGTCCTGCCTGCACGAGATCTCGACGGCCCTGGACTACCTGACGTCGCGCCCGGACGTCGACGGGAGTCGCATCGGGTTCCTCGGCCATTCCTACGGCGGCCGGATGGCCCTGTGGGCACCGGCCTACGACCGCCGCATCGCCGCCTCGGTCTCGCACTGCGGCTGCATCCCGTTTCGGCGCTCGTACTCGCACGACACCGGCATCCAAGCCGAGTTCGTACTCCCCGGATTCGCCGCACGGTACGACCTCGAGGACGTCATCGCCTGTTTCGATCAGACGGCTCTGCTCATCTCCGCCGGAACGACCGACAAATGGAGCCGCGGCGCTGAGGACCTCTTCGCCGCCGTGGGGCGAACGCTCGGCAACCGCGTCGAACTGGCCCGATACGACGCCGGGCATGTCTTCACCGAAGCAATGCGAGAGCGGGCGTACCAGTTCCTGAAGGATCGCCTCTGAGCCGCAGGGCCGCAGGGAGCAAGACCATCGCATTCGGCCCGGCGCTCGCGGGGTGGCCTCAGCCCTGTCGCCACCTCGCGGGGTGGCGACAGGGCGGGCTGTTGCGGTTGACCGGCCCCTGGGGCGTACCAGAAATCATCTCTGCCCGTAGAAGTCGGGGGGTGTGAGCGGGTCGTTGTCGGCGATGTTCTGGGCTATCTCGGTCGCACTCGGGTTGAGGGCGGCCATGACCGCGGTGACGCCGATCGCGGCCAGTACCGCGGCTATCACCGCGCTGAGCAGCATGAATCTGAACGGAACCATCGGGTGCTCCTTTACAGGCGTTCGATGATCGTGGCGGTCGACATCGCGCCGCCGGCGCACATGGTGATCAGTGCCGTGGTCGAGTCGGACCGTTCCAGTTCGTGCAAGGCGGTCGTGAGCAGGCGTGCGCCGGTGCTGCCGACCGGGTGGCCGAGAGCGATGGCGCCGCCGTTGACGTTGACCCGGTCCGGGTCGGCGCGGTGCACCGCCAGCCAGGACAGGACGACGCTCGCGAACGCCTCGTTGATCTCGCACCGGTCCAGGTCGTCGATCTTCATGCCGGCTCGGGCCAGCACCCGGTCGGTGGCGGCGATCGGGCCGTCCAAGTGGTAGTACGGTTCCGCCCCGACCAGGCACTGCGCCACGATCCGGGCTCGCGGCCGGAGCCCCAGATCACGAGCCCGGTCGGCGTCCATCAGCAGCAGCGCCGCCGCGCCGTCGGAGATCTGTGACGAGGTGCCGGCGGTGTGCCGCCCGTCGGGGAGAACCGGTTTCAGTCCGGACAGGCCCTCGATGGTCGTCTCGCGCAATCCCTGGTCCCGGCGGACGTCGAGGACCGGGACGATCTCGCGGTCGAATCGGCCCTCCGCCCAGGCGCGGGCCGCGTTCGTCTGCGACCGCACGCCGAACGAGTCCAGGTCCTCCCGGCTCAGGCCGCGGCGGGTGGCGATCCGTTCGGCGGCGACGTACTGGTTCGGCAGGTCGATGTCCCACGACTCGGGCCGGGGCAGGCCCGCGGTGCCGAGGTTGGCCCGCAGCGGCACCCGGCTCATCGCCTCGACCCCGCAGGCCACGCCCGCGCTGATGGCACCGGCGCTGATCAGGCTGGCGATCAGGTGGGCGGCCTGCTGCGCGGAACCGCACTGGGCGTCGATCGTCGCGCATCCGGTGGTCCAGGGCAGCCCGGTGTGCAGCCAGGCGGTCCGGGTGATGTTGCTGGACTGCTCGCCGCCCTGCGTGACGCAGCCGCCGATCGCCTGCTCGGCCAGGTCCACCGGATCACCGAGCCCCCGGAGCGCCACACCCAGCAGCTCGGCCGGGTGCAGCCCCGCGAGCCACCCGCCGCGTTTGCCGATCGGGGTCCGCACCGCATCGACGATCACCGGTGTACCCACCGCGACCTCCAACTAGAACCTGTTCTCGATTGAACCTATCAAATCTCACAACGCTCATGTTTGAATCGGTGGAACTTGTTGCTGTAGGAGGAGCTGTGGCTGAGCCGCGCACCCGCATCGACCCCACCGATCCGGACATCTATCTGCACGGCATTCCGCACGCCGAGTTCGCCGAGATGCGGGCCGGTGATCCGGTCCGCTGGATCCCACAGGTTCGCGGGAGCGCCGGTTTCGACGACGAGGGCTACTGGGCAGTGACCCGGCACGCCGACGTGATGGCGGTGTCCCGCAACAGCGACGTCTTCTCCAGCCGGGAGAACACCGCGATCGCCCGCTTCCAGCCGGACATGACCCGCGAGGGCATCGAGATGCAGCAGGCGATCATGCTCAACATGGATCCGCCGCAGCACACCGCGCAGCGCGCGATCGTCTCCCGCGGTTTCACACCGCGCGCGATCAACAGTCTGCGGGCGGCTCTCGCCGAGCGCGCTGAACAGATCGTCGGGGCGTTGAAAGCCGACAACGGCGATTTCGTGACGGACATCGCCTGCGAGTTGCCGCTTCAGGCCATCGCCGAACTACTCGGCGTCCCCCAGGCGGACCGCGGCAACGTCTTCGAATGGTCCAACTCGATGATCGGTTACGACGATCCCGAGTTCAACGGCGCCGACCCGATGGAATCGGCGATGGGCCTGCTCGGCTACGCCATGCAGATGGCCGACGAACGCCAGACCTGCCCCCGCGACGACATCGTCACCACCCTGGTCAAAGCCGAGATCGACGGCGAGAACCTGTCCGTCGACGAGTTCGGCTTCTTCGTCCTGATGCTCGCGGTGGCCGGCAACGAGACCACCCGCAACGCCATCTCGCACGGCATGCACGCCCTCCTCACCCACCCCGAGCAGTGGGAGCTCTACAAACAGACCCGCCCGCGCACCGCCGTCGACGAGTTCGTCCGCTGGGGCAGCCCGATCAACGTCTTCCAGCGCACCGCCACCCAGGACACGGTCCTTTCCGGTCAACAGATCGACAAAGGTCAGCGGGTGGCGATGTTCTACGGCTCCGCCAACTACGACGACGCCGTCTTCACCACCCCGCACGTCTTCGACATCACCCGCAGCCCCAACCCGCACCTGGGTTTCGGCGGCAGCGGCGCCCACTTCTGCCTCGGCGCCAACCTGGCCCGCCTCGAGATCGACCTGATCTTCAACGCCCTGGCCGACCACACCCCGGACATCACCCTGACCGGCCCGGCCCAGCGCCTGCGCTCCGGCTGGATCAACGGCATCAAACACCTCCCGGTCCGGTACCGCTGAACTTCCATCCCCGATCCTTTCCGGTACGCCTCCGGCGCCGGACAACCGCAACGGCCCGCCCCGTCCCCACCGCGCGAGGTGGCGACGGGGCTGAGGCCGCCCCGCGCCCGCCGGGCCGAATGCGGTGGCCAGGCCCCGTCCGCCCCACACCGCACACGACCACGTCCAGCGCGCCGAGTCGGGGTGCGAATCGAACCGCAACTCGGCACGCGAAGCGGCAACGCCAACAGCGTGCCGAACTGAGGTGCGGAACGAACCGCAACTCGGCACGCCGGGCGGGTCGGCTAGGACGGGACCGGGGTGGGCAGGGGACGGGTGGTCTCGTCGGCCCGGTGGCCGCCACGAGGGCCGGCGGCACGGGAGAGCAGGACGCCGGCCGATACCAGGACCAGACCCAGGATCGCGAGCCCGAGGGGCACCCAGAAGCCGAGCAGGTTCAGCAGGGCCAGGCCGCTCTCGGCCTCCTTGCGGACCGCGTCGAGGGTGGCCTGGTCGTACTGGAGGTCGGCGTCGAAGATGACGACCGGCTGGCCGACGTCGGGCACCAGCTCGCGGTGCTGCTGTTCGCGGTAGCCGACGATGGCGCCGGTCTCCGGTTCGACCCAGAGGGTGCGGGTGGCCCGGTAGGAGATGGTTCCGCTGGTGGCTCCGGGTGCCAGGAAGCCGAGCAGTCCGGCCAGGGTCTCCGCGTTCATGTCGGCCGGCTGGTCCGGGATCTGCTGCTGGAATCGGTAGGTGGACAGGCCGTTGTACTCCTCGGTCGCCTGGTACGCGATCGGCAGCGGCTTGCCCAGGGTGGAGTCCCAGTACTGGTAGGCGCGTTTCTCGGTACCGAACGGGAAGAGGTAGAGCTGGCCGGCGAAGGCGACGTCTCCGGGGGTGCAGGGCGCCTGGGTCTCGGTGTGGCACTGACCGGCCCACGGCACGGCGGCGCCGGATGCGCGGTCCAGGGCGACCCGGCTCTCCGCGCTGTTGATCATCTCACCGGTGTCGATCCGGTTGGTGGAGTGATACACGTTCCAGATGATGGTGTCGCCGCCGAGTTCGGCGGCGGCTTTGAAGTCGGGCTTGATGCCGGTGGTGGATCGCAGTCCGGCGTTCTCGACGACCACCTGCGGCGTCCCGTTCGGCAGCATCTTCGCCTGCACGAACGACGCGTTCGCGGTCTCGACGACCACGTCCGGGGGCACCAGGTCGAGTGGCACCTTCCGCTGGGACGGCACGATGACCCAGGCGAGCGCCATCGCGAGGAGCAGACTGAGGATGCCGAGTCCGAACAGTGTCGCGCCGATGATCCGCTTCATCGAGTCCCCCTGCCAGGAAAGTAGAACGCGTTACAATCTACTGCTCCGTAACATCGATGAGAACCCCTACGGATGCTGACTGCTGACGGAAATGACCTCACCGGTCAGATAGGACGCGTAGTCACTGGCGAGGAACGCCACCACGGTCGCCACCTCCCACGGTTCGGCGGCCCGGCCGAACGCCTCCCGCATGGCGAGCAGGTCCAGGTCCACCTGACTCATCACCTTGCTGAGGAACGGGTGCGCGGCCAGGCTGGGCGCCACCGCGTTGACCCGGATGCCGTGCGCGGCCACGTCCAGGGCGGCGCACCGGGTGAACGCCATCACCCCGGCCTTGGCCGCCGCGTAATGGGCCTGACCGGCCTGGGCCCGCCAGCCGAGCACCGAGGCGTTGTTGACGATCGCGCCGCCGGTCCCCTGCGTGATCATCTGCCGCAGGGCGGCGCGGGTGCAGCGGAAGGTGCCGGTGAGCGTGACGTCGAGAACCAGGTCCCATTCGGCGTCGGACATCTCGGTGACCGGCCGGTTGCCGCCCAGCCCGGCATTGTTGACCAGGACGTCGAGGCGGCCGTACCGGGAGACCGCCCCGCTGATCAGGCGCTGGACCGCGGCTTCGTCGGTGACGTCGGAGGGGATCGCCCAGACCCGGCCGGGGTGCACGCCGGAGAGCTGATCGCGGGTCTCGCCGAGCCGGCGCTCATGACTGTCGCCGAGCACCACCCGGGCACCCTCGTCGAGGCAGCGCCGGGCCACAGCCGAGCCGATCCCGGTGCCGGCGGCGGCGGTGACGACGACGACCTTGCCGGTCAGAAGTCCACGGCCAGGGGGGCCGTTCATCGGCGCGGCAATCCCAGCACCCGGTCGGCGATGATGCCCCGCTGGATCTCGTCGGACCCGCCATAGATCGTGTCGGCCCTGCTGAACAGGAAGTAGCGCTGCCATCGCTCGACGTCCGCCGGAGAACACGCGCCGGAAGCGAGCACGTCCATGGCCAGGTCGCCGAGGCCCTGCCGCCACCGGGTCCAGAGCAGTTTGATCACCGACGGGCTGGCCGGCAGGTCCTCCGACAGGCTCCGCAGCGTGTGTGCCCGCAGCACGGTCAGATCGATCCGGGCCCGGGTGAGCCGGCCCCGTAGCGCCGGATCGCGGGTCGCCCCGGTCCGGCGCGCGACCGTGACCAGGTCGTCGAGGTCGCGCTGGAACCCGACCTGCTGCCCGACGGTGGCCGCGCCGCGTTCGTAGGCGAGGGTGCCCATGGCGACCTTCCAGCCCTCCCCCGGCGCGCCGACGACCAGATCCGACGACGTGACCGCGTCGTCGAAGAAGACCTCGTTGAATTCGCTGTCGCCGGTGAGCTGCCGGATCGGCCGGACCGTGATCCCTGGCTGGCGCATCGGCACGAGCAGGTAGGACAGTCCGGCCGAGCGGTGCCCGCCGGCCGGCGCGGGCGCGGTGCGGGCCAGCACGAAACACCAGTCGGCGACGTGGGCGAGCGAGGTCCACACCTTCTGCCCGGTGATCACCCAGCGGTCGCCGTCGAGCCGGGCCCGGGTGGTGAGCCCGGCCAGGTCGGAACCGGCGCCGGGCTCGGAGTAGCCCTGGCACCACAGCTCGTCGACGGCGGCGAGCGCGGGCAGGAAGCGCTGTTGCTGCGAAGGGGTGCCGTGGTCGATCAGGGTGGGGCCGACCATGGTGGTGCCGATGTGGTCGGGGCGGCTGGGGGCACCGGCTCGGGCGTACTCCTCGTGGAAGATCACCTGCCGGGCCAGGGACGCGCCGCGCCCACCGTGCGCCACCGGCCAGGAGAGCGTGGTCCATCCGGCGGCGGCGAGCCGGCGGGCGAAGGCGAGCCGGGGCGCGAAGGCCTCGCTCTCCCGCCCGACACCGCCGGTGCCGCGCAGCTCGTCGGTGAGATTGGCTTCCAGCCATTCGCGAACCTCGATGCGGAACGCCTCGTCCGGCACTGGCGCCTCCTCCCGGATCACGCGTAGGCTCACGATACCGACCAAGCACTTGCTTGGTAAGCCCTTCCATAGGGGGAGGACTTGATGGAGACCATCCCGGCGGCCGTGGCGCACGCTGCGCGCGAATTCGGCAGGGAACCCGCACTTGTCGACCCGGGTGTGCGCCGCTACGACTTCACCCAGCTGCACGACGAGGTCCGCACGGTGGCCGGCGCCCTGATCGCGAACGGCATTCAGCCCGGCGACCGGGTCGCGCTGTGGGCACCGAACAGCGCGAAATGGGTGCTCGCCGCGCTCGGCGTCTGGAGCGCGGGAGCGGTTCTGGTGCCGATCAACATGCGGTTCACCGGCCCGGAGGCGGACGAGATCCTGCGCCGCAGCGGCGCCCGGGGGCTGATCGTGACCGGCCCGTTCCTGGGCACCGACCGGTTGGCGTCGCTGACCGGGACACCACCGTTCGTGCTGACGCTGCCCAAGTGGGACTCGTTTCTCAACCTGAGATCAACAGACCCATTGCCGGCGGTACGACCGGACGACCTCAGTGACATCCTCTACACCTCCGGCACCACCGGCCGCAGCAAGGGCGCGATGAGCGCACACCGGCAGTCCCTGGGCGTGGCCCGGGCCTGGGCCGAGATCGGCGGCCTGAGTGTCCGCGACCGCTACCTGGTGGTGAACCCGTTCTTCCACAGCTTCGGACTCAAAGCCGGCCTGCTGGCGTGCCTGGTCAGCGGCGTGACGATCGTGCCGCAGGCGGTGTTCGACGTGCCGCGCAGCCTCGACCTGATCGAGCATGAGCTGATCTCGGTGCTGCCGGGCCCGCCGACGCTCTACATCGGGCTGCTGGATCATCCGGCCCGGACCACACGGCGGCTGGGTTCGTTGCGGCTGGCGGTCACCGGTGCGGCGACGGTGCCGCCGGTGCTCGTCGACCGGATCCGCAACGAGCTGGGGTTCGCGACCGTGCTCACCGCGTACGGGCTGACCGAAGCAGTAGTGGCCACCATGTGCCGGCCGGGCGACGACACCCGGACCGTGGCGACCACCTGCGGGCGGGCCGCCGCCGGATTCGACGTGCGGATCGGGGAGAAGGACGGTGAGGTGCTGCTGCGCGGGCCGAACCTGATGCTCGGTTACCTGGACGACCCGGAGGCCACCGCCGAGGCGATCGACGCCGACGGCTGGCTGCACACCGGTGACGTCGGCGAACTCGACTCCGACGGCAATCTGCGGATCACCGACCGGCTCAAGGACATGTACATCTGCGGCGGCTTCAACGTCTACCCGGCCGAGGTCGAACGGGCGCTCGCCGCACTGCCGGCCGTCGCCGAGGTGGCGGTGGTGGGTGTGCCGGACGAACGGCTCGGCGAGGTCGGCCGGGCGTTCGTGGTCCCCCGGCCCGGGACGGATCTGGACACCGCGGCAGTGATCGGTTTCTGCCGGGAACGGCTCGCCGGATACAAGGTGCCCCGGTCGGTGGTCGTGACCGGCGAACTGCCGCACAACGCGAGCGGGAAGGTCCTCAAATATCTGCTGAGGGAGGAGAGCCGGTGACCGATGTGGTGCTCTACGAGCGCCGGGGCCCGGTCGCGCTCGTCACGATGAACCGCCCGCGTTACCGCAACGCGCAGAACTCGGCGATGACCTATGCACTCGACGACGCGTTCACCCGGGCCGTCGACGACGACGCGGTGAAGGTGATCGTGCTGGCCGGAGCCGGGGAGCATTTCTCCGCCGGGCACGACATCGGCACTCCGGAACGGGACGCCGACACGTCCTTTCCGCGGCGGGCGGTCACCTGGTGGGATCACACCGGAAAAGAAGGGGCGGATCGGCGGTACGCCCGGGAGATCGAGGTCTATCTGGGCATGTGCCGGCGGTGGCGGGAGTCACCGAAACCGTCGATCGCCATGGTGCAGGGCGCGTGTGTGGCCGGTGGGCTGATGCTGGCCTGGGTGTGCGATCTGATCGTGGCGGCCGAGGACGCGTTCTTCGCCGATCCGGTGCTGCGGATGGGCATTCCCGGCGTGGAGTATTTCGCGCACCCCTGGATGCTGGGTCCGCGATTCGCGCGGGAGGTGCTTTTCACCGGCGACCGATTCGCCGCCTCCCGGGCGTACGAGATAGGCATGGTCAATCGGGTCGTGCCCCGCGCGGACCTGGAGGCCACCGCTCTCGCTCTCGCGGCGCGGATCGCGGAGATGCCGCCGTTCGGGCTGGCGCTCGCGAAACGGGCGGTGAACGTGTGCGAGGACCAGATGGGAATGCGCGCCGGAATGGACTCGGTGTTCGGGCTGCATCACGTCGCGCACTCACACAACGCCGAGGTCACCGCCGATCCGCTCGCCGGGCTGGACGCGAAGTCGATGAAGAGGGCCGCCCGGTGAACCTGGATCTGGATCCGGCGGCCGTCGCTTTCCGGGACGATACGCGCAGATGGCTGGCGGCCAATGTCCCGGCCACTGCCCTGCCACCGGTGGAGACGTTCGCCGGTGACGCGGCCCACCGGGATTGGGAGCGCCGGCTCGCGGAGGCCGGTCTGGCGGCGATCTCCTGGCCCCTCGAATACGGCGGACGAGCCGCGCCGGCCCTGCACGCGCTGCTTTTCGACGAGGAGTATCACGCGGCCGGCGCACCCGTACGCATCGGGCAGAACGGTCTGTTCCTGCTCGCGCCGACGTTGCTCGCGCACGGGACCCCGCAACAGTGCGCGCGCGTTCTGCCGCCGATGGCCCGCGGCGATCAGGTGTGGGCGCAGGCCTGGTCGGAACCGTCGGCCGGAAGTGATCTGGCGGCCGTTCGCTCGACGGCCCGCAAGGTCGACGGCGGGTGGCTGCTGTCCGGGCAGAAGACGTGGAGTTCGCGGGCGGTCGTCGCAGACCGGGCTTTCGGGCTGTTCCGTTCCGGCGCCGGGGAACGGCACCGCGGGCTCACCTATCTGATGTTCCCGCTGCGCGAACCCGGAGTGATTGTCCGGCCCATTCGGCAACTCGACGGCGCCGCCGGTTTCGCGGAGATCTTCCTCGATGACGTGTTCGTTCCGGACGCCGACGTGATCGGGGCGCCCGGGGACGGCTGGCGGGTCGCGATGAGCACCGCCGGACATGAGCGGGGATTGTCGCTGCGTGGTCCGGGACGATTCACCGCGTCGGCTGCCCGGCTGATCGAACTCGGTCGCACCCGGCGGGTGGCGGACTCCTGGATCCGGGCCCGGGCCTACCGGATGCAGGCTTACGCGTCGCTGGACGAGCCGGTCGCGCCGAGCGCCACCAAACTGTTCTGGTCCGAACTCGACGTCGCGCTGCACGAGACCGCCCTGGACCTGCTCGGGCCGCTCGCCGAAATCGAAGCCGACTGGTCCGCCGGTTATCTGTTCGCGCTGGCCGGGCCGATCTATGCCGGGACCAACGAGATCCAGCGGAACATTCTCGCGCAGCGGGAGCTGGGGCTGCCGCGATGAGACTCGTGCCGTCGGCGGAGCAGCGCGGGTTCGCGGACGCCTTGCACGACCTGCTCTCCGACGCGGACGTGGCCGGGATCTCGGCGGCCTGGGCGGACGGTGACACCCAACCGGGGCGGCGGTTGTGGGCGGCGTTCGGTGAGATCGGCGTGACCGGCCTGCTGACCGGTCCCGAGCCCGGCGGACCGGACGATCTCGTGGTCGCCGCGGAGGAACTGGGACATCACGCCGTACCCGGGCCGGTCGCCGAATCGATCGCGGCAGCGCCCCTGCTGGCCGGCGACCGGTGGCTGCCGGAACTCGCCGCCGGACGGATCATCGTGACGCTGGCCGCGCCGCCCTGGCTGCCGCTGGCCGTCGACGGGGACACCGCCGACCTGGTCCTGTTCGTCACCGGCGACGGGATCCGGTCCGGGCGGCCCGGGGCGGTGCACGCGTCCCCGCATCCGGCACGACGGCTGGCCGAGGTCCGGCCCGGTGACATCCTGGCCACCGGCCGCCCGGTGCGGCACGCCCTGGAACTCGGGGTGCTCGCCTGCTCGGCGCAACTACTCGGGGCCGGGCGGGCGCTGCTGGAGATGTCCATCGCGTACGCGACGACCCGCAGCCAGTTCGGCCGGCCGGTCGGCGCTTTCCAGGCGGTGCAGCATCGGCTCGCGGACGTGTCGGTGGCGCTGACGTTCGCCCGGCCGCTGCTGCACGCGGCGGCGGTCACCGTGTGCCCGGAGGACGTCTCGGCGGCCAAGGTGGCCTGCGGGGAGGCGGCCGTACTCGCGGCCCGGGCGGCGCTGCAGGTGCACGGTGCGATCGGGTTCACCGCCGAGTTCGAGCTGAGCCGCTGGCTGACCCTGGTGCAGGTGCTGCACCGGTCGTGGGGCACCGCCGACCAGCACCGGGACCGGATCCTTCAGGAGTTGCCATGAGTGCGGAACAGGCCGCGTTGCGGGACTCGGTGCGGAGGCTGCTCGCGGGCCACGGCGACGATCCAGGGCTGTGGGGGCGGCTCTGCGAACAGATCGGCGTCGGCGGGCTGACGGTTCCCGAGGAGTACGGCGGATCCGGGGCCACCCTGGCCGAGGCGTCGGTCGTGCTGGAGGAGTGCGGGCGCGTACTCAGTCCCGTACCCGCTCTGGGGTCTCTGCTGGCGAGTCACGCCCTGCAAGGCGCCGGACCGGAGACCCGGGCCAGGCTGCTGCCTCCGCTGTGTGCCGGTGATCGGATCGTGGCGCTCGCATGGCACGGTTCCGCCGTCGTCACCGGCGACCGGATCACCGGGACGTTCCGCGATGTCCTCGACACCGCCGCCGCGGACACTCTGCTGATCGCGACGGCCGGTGAGATCGCCGAGGTGACCGGTGCCGTCCTGGAGCCGCAGAACACGCTCGACCTGAGCCGGCCGCTCACCATGGTGCGCCTGGACGAGGCCCCGATCGTGTGGCGAGACGCATCTCACACCGTCCCCGGACTGCGGGATCTGGCGTGTTCTGCACTGGCCGCCGAACAGGTCGGTACAGCCGAGCGCGCTCTCGAACTGACAGTCGAGTATGTGAAGGTCAGGCACCAGTTCGGGCGCCCGATCGGCTCGTTCCAGGTGCTGCAGCATCGACTCGCCGACCTGTACGTGCGCGTCCAGGCAGCTCGCTCCGTAATCACCGACCCCACAGTCGGCAAGGTCTGGTGCTCGGAGACACTCCGGGCGGTCGCCGCCGAGATGACCCAGATGCACGGCGGCATCGCCATCACCTGGGAACATGACGCCCACCGCTACCTGCGCCGGGCCTGGGCGTCGGCGGAGCTCTTCGGCTCACCGGCCGAACACGTCGCCCGATTGGCCCCGGAATTTCTGGACACCTGACCGGCGGGCCACGGCCCCCGGCCAACTAGCATGATCCGGTGCTTTCACCGGGAGTCGTGCTCAATGGCCGCTATCAGCTCACGCAGCGCATCGCTGCGGGCGGCATGGGCGAGGTGTGGCGTGGCAACGACCTGATGCTCCAGCGGGAGATCGGCGTCAAGGTCATCCTGCCGGCCCTGATGTCGGACCGGGACTTCATCACCCGGTTCCGCTCCGAGGCCCGGATGATGGCGGCGCTGCGCAACCCCGGCATCGTGCAGGTCTACGACTACGGCGAGAACGCCGAAGTCGACGGCCGCCACCTCGACTTCATGGTGATGGAGTTCGTCGAGGGCACCCCGCTGACCAAGCGCATCCAGCAGGCCGGCCGGATCAGCCCGGTCGACACCATGCAGATCGTGGCGCAGGTCGGCGACGCGCTGCACACCGCGCACGAGGCCGGCATCGTGCACCGCGACGTCAAACCGAGCAACCTGCTGGTCCGGGCGAACGGCGCGATCGTCCTGATCGACTTCGGGGTCGCCAGGGAGACCGCGGTCGAAGGCATCACCGGCACCAACGTGGTCCTGGGCAGCGCCCACTACATGGCTCCGGAGCAGGCCGAAGGCCACAAGGTCACGCCGCTCACCGACGTCTACGCGCTCGGCGCGGTGGCGTACAGCTGCCTGACCGGCCGGCCGCCCTACGTCGGCGACAACCCCCTCGCCGTGCTCGCGCAACTCGTCCACGGCAAGCCCCCGGTCCTGCCGCCGGACGTGCCCGCCGGGGTCGCGGCGGTGGTGCTGCGCGCCCTGGACCGTGAGCCGCAGCGCCGTTTCCCGACCGCCGCCGCCTTCGCAGCCGCGGCCCGGCAGGCGGCAAGTCAACCCCATGCGACCCCCGCGCCCGGGTACGGAGGACAAACGCGCCCGATGCCCGCGGGTGGATTCCCGCCCGGCGGCCCCGGCACGGGCGGCTTCCCCGGTCGTGGTGCCCCGTCGGGTTCCTTCCCCGGCCAGCCCCCGTCGGGTTCCTTCCCCGGCCAGCCGGGTCCCGGCACCGGCTCCTATCCCGGTCAGGCGCCCGGCACCGGCTCCTATCCCGGCCGGGCCGCCCCGTCGGGGTCCTATCCCGCCCAGGGCCAGGCATCGGGCCGGTTCCCCAATCAGCGTCCCGGCGCCCCCGGTCCGCAGGGCCGTCCGGGTGGTTTCGCCGCCGGCGCGGCCTCCGTCGGTGCGGCTTCCGGGACGGGTTCGTTCCCCGGCGGCTACGGGGATTCGACGTCGGGCGGCTACAACGCCGGTGGCTTCAACACCGGCGGCGGCTCCGGCGGTGGCAATTCGGGTGGCTACAACTCGGGCGGCTACCAGTCCGGGGGCTTCACCGGCGACCAGTCGCCCCAGCGGAACAAGAGCCTGATCGTCCTGGCCGGCGTGGCGGTGCTCGCCGTGGTGGTCGGCATCGGCGTCGTGCTGAGCAACCTCACCGACGACCCGGACCTGCAAGCCCAGAGCGGCGGCGTCCCCGCGAGCGCCACGGCCGACAACTCGCCCACCGCTCGCGCGTCGAAGAGCCCGAAGGCGCAGAAGACCACCAAACCGGCCAAGGAGGAGGAACCGGAAGAGGAGGAGTCCCCCGAACCGGAGGTCCCGGCGACGAACCCGGACACCCCTCAGAGCCTCTGCGGCGACGACTTCCAGCTTCTCAACTCCGAGGACCTGATCGACGACTCCGGTCTCGTTCGCGGAACGGTCTACCTGCTCGGCGACGCCGGCACCACGAGGTGCGTGGTTACCATCAAGTCCGACAATCTGGACGTGCGGACCTCGGTCTCCGCCACCCTCGAGGTCCAGGACGGCGACACACAGACCGACAAGGACAACGCCCAGTACTCCGTCGGTCCGGTGATCGTGGACTCCGCCGGGGCCTGCGTCCGCTGGAGCGGATCCATCGGCAAGGCCTCGTTCCGGAGCGAGTTCGAGAACTGCCGCTGACCGGCCATCGCGCCGGTCAGCGGCGGTGAACCTCGGTGAGGTCGATCTCGACGTCGAACGGCACCGTCAACGCCACTCGATCGTGGAAGATGCCGACCGGGAAATACCGTCTCGTCGTCGGGTCCAGCTCGTAGGCGTACAGCACCGCTTTGTCCCCGGCATCCTCCACGCGCCAGAAGTGCGGGATGCCGGCTTCGGCATAGAGCTGAGGCTTACGATCCCGGTCGCGGATCTCGGACTCCGGCGACACCACTTCCACCGCGAGCACCACGGCCTCGGCCGGGTACCAGGTGGCCTGTGAATCGACTTCCGCCTCGGCATGGACGACGATCAGATCGGGCTCCGGACGCTGCCGGGGCCCGAGCACGATAGACATTTCCCGGCTGACCCGGAACCGATCCCACGGAGCGGACCTATCAAGGGCGTTCTCCAGAACCCGCAAACACTTCATATGGAAATGTTTCTGCGGACTCACGACGGCAAGAAGCCCATCGATGAGTTCGGTGTGGGCCGGAAGGCCGGGAATCCGATCAAGATCATCTGCGGTGTACCTATCCGTCGGCGGCCACTGCCACTCACCTACCGGTTCAGCGCTCACGGACCCTACTCCCTTCACGGACAGGCTCACCTCCCGCAGCCTACCCACTCGGGTAACCGCATAGACGTCATGCGGTACCCCCGAGCAGGGCCGATACCTGTCCTGGCTGCATTCCACTCCGATTCGGCGGCCTGTTCCCGACCGTGATTCACCCGAAGGTGGACGACCGTCAGATCCAGTCGGTGTGGCGGGGCCAGGACAGCAACGTGTCGACGACCTCTGGGGGTTCGTACGGGGAAACCGGGGTTGTCGTGGTGTAGCGGCTTCGGTGGAACAGCAGCGGTGTGGTGTCACGGCATGGGCCCAAGGTGGTCACCCGGCCGGTCACTATCGCGTGGTCGCCGCCCGGGTGGATCGCCTCCACCCGGCAGTCGGCCCAGGTCAGGGCCTCGGACAGGACCGGGGAACCGGACGGGGCCGGGAACCAGCCGGCCGCGGCGAAACGGTTCGCGCCGCGGGTGCCGAACAGACGGGAGGTCTCGCGCTGGTCGGCGGCGAGGATGTTGACGCAGAAGACGCCGGTGTCGCGGATGCGCTGCCAGGTCTCGGAGCCGTTCCGGGGGCAGAACAGGACCAGCGGCGGGTCCAGGGAGAGCGGGGCGAAGGCCTGGCAGGCGAACCCGGCGGGACCGTCGGCGTCAGCTGTCGTGATCACGGTGATACCGGTCGCGAAGTGGCCGAACACCCGCCGAAAACGGGCCGCGTCCAGGCCCGCACCGGCACCGGGGACGGTGGGCTGAGAGCCGGGGATCAATGGCCGCCGCCGGAGAAGCGGTGGCCCCAGACGCTGTGGGCGGTGGTGTGGCGGGCGATCCAGGTGTCGTCGTCGACGGTCCGGCCGCCGTAGCCGTATTCGATGTCGAAACCGCTCGGGGTTCGTACGTAGAAGGAGACCATGTCGTCGTTGGCGTGCCGGCCCAGCGTGGAGATCATCGGGGCTTTCTGGCGGGCGCAACGGTCGATGGCCCGGCCAACGTCGTCCAGGGTCTCGGTCTCGATCATCAGGTGAATCAGGCCGCTGGGTGCCGGGATCGGGGCCAGGGCCACGCTGTGGTGTCGGGGGCCGCAGCCGAGGAACCGCATCCACAGCGGTTCGCTACCGGGCGGCAGGCCGATGTGTTCGGGGATCAGGCGCATCGTGTCGCGTAACCGGAATCCGAGGATGTCGCCGTAGAAGTGCAGGGCCGCGGCGTCGTCGGAGGCGGGTAGCACGATGTGGCCCATGCCCTGGTCGCCGGTGACGAACCGGGTTCCGGTGGTGCTGAGGGCGGGCCGGGTGTCGAGGGCGGCGCCGCAGAAGAATTCCAGGCGGTTGCCGGCCGGGTCGTCGACGCTGATCAGGTGGGAGACCCGGCGGTCGGCGAGTTCGTCGGCGCCGGCCGGTTTGACGGCGATCCCGGCTTCCTCGAACACTCCGGTCAGCTCTGCCAGGGCGGTCGGGTCGGCGAGTTCCCAGCCGGAGGCGGCCAGCCGGTCCTTCGCGCCGGGAGTCACCACGATGCGGGCGGGCAGTTCGTCCATCCGCAGGTAGACGGCCTGCGGGTCGGGTCCGCGGCCTTCGGTCAGACCGAGCACCTTGACGCCGAAGTCGCGCCAGGCGGGCAGGTCGGTGGCTTCGACTCGCAGGTAGCCGAGGGATCGGATGAGGTTGCTCACGGGCGGTCCCCTCTCAGGATCATGAACCGTTCGGTGCGGCGGCCGCGATAGCTCAAGTGGAAGGGGTGAGGAAATCCATGGCCAAGCGGTTGAACTCGTCGAACTTCTCCAGGTGGGCCCAGTGGCCGCAGCCGCCGAAGACGTGCAGGCGGGCGTTGCGCAGGACCTTCAAGGCGACCAGTGCGCCGTCGAGGGGGTTGACCCGGTCCTCGCGGCCCCAGACGAGCAGGGTCTCGTGGTGGAGCCGGTGGGCGTCCCGCCAGAGGAGCCCTTCCTCGTACGTCGCGGGGTTGCTGAAGGAGGCGCCCATCTCGCGCATCGCCCGCATCGCGGCGGGGTCGCTGGCCGCCTGGAATCGTTCGTCGATCATTTCCGAGGTGATCAGGGACGGGTCGAAGACGAGGGTGCGCAGGAAGGCCGCCAGCCGGGCCCGGCTGGGGTCCCGACCGAAGGCGACGAGCCGTTTGACGCCTTCGGTGGGGTCGGCGGCGTAGACGTTGAGCGACAGCCCGCCGGGCCCCATCAGCAGCAGTCGCCTGACCCGGGACGGGTAGTTCAGCGCGAACCGCACGGCCGTGCCGCCGCCGAGCGAGTTGCCGACGAGGTCGACCTGTTCGAGGCCGAGTTTGTCGAGCAGGGCGGCCAGTTCGGTGGCGGCGTGGGTGAAGTACTGCCCGGTGATCGGGTCGCCGAGCGAGCCGCCGTAACCGGGCTGGTCCACGGCGAGGACGTCGAAATGCGGGGCGAGCACGGGAATCGTTCGGCCGAAGTTGCTCAGCGCCGACGCACCGGGACCGCCACCGTGCAGCAGCACCACCGGAGATCCCGAGCCGGCACGATGAAAGGCAAGCGTCATGTCACACCATAGCGTCGTTGAGCGGCATGCCGAATTCACCGCGGCCGAACATGGACAGTGCCCGTTCCGGGTCGTTGATGGCGTGGACCCGGCCGGCGTGCGCGTCGCGCCAGAACCGCTGGATCGGGGTGCCGGTGCGCAGCGCCCGCCCGCCGGAGTTCTCGAAGAGCCGGTCGACGGCGCGGATCGCGAGTGCGGTGCCACGGACCTGATCGCGGCGGACCCGCAGCCGCAACGGCATCGGCAGTCTGGTGCCCGCGGTGGTGAGGTCCATCAGGTCGCGCATGTCGGCCTGCAGGGCGAACCATGCGGAGTCGATGTCACCGGCCGCCTCGGCCACCCGCACCTGCGAGTGCGGGTCCTCGGCGGCTTTCACCCCGACGTAGGAGGCCCGGACGCGTTCGCGGGTGTATTCGACGTGCGCCCGGTAGGCCCCGGTGGCCATGCCGATGATCGGGGTGGTGATCGCATAGGAGAAGATCGAGGCGTAGGGGATCCGGTAGAGCGGCCCGGGATTCTGCTCCTGCCCGGGGCACAGGCAACGGGCGGTGTCGTTGAAGCTGAGCGACCGGTACTCCGGGACGAAGGCCCCGTCGACGACGATGTCGTTGCTGCCGGTCCCGCGCAGCCCGACGGTGTGCCAGACGTCTTCGATCGTGTAGTCGGCGGCCGGCAGCAGGAAGGTCTTGAAGTCGGCGGGTGTGCCGTCGTCGCCGGGCGGGACGATGCCGCCGAGCAGCACCCAGGTGGCGTGGTCGCAGCCGGACGAGAAGCTCCAGCGCCCGGTGACCCGATAGCCGCCGTCGACTCGCTCGATCTTTCCGGTCGGGGCGTAGGACGACGACATCCTGGTTCCGGTGTCATCACCCCAGACGTCCTGCTGGGCACGGTCCGGGAAGAGCGCGAGCTGCCAGGCGTGCACGCCGATGACGGAGGCGACCCATCCGGTGGAGCCGCAGGCGGAGGCGATCTCGCGGACTCCGGTGAGGAATGTCAGCGGGTGTGCCTCGTGACCGCCGAATCGGGTGGGTTGCAGCAGGCGGAAGAAGCCGGTCTCGGCGAGGGCTTTGACGGTTTCCGGGTCCAGCGCACGGCGATCCTCGGTCTCCTGTGCGTGTTCCCGCAGAACAGGTAACAGTTCTCGAACTCCGGCGAGGACTGCTTCCATGAGATCCCTCCAGGCTGGTTGGCCGCGTGTCGAGCGACCTCTATACTAGAACACGTTCTACCTAGGAACCAGGAGCGGCACATGAGCATCAGCCAGCAACCGCGCACCATCGACGTCGGCCGGCCGCCCGTGAGGTTCGCCCGGGGGTGGCACTGCCTGGGCCTGGCCGAGGGGTTCCGGGACGGGCAGCCGCACGCGATCGACGCGTTCGGCACGAGACTGGTGGTCTTCGCGGATTCGCACGGCGAGTTGCACGTCCTCGACGGCTACTGCCGGCACATGGGCGGCGACCTCACCCAGGGCACGATCAAAGGCGACACGATCGCCTGCCCGTTCCACGACTGGCGCTGGCGCGGCGACGGCCGGTGCGCCGAGGTGCCGTACGCACATCGCATCCCGGCCCGCGCCCGAACCCGCTCCTGGACGACCTGTGAGCAGAACAGGCAGCTGTTCGTCTGGCACGACCCACAGGGCCGGCCGCCACCGCCGGAGGTGGCGATCCCCCGCATCGAGGGCGCGTTCTCCGACGAGTGGAGCGACTGGACCTGGGATTCGGTGCGGATCGACGGCGCGAACTGTCGCGAGATCATCGACAACGTGGTGGACATGGCCCACTTCTTCTACATCCACTTCGCGTTCCCGACGTTCTTCAAGAACGTGATCGAGGGCCATGTGGCGGCACAGTTCCTGCAGACCCGGCCCCGCCCGGACGTGCCGATCGCGGCGAAACAGTCGGGCGACGCGACGTTGCGGTCCGAGGCGGCGTACTACGGGCCGTCCTACATGATCGACTACCTGCACAACGACTGGAACGGCATCGAGATCGAGTCGGTGCTGATCAACTGCCATTACCCGGTGGCGCCCGACTCGTTCGTACTCCAATGGGGTGTGATCATGAAACGCCTCCCCGGCCTGACCCGGGAGCAGGCGGCGAAAGCGGCCGGGAAGTTCACCAAGGGCATCGGCGTCGGTTTCCTGCAGGACGTGGAGATCTGGAAGAACAAGACCCGGATCGACAATCCGCTGCTCTGCGCCGAGGACGGGCCGGTCTATCAGCTGCGCCGGTGGTACGAGCAGTTCTATGTCGACGTCGACGACGTCACCGACGACATGGTGGCCCGCTACGAGTTCGAGGTGGACACCACGCGCGCGGTCGAGACGTGGGAAGCCGAGGTCGCCGCCAACCAGGCTCGGGCCGCGACTTCATGACCGAACGGCAGGAGTACCTCACCGGTGGGCTCACGGCGATCGCCTGCGAGACGTGCGGGCAGCCGGTGCGGGCCGGGCGACGCAGCGCGGCGCAGACCAGCGTGCAGTGGGCCGGACCGGCCTGTGAACAGCTCTCCGCACTCGCCGGGGGACGGCCGACGGCACTCGTCCCGACCTGCCCGGCACTGCGCGCGAGCCTCGACCGAGCCATTCGTGAGGGCCGTCTGGAGGTGCGCTGATGCCCGTCTTCCGCCCGGTCCGCGTCGCCGCGGTGATCACCGAGACCACGGACGCGTGCTCGCTGGTCCTTGACGCCGATCTCGACTACCTGCCCGGCCAGTATCTGACGGTCCGCACCCCGGCCGGCGCGCGCTGCTACTCGCTGGCCAGCGCCCCCGGCACCGGCGAGGCGCCGCGGATCACGGTGAAACGGGTGGCCGGCGGGCAGGTCTCGAACTGGATCTGCGACCGGGTGCGAGCCGGCGACACACTCGACATGGCCGGGCCGGCCGGCACGTTCACCCCACGATCGTTCGACGACGAGCTGTTGCTGCTGGCCGGAGGTTCGGGCATCACCCCGATCATGGGGATCATCAAGTCGATGCGGTGCGTGCCGGTGCTGTTCTACGCCAACCGGGACACCGACTCGATCATCTTCCGGGACGAGCTGGCCGGACTGCTGCCGGTGATCCACTGGCTGGACCGCGAACAGGGCGTGCCGACCGCGGACGCCCTGAAGGAGCTGCTCAGCCCGTACCGAAGCCGGGAAGCCTTTGTCTGTGGCCCGGAACCTTTCGTCGCGGTCGCCGAGAAGGCCCTGCAACTCGCCGGCGTTCCCGCGGAACGGATCCGGGTCGAACGCTTCGCACTGGAACCGGCCGGCGGGCGGGCGGCGGTCGCCGAGGTGGAGATCGACGGACGGTCACACATGCTGCCCTGGGCGGCTGGCCGCCGGTTACTCGACGTCATCGTCGACGCGGGACTCAACCCGCCCTGGTCGTGCCGCCAGGGCCAGTGCGGGGCATGTGCGGTGCGCCTGGTCAGCGGCGAGGTGACGCTGGTCCACAACGAGATCCTCGAGGAGGAGGACTTCGCCGACGGTTACATCCTGGCCTGCCAGGCGGTTGCGGTGAGCGATCACGTCAAGGTTACTTACCACTGATTTTCTCGTACGTTCCACAGCAGCCCCGCCTCGTCCCCGCGAGGTGGTATCGCCCGCCCGGCCGACGGCGCGGCCGCCGGGCCGGAGCGGCCCCTCCCGGTTCAGGCGAGTTCGCGCGCGATCGTGATCAACTGATCCTCCTGGCCGCCGACCAGACGACGCTCGCCCGCTTTCACCAGGATCTCCGCGCCGGAGACGCCATACCGCTCGGCCAGCGTGTAGGCATGCGTCAGGAAGCTGGAGTAGACCCCCGCGTAACCCATGATCAGCGACATCCGGTCCAGTTTGCACTCGTCGGCCATGGCCGGGCGGACCACGTCCTCGGCCGCGTCCACGATCGCGAAGAAGTCGACACCGGTGCGAATGCCCAGCTTGTCGCAGACCCCGACAAACGCTTCGACCGGCGTGTTCCCGGCCCCGGCACCGAACCGGCGGGTGCTGCCGTCGATCTGCTTCGCACCGGCCCGGTAGGCGAGGATCGAATTGGCCACGCCCAGACCCAGGTTCTCGTGCCCGTGGAATCCCACCTGCGCGTCGGCGCCCAAATTCGCCACCAGGGCGGCGACCCGATCACTGACCTGATCGAGAACGAGCGCCCCGGCCGAATCGACCACGTAGACGCACTGGCATCCGGCGTCGGCCATGATCCGGGCCTGCCCGGCGAGCCGTTCCGGTGGCGTCGAGTGGGCCATCATCAGGAACCCGACGGTCTCCAGCCCCAGGTCGCGGGCGATGCCGAAGTGCTGGACCGAGATGTCCGCCTCGGTGCAGTGGGTGGCGATCCGGCAGACACTCGCGCCGTTGGCGGCGGCCTCCCGGATGTCGTCGAGCACTCCCACGCCGGGCAGCATCAGGAAGGCGATCCGGGCCCGGACGGCAGTGGCGACCGCTGCTTTGATCAGCTCTTGTTCGGGCGTACGGCTGAATCCGTAGGTGAACGACGACCCGCCGAGCCCGTCGCCGTGGGTAACCTCGATCACCGGGACTCCGGCGTCGTCGAGTGCCCGGACGATCGCGGTGACCTCGTCGACGGTGAACTGGTGACGTTTCGCGTGCGAGCCGTCCCGTAGCGACGAGTCAGTGATCCGAAGATCGAGCAAGTTCCTCACCCACTCTGGTAGCGGCGGCGGTCATGATGTCCAAGTTCCCCGCATATTTCGGCAGATAGTCGCCAGCGCCTTCGACTTCAATGAAGATCCCCACCCGCAACAGGTCTCCGACCATGTCGAATTGCGGCTCGTCGAGCAGTCGATAGCCTGGCACGTATACCGAAATCTCGGATATACGGTCCTCGATCGATTTGACGATCACGCCCTGATCCGCGTCCGGCGACACCGCGCAGAAGATCGTGTCCCGCATGACCAGCGGAGGTTCGGCCGGATTGAGCACGATGATCGCCTTCCCGCGGGCCGCTCCCCCGATCGTCTCCAGCCCGCGACTCGTGGTCCGGGTGAACTCGTCGATGTTCGCCCTGGTCCCCGGCCCCGCCGACCGGGACGCCACGGTCGCCACGATCTCGGCATAACTGACCGGCGTCACTCGCGAGACGGCGTGCACCATCGGAATGGTGGCCTGCCCGCCACAAGTGATCAGGTTCAGGTTGCCGGCGTCACGGTGCGCCCCGAGGTTGACATCGGGCACCACCGCCGGCCCGACCGCCGCCGGTGTCAGATCCACAGCCCGGATGCCCGCCGCAGCGTAGCGGGGCGCGTTCGCCCGGTGCACCGCCGCCGAGGTCGCTTCGAAGACGATGTCCGGCAGCACCTCCTGCCCGAGCAACCAGTCCACTCCCGAACTGCCGACCGCGAGCCCGTGCGCAGCGGCCCGCTCCAGTCCCGGACTGTCCGGATCGATCCCGGCCATCCACCGCGGCTCGATCACCGGCGACCGAAGCAGCTTGTACATCAGATCCGTCCCGATGTTCCCGGACCCGACAATCGCCGCACTCAACATCAGCCGTCTCCTTCCCCCTCGTTCCCCACCCGCTCGGACCGATCCGCCCGCCCGGCCTGCTCGGCATGGCCGGACCGCTCCGTTTGCTCGGACCGCTCCGCCTGTTTCGCCTGCTCGACCTGTTTCACCTGCTCGACCTGCTTTGCCCGAGGGCCACGGTGAACGCTGTCCGCCGGTGCGGCGAAGGTCAGACGCACCTCGCCCAGCCCACTGAACTCCGCGCGGAACTCGTCACCCGGATGCACGTCGACGGCTCGTGCGCACGCCCCCGGCATGATCAGATGCCCGGCCCGCAGCCGGACCCCGAACCGGGCGACCTTCCGGGCCAGCCAGGCGACCGCGGTCACCGGATTCCCGAGCACGGCATCCGACCGCCCGGCGGCAACGACTTCACCGCCCCGGCGCAGGACCGCGGCGATGCCGCGAGGATCAATATCCTTCGGCGGTACGCGCCCCGGCCCCACGACGAATCCGGCCGACGACGCGTTGTCGGCGATGGTGTCCGGCAGGCTGATCTTCCAGTCGATGATCCGGCTGTCGATCAACTCGATCGAGGGCGCAAGGGCCTCGGTAGCGGCGAGCACATCGTCCTCGGTGCACCCTTCACCGGGCAGATCGTCCCCGAGCAGGAACGCCACCTCGATCTCCACCCGCGGAAAGCAGTAACGGGAGGCGTCGACGACCAGGTCCTCGAAGAGCCGCATGTCAGCGAGCAGATGCCCGTAGTCGGGTTCGCCGACCCCCATCATCTCCTGCATGGCTTTGGACGAGAGCCCGACCTTGTGCCCGACGACTCCCGCGCTGCGCCGCCGGATGTTGTGCAGCTGAATCGCGTAGGCGTCCGCCACGGAAAGCCCCGGATAGTCCCTGACCAGCGGCCCGATCGGCACCCGTTCCCGCTCCGCCGCCCACAGCCGCCCGGCGAGTTCCCCCAGTTCAGTAGCGTTAAGCACAGCCCTCCCCTTCTCGATCCCGGATCG
Source organism: Actinoplanes derwentensis (assembly GCF_900104725.1). Lineage (NCBI taxonomy): Bacteria > Bacillati > Actinomycetota > Actinomycetes > Micromonosporales > Micromonosporaceae > Actinoplanes > Actinoplanes derwentensis. The sequence continues at coordinate 4,755,497 of NZ_LT629758.1, forward strand.
CGCCGTCCGGCCCCGCGACGTGCGCCGGGGCCGGGGTGGCCGCATGACGTCCGGCCCGGCGCCCGGAGAAGACGCAGTCGGCGAGGGACAGCCCACTGACATAGGAACCGGAACAGACACCGACCGCTGTCCGCCCGGCCGCATAGAGCCCTTCGATCACGGTGCCGTCCGGCCGCAGCACCCCGCCGGTGTCCTCGTCCACGGTCAGCCCGCCAAGGGTGAGCATCGGCGCGGGCAACGCCCGCAACGACACGTCAAGCAGCGAGAACGGCGCCCGGCCGAGCACTTTCAATCCCCGCCCGGGCACGCCGTTCGCCCCGGCAGAGGAAGCAGGAGTGGAGGTCCCATCCGGCCCCACAGAGGAAGCGGCCGAATCGGTCGCCGCATCCGGCCCCGCAGAGGAGACAGCCGAATCGATTGCCGCCTCCGACCCCGCTAAGAAGGCGGCCGAATCGGTCGCCGCCTCCGGCCGGGTATGAGCGGCGACTGTCTCGGCCAAGCCGGCCGGGTCGATGCCGGCTCGGCGGGCTGCTTCGGCGACGGTCGGTGCCGAGATCCGGTGGGCCAGTAACCACCGGACCTGGAGACGCTGGAACCACAGGGTCTGGGCGCGCAGTCGGCGACGGGCCTCGGCCAGCACCGCGGCGTCGACCAGCAGCCAGGCCCGGCCACCGGGACGGTCCAGGATCCTTTCGCCGATCGCGGCACCGTACAGCGACTCGTCGCAGATCCGGCGCCCGTCCCGATCGACCAGCAGGCCGCCGAGCAGCGCGGACGGCGGAGTCAGGAACCGCCACAGGGTGACCCGGTCCAGATGACGCACACCCGCACCGGCCGCCGTCCCCAGCCGGATGCCGGAGCCGTCGTCACCGGGCGTGCCCAGCCGCAGGCCACGATAGCGGGGCGCGTGCTCCCGCATCATCTCCCGATCGAAGACGAACCCACCCGCGGCCAGCACCACAGCATCCGCGGGAATCACCAGGTCCCGGCCGTAACGGTTCTCGATCCAGCCGACCATCCGGTGCAGCGCCCGCCCGAGCCGGGGCACGTAGACCCCCGGTTTCACCGACCAGCGATGCAGCCGGTCAAAGGCGAACCGGGCCCAGAACGGCGCAGCCCGCAGGGTGCGGCAGCGGACCCCACCGACCCGGCCGCTCGCATCGACGACAAGCGACACCGCCCTGGTCCGCAACAGCACTTGGGCCCCAGCGGCCGGGGTAGAGGCGGCACGGACTGAGGCGGCCAGACGCGCGTGCAAGGTGCCGCCGGAGGTGCCTCGGGCGAAGACACGATGTCCGCGCGGGGCCGGGCCGGGGTGCAGGTGTTCGTTGCCGGACTGGTAGAGGTAGTGCCGGTTGGACGGGTAGGACGTCTTGTCGGGGCAGAGGCTCGCGTCGAACGGCACGCCCTGTTCTTCCAGCCAGGCGAGCATCGCCGGGGATTCGTCGCAGAACCGGCGCAGGGTGCGGTCCGAGACGGCGCCTTGTACTTCCCGGTGCAGGTATTCGTACATGGCGATCGGGGTGTCGGTGATCGCCGCCGACCGCTGCTGGCGCGTCCCACCGCCCGCATAGACGACGCCGCCCGAGATCGCCGTGGCGCCGCCGCCTCCGAAACGGTCGACGACCAGCACCGATGCTCCGGAAGCGGCGGCCTCGATCGCCGCGCAGGCCCCGGCCGCGCCGAAGCCGACCACCACGACGTCCACGCGCACCTCCTAGGCGTTGCGGGCCGGTTAACTATAACCTGTTCTAGTGAGGACCGAGGAAGAGTACGACGTCGTCGTGGTCGGCAGCGGCGCGGCCGGCATGACCGCCGCGCTCGCTGCGGCACACCTCAATCTGAGGGCATTAGTCGTCGAGGCGGCGACAAAATACGGCGGCTCGACCGCCCGCTCCGGTGGCGGCCTGTGGATGCCGGGCCCGGAAGCGGCCACTTACCTGAAACACGTTTCAGGCGACGAGGTGCCGTCGGCCCGGCGGGACGCGCTGCTGGAGCACGGTCCGGCGGTGCTGAACTTCGTCCGCGATCACACGCCGCTGCGATTCATGCGGGTTCCGGGCTATCCCGACTACCACCCGGAGGCGCCCGGCGGCCTGGCCGAGGGGCGCACCGTCGAGCCCCGTCCACTGCCCGCCCGCGCGATCGGCGCCGATCTGGACGATCTGGCCGGGCCCTACCGCGCGGCACCGAACGGGATGGCGGTGACCGCCGTCGACTACCGCTGGCTGTCGCTGGGGTTCCGGCATCCCCGGTCGGCGCTGACCGTGATGCGGCTGATGGCCGGCCGGCTTCGAGGGCGACGGCTGACGATGGGCCAGGCGCTCGCCGCGGGTCTCCGGGCCGGACTGCGAGCGGCAGGTGTTCCGGTGCTGCTCAGCACCCCGATGACCGAGCTGGTCACGGACGGCGGGCGGGTCACCGGTGTCCGCTGCGGCGAGCGGACCCTGCGGGCGCGGCGCGGGGTGATCCTGACCGCCGGCGGGTTCGAGCACAACGAGCGGCTTCGCCGTCGACACCAGGGCTTGGGTACGGGGTGGACGGTCGGCGCCGTCACCAACATCGGTACGGCCATCGAGGCCGGTCAGGCACTCGGGGCAGCCGTCGACCTGATGGACGAGGCGTGGTGGGGCCCGGCCCTGCCGTTGACCGGCGGCCCGTACTTCTGCCTGGCCGAACGCAACCTCCCCGGCAGCCTGATCGTCGACGGCACCGGCCGTCGCTTCGTCAACGAGGCCGCCCCGTACGTCGACTTCGTCCACACCGTCCTGGGCCGCACCGCAGACCGCACCGCAAGCCAACCCGCTGACCGCACCGCAAGCCAACCCGCTGACCGCACCGCTTCCGGACGGGTCGGGAAGCCCGCCGGAACGCACCAGCCCACCTGGCTGATCTTCGACCGCACCTACCGGGACCGCTACCTGTTCGCCGGTCGCGCTCCGCGCACCCCACTCCCCCGCCGCTGGTTCGACGCCGGCGTAGCCCATCGAGCCGACACCCTGGTCGAACTAGCCGGGAAGACGGGCCTACCACCCGAGGAGTTGAAACAGACGGTGCAGCGGTTCAACGGTTTCGCGGCGACCGGCCGGGACGAGGACTTCGGCCGGGGTGAATCCGCGTACGACCGCTACTACGGCGACCCCCGCCAGCACCCGAACCCGTGCCTGGGACCGTTGCTGCGCCCACCGTTCCACGCGTTCACCCTGGTCCCCGGCGACCTGGGCACCAAGGGCGGCCTGCGCACCGACGAACACGCCCGTGTCCTGCGCGCCGACGGCACCCCGATCCCCGGCTTGTACGCGGCCGGCAACACCTCGGCCTCGGTGATGGGCCGCGGCTACGCCGGAGCCGGCGCCACCCTGGGCCCGGCCCTGACCTTCGGCTATCTGGCCGCTCTGGACCTGGCCACCCCGGGACCCGCGTGACGGAGTCGGGAGTGGACTCCACTGCTTAGGGTGTCGATGTCGCTGCAAGGCGTGTGCATCACTCTGGGGGTGAGCGTGTCGACCCAACTGACGCCGGCCGGGATCATTCGGCGGATGACCACTCCGCAACTGTATTGGCTGGTCGCGATCGGGCTGGTGGTTCTCGGGGTGCTCACCGGGGCGACCGCGGTGGGGGAGGTGCGGGGGCGGGTCGCGACGATCGGCGAGATCGGCGGAGTGAGCGGGCCGATCAGTGTGGACGCGCAGACGCTGTACCGGGCGCTGGCCGACGCGGACGCGACCGCGGCTACCGCGTTCCTGACGACCGACGGCGAGTCCGCCGAGCTGCGGACCCGCTATCTGGACGACATCGCGAAAGCCACCTCCGCGCTGACCGTGGCGTTGCGGGGCGCCGACGACGAGGACGCCGGGCAGTTGCGGGTGGTGGCCGATCAGCTGCCGGTCTACACCGGACTGGTGGAGACGGCCCGGGCGAATCAGCGGCTGGGGGTGCCGCTCGGTGGCGCCTATCTGCGGGAGGCGTCGGGGCTGATGCAGCAGACGATTCTGCCGGCCGCCGCGACGGTGTTCGACCGGACGAACCGGCTGCTCTCGGTCGAGCACCGGGCGGCCGGCGGTTTCCCCTGGCCGGCGGCGCTGTCGGTGCTGCTGGCCGGGGTGGCACTGGTAATGGCGCAGGTGCTGGTGTCGCGTCGCAGCCGGCGGACCTTCAACCGGGGACTGGTCGCGGCGAGCCTGGTCACCGTGCTGGCCCTGCTCTGGTCGGGGGTCGCGCTGGGTGTCTCGGGACGGCACCTGGGCACCGGCGAGCGGGACGGTGTGAATCTGGTGCGGCTGCTGGCGAACGCCGGCCGGGCCTCGTTGCAGGCTCGGGCGAACGAGTCGCTGACGCTGGTGGCCCGGGGTGGTGGTGCCGAGTTCGAGAAGAAGTTCGCCGGGCAGCTCGACGAGCTGATCGGCAAGGACGGGCGCGGCGGGCTGTTCGCGCGGGCGATCGAGCTGGCGCCGTTCACCGACCGCCGGGTGATCGACGACGCCCGGGACGAGGCGGTCGCCTGGCGTGGCCTGCATGAACAGGTGCGGGCCGCGGATGACGGCGGGGACTGGAACAAGGCGGTCGAGCTGGCCACCCAGACCGGTTTCAGCGGTCTGCCCGCGATCTTCGGCCGGCTCGACAAGGCGCTGTCCGACGCGCTCGCTCTCGGCAACAGCCGGGTGGAGCGGCAGGCGGAACTGGCCGGTGCGACGCTCACCGGTTTGACCGCGGGTCTGGTTCTGCTCACCGCCGGCCTGGTGGCGGGTGTCGTGCTGGGGTTCCGTCCGAGGATCGGAGAGTACCGATGAGGGTCCGGGTGGTGGCGGGTGTGCTGGCGGTCGCGCTGACGGCCGCCGGGTGCGGGGCGCCGGAGCAGGCGCGGCCGGTGTCCGCCGATGCCACGGCGTCCGCGCCCCGGCCGGGGAATGTGCAGGATCCGGCCGAGATTCCGAGCCGGGCCCCCGTACCCACGTGTGATCCTCGGGCCAGTCTGCGCCCGGAAGGCGCGCTGCCGCGGCCGGGCGCCATGCCGGCCGGGAGCACGATGGCCGACATCGTGGCGAACGGGCGGCTGGTCGTCGGCATCGACCAGAACGCCTACCTGTTCGGTTTCCGGGATCCGGCGACCGGCGAGCTGGCCGGTTTCGAGGTCGACATGGCGCGGGAGATCGCGCGGGCGCTCTTCGGTGATCCGCGGAAGGTGCAGTTCCGGGCGATCACCACGGCCGACCGGATCCCGGTGCTGCGCAACAACGAGGTCGACCTGGTGATCCGGACCATGACGATGACGTGTGAGCGGTGGCAGCAGGTGTCGTTCTCGACCGAGTACATCGCGTCCCGGCAGCGGCTGCTGGTCCGCAAGGCCGACAAGATCCGCGACTTCGCCGATCTGCACGGCCGGAAGGTGTGCGCGACCCGCGGCAGCACCAGCATCGTCACGATCCACGAGCAGCCGGGCGATCTGATCCCGGTCAGCACCGACAGCACCCTGGACTGTCTGGTGATGCTCCAGCAGCACCAGGTGGATGCGGTGTCGACGATCGACATCCTGCTCGCGGGGCTGGCCGCGCAGGATCCGACGACCATGGTGACCGGGAAGCCGGTGTCGAACGAGCCGTCCGGGATCGGCATTCCGAAGAACAAACCGGACATGGTTCGGTACGTCAACGGGGTGCTGGCGACGATGCGCGCCGACGGCACCTGGACGCGTGTCTATGACCGTTGGTTGCGGGCCCGGCTGGGTCCGGCCACCCCGCCGAAGGCCGTCTACCAGGATTGATGGTCGGACGGCCGACACCACGGGGTAGCTCTGCTGGTCTACCCTGACCGGACCGGATGAACGGGGGAGATGACCGGTGCTGACGGCGACCGTGGTGTTCCTGGTGATCGGTGGCGTGGCCGTCGCGGCCCTGGCGCTGGCCCTGCTCGGTGGCGAACTACTGCATTTCGGTCATCCGGATTCCAGTGGGCCGGTGTCGCTCGAAGTGGTGGCCGGTTTCCTCGGAGCGTTCGGTTTTGTCGGTGCCGCCGCGTCCGAGCTGCTCGGTGCCCGTACCGCCGCGGTGATCTCGATCGCAGTCGCGATCGGTGCGCTGGCCGCCTTTCCGGCCGCCTGGCTCGCGTGGCGCCTCTCCCGGGCCGCGCGCGACATGCGCACCGACGCCACCCCGCAGCGGGCGCACCTGGTCGGCTCCCTCGGCACGGTCGTCACCTCGGTTCCGGCCGGGTCCGGCTACGGCGAGGTGACGTTGCGCCTCGGCGGCCAGCCGGTCAAGGTCTACGCACGGTCGGACCGCGCGATCCCCACGGGTGCCCAGGTCTTCGTGATCGAGGCGCCCAGCGACACCAGTGTCGTGGTCGAGCGAACCCCTTAGAACGTCAGAACGAACCTCCTCAAAGGTCGAAACAAACCCCTCAAGGCGGGAAGGCCTAAATGTCTGGATTGTTGTACGCGATCGCCGGTGTCGTCCTGCTGATCGTGCTGGTTGTGGTGTTCGTGCTCTCCCGGATCAAGGTGGCCGGGCCGAACGAGGCCTTCATCATCACCGGCCGCAAGGGCAAGACCACCCAGGGCCTGGACGGTACGAGCAGCACCGACATGTCCGGCCAGAAGGTCGTCATGGGCGCGTCGGTGTTCGTGCTGCCGATCGTGCAGAAGCTGCAGTCGCTGGACCTGTCCAGCCGCCGTATCGACGTCGGCATCAAGGGTGCGGTGTCCAAGCAGGGCATCCGCGCCGAGCTGCACGGTGTCGCCATCGTCAAGGTGGGTGGCACCGAGGGTGCGATCCGGGCCGCCGCCCAGCGGTTCCTGCACCAGCAGTCGGAGATCGAGGACTTCACCCGTGAGGTGCTCGCCGGCGCGCTGCGGTCGATCGTCGGCCGCCTCACCATCGAGGAGATCATCCGGGACCGGGCGGCGTTCGCCAGCGCGGTCGCCGAGGAGGCCGAGCACTCGATGACCAACCAGGGTCTGGTGCTCGACACGTTCCAGCTGCAGGACATCCTGGCCGAGGGCTCGTACCTGCAGGACCTGGGCCGTCCGGAGGCCGCTCGTGTGCTCAAGGACGCGGCGATCGCCGAGGCCCGGGCCCGGCAGGCCGCCGAGCAGGAGCGGCTGCTGGCCGAGGAGGCCATCGCCGAGGCGAACCGGAACCTGTCGCTGAAGCAGGCCGGTATCCAGGCCGAGATCGACGCGGCGAAGGCCCAGTCGGCCGCCGCCGGCCCCCTGGCCCAGGCCGAGCGGGACCAGAAGATCCTGGCCGAGCAGCAGAAGGTGGCCGAGCAGAACGCCGAGCTCAAGCAGCGTCAGCTCGACACCGAGGTCCGCAAGCCGGCCGACGCCGCCCGGTACCGGGTGGAGCAGGAGGCCGAGGCGAACCGTAGCGCCGCCGTCCTCCAGGCCGACGCGCAACGACAGGCCACCATCGCCGCCGCGCAGGCCCAGGCCGAGACCGCCCGCCTGACCGGTGAGGGCGAGCGGGCCCGTCGTGCCGCGCTGGCCGAGGCCAACGCGATCGAAGGTCTCAAGGAGGGTGAGGCCGAGAAGGGCCGCCGTTCCGCGATCGCCGAGGCGATCGAGCGTGAGGGTGCGGCCGAGGCCGCGGCGATCCTGGCCAAGGGTCAGGCCGAGGCCGAGGCGATGGCCCGCAAGGCCGAGGCGTTCGCGACGTACGGTGAGGCAGCCGTCATCGACCTGCTCGTGAAGGTGCTGCCGCAGGTCGTCGAGGCGGCCAGCGCCCCGCTCGGCAACGTCGACAAGCTGACCGTCATCTCCACCGACGGCGCCACCTCGCTGACCAAGTCGGTGGCCGGCAACGTCGCGCAGGGCCTGCAGATCGGCAGCGACCTGACCGGCATCGACCTGACCGGGCTGCTGTCCAAGCTCGGCGCGGGTGCCAAGCTGAACGGCGACCAGCCGGCCGTCGAGGCCAAGACGCAGGGCTAACGAAGCGACTGACCTACCAGATGCCGGCCTGCCAGCGTCACCACCAGGTGATGCAGCAGGCCGGTTTCGTATCTCCGGCCGCCGATCCGCAGACCGGAGATCTCCCAGTCCAGGATGTAGGCGATCTCGTCACCGTCGGGGGTGGCGCCGACCGGCAGCAACTGGTGGTAGTCGCCGAGCGGGAACATCGGCCCGGCGATCGGCCGGCGCAGGGTCACCGGTTCGAAGAGGATGAACGCGGCGCTGATCGGAACGGTGCCGTACTGGTTCATCAGCCAGCGGTAGTCCTCAGGCAGTTCGACGCCGATCCGGGCGGTCAGCGCGTCCCAGTCGACCGGCGCGTGCCCGAGCGGCGGCCCGGCCAGTTCGGCGAGACGTTTCGTCAGGTCAGCGCCGTAGGCGAAGGACACCTCGACGATCACCGGCACGTCGTCGCCGTCGGACACCACGGCCAGGACCACCGCCCAGTACCCGGCCCGCAGCCGCGCCCGCGCCGGGGAGAGGTCCCGCTCGTCCCGGTCGAACCCGCCGCCCTCGGGCAGGCCGAGCTGCCGGGCCATCTGGTGCACCACCGTTTCGGCGGCGGCGAAGGCCGCCGGATCCGCGGGCAGGCCGAAGCCCGGCAGGTCGACGATGATCCGGCCGTCGTCGGCCCGCACGGACAGACCAGCCGGTTTCGGAAGCGAAGCCAGCACCGACTTCAGAGCGGCGTCGTCCACCGGATCGGTCAGCGGGGTCAACCGGCGGGCGATCTCCCGGAGGAACTCGACGGCGGTCATGCGATCGCCAGACAGTCGGCGGACGTGGTCGCCGCCCGGTCGACCTGCTCGAAGGCACCGCCGTCGAGCAGGTAACGGTAGGTCAGCTTGAGTTTGGGGCAGGCGTTGCTGTCGGTGCCGCCGGTACCGTACGCGGTCACCGTCACCACCTGCTCCTTGACCGCCATCCCGATCACCCACGGCTGGTCGGTGGGCCCGGCGTCGGTCAGGATCGGCGCACCGACCCGGACCGGTTCCGCAGCCGGTGATGCCCCGTCGAAGACCTCGATGGTCGACGGGAAGTAGGAGGTGGACGCGTCGCAGGTGCGGGCCACGAGCGCGTCGGCCGTACCGTCGCCGGTGAGGTCTCCGGTCGTCACGAGTTGCACGAGCGCCTCCTGTTCCGGGTTCTTGCACGCCTCGATGAAGGCGTCCCAGTCGCCCTCTTCGCCAACGCTCGCCAGAGTGCCGCTCGGGTCCTCGGCCTCGACCGAAGGGTCACCGACCGGCGGGTCACCGACCGGCTCGGCCTCAGCCGTCTCGGAAGCGACGGGCGAGGGCTCCGTCTCGTCGCCGTCCGAACAGCCGGTGAGTAACACCAGCGCCACCAGCAGAGCGGCCTTCTTCAGCACCACGATCTCCCCCTAGATGTCACCACAGCCTAGGGGTGCCGATCCACCGGTTCCAGAAGAAGAGCGCTGGTGGGAACCCCCGTTCCGGCGGTCACCAGGACCGGTCCAGCACCGGGGACCTGGTTCGCCGCGGTGCCCCGAACCTGCCGGACGGCTTCGGCAATGCCGTTCATGCCATGGATGTACGCCTCCCCGAGCTGCCCGCCGTGCGGGTTCACCGGCAGCCGCCCGCCGAGTTCGATGCCACCGTCCGCGACGAGATGCCGGGCTTCGCCACGGCCACAAAACCCGAGTTCCTCCAACTGCATCAGCACGTACGGGGTGAAATGGTCGTAGAGCACCGCCGTCCGCACATCAGCCGCGACATGACCGGACTGTGCCCACACCTGTCGCGCCACCACCCCCATCTCCGGCAGCTCGGACACCGGCGACCGGTAGTAGCTGGTCATCACGTACTGCCCGGTCCCGCTGCCCTGGGCCGCCGCGGCGATCACCGCGGGCTGGTTCCTCAAGTGGCGCGCCCGGGCCAGCGAGGTCACCACCACCGCGACCGCCCCGTCGCTCTCCTGGCAGCAGTCCAGCAGCCGCAGCGGTTCGGCGATCCACCGGGACGCCCGATGCTCGTCGAGCGTGATCGGCCGCCCGTGGAACCAGGCCCGCGGGTTGGTGGCCGCATGCCGCCGGGCGGCCACGGTGACCCGCCCGAAGTCGTCCGGGCTCGCCCCGAAGTCGTGCAGGTAGCGGCGCGCCACCATGGCGACCTGCGCGGCCGGGGTCGCGAGCCCCATCGGCAGATGCCAGCCGGCGTCGGCGTCCGGAGACGCGAAAGCCTGCCCGAAGCGGCGGCCGGACCGTTCGTTCAGCGCCCGGTAGCAGACCACCACGTCGGCGATCCCGGCGCTGACCGCGAGCACCGCCTGCTGCACGATCGCGCAGGCGGCGCCGCCGCCGTACCCGATCCGGCTCAGGAACGTCAGCTCACCGGCACCGATCTCCCGGGCCACCGCGATCTCGCTGTTGGCGTCCATGGTGAAGGTGACCAGGCCGCCGACGTCCGCAGGTGCCAGCCCGGCATCGTCCAGGGCGGCGCGGATCGCCTCGACCGCCAGCCGCAGTTCGGACCGGCCGGAGTCCTTGGAGAACTCGGTGGCGCCGATCCCGGCGATCGCGGTGCTCCGGGCGATCACGACGTCACCTCAACGACACCGGAGACGTGCAACCCGGTTGCGGTACGACCGGTGACCTCCACCCCGTGCGGAAAGACCTGACCGGTGAACGTCAGCGTGTCGTAGGCGTGGCAAGGCGCGCCCAGCCGGATCCGGATGCTCCTGACCACGGTCGCCGGGCCGAGCCGGTCGGTGACGAACCGTTGCACCAGCCCTGTCGTGGTCAGGATGTTGAGGAAGATGTCCCGGCTGCCGAGGCGGACGGCGGCGTCCCGGTCGTGGTGCACGTTCTGGTGGTCGCGGGTCGCCAGGGCGGTGGTGACGATCAGAGTCGGCGTGACCTCCAGGGTCCACGGGTCCAGGGTCGGCACGTCCGGGCGCCAGACCGGCAGACGGTCGTCGAAGAACACCCGCACCGGGTCGCCGATCGCCGGACGGGGGCCGCGGTACTCGCCCACGATCCGCACACCGTCGACGTCGACCAGGGCGACCGTGAACGGGCCGCGCCGGCCGGGGACCGGTGGATGATGGTGGACCACATAGCTGTGGATCGTTCCCACGCCGCCGGACACGTCGTACTCCATCTTGAACGAACCGCACACCGGGCAGGCCGGGCCGGGCGGGTGACGCCGCTCGCCGCACTCGCCGCAGCGCTGCAGGCGCAGTTCGCCGGCCTCGACGCCGGCCCAGAAGAAGGCATTGTCGGCGGTGATCACCGGCTGTAGCCGTTCGGCCGGGATGGTCGCCGGTTTCGGACCCGGCTTGTAGCGCAGGATCCGGAACGTCATCTCGGCGACCGGTTCGTCCCCCACCAGCCAGGTGCTGACCGTGGTGACGAACCAGCCGTCGCCCAGCGAGGTCTTCTTCGGTCCGGCAACCGATTCGAGGCGACTACGAACCGTGACCTCCTCACCGATCCGGAGCGCCCGATGGTAGGTCTGCGCACTGTCAGTCGCAATGACAGCCCCAAATCCCGCGTCGTCCAGCAGCGCCGACATCACTTGCAGCGGGTCCTCGTCCCCGCCCGTCGCATCCCCGCCCACCGGGCCATCGGGCGCGGGGCCATCGCCCACCGGGCCATCGTGCGCGGGTCTCAGGCCGCGCATCGTCCAGACCTGGATCATCGCCGGCGGTGCGATCCGCTTCCGCTCGTAGGCCGGATTGTCGTCACCCATCGCCTCCAGCCAGGTCCGGATCATCGGCAGGTTGACCGGGTCCCGCGCGAACCGGGCAGCGGTCTCACCCGCGTCCCGCAGCCGCTCCGCCGCCGCGATCAGACCGTCGACCATGGCCATCACCTCGGCACTCTCGGCAGGCCCAAGCCCGCGGCGGCGATGATCTCGCGCTGGATCTCATTGACACCACCACCGAACGTCAACACGAGATCACGACGTTCATGTACGTCAAGCCAGTCAAGTAGTTCAGCCGTCAACGGATCACCTGGATCACCGTGCCGGGCGACCACCTCGGACAGCTCCCGCAGAACCCGCAGCAGACGCTCGGACGAGAAGACCTTGGTCGCGGAAGCGTCAGCCGGCCCCGGTGCATCCCCGATGACCTGCCAGTTGAGCAGTTCGTTCACGCGATGCGCGGCGTGGGTCCGGGCCAGCGCGCGGCGCACGTCCGCCTGATTCTCAACCCCGCTGTGGTACGCCCACTCCCGCACCCGATCGAACAGCACTCCAAAACGCCCGGCCGGCCCGAGCATGACCCGTTCGTGGTTGAGCTGGGTGGTGATGAGCCGCCACCCGTCCCCCTCGGCCCCGACCCGACGGGACACCGGAACCCGCACCCCACTCAGATACGTCGAGTTGACATGATGCGTCCCGTCACACGTGATGATCGGCGTCCACGTGTATCCAGGATCGCTCGTATTGACAATCAATATGGACAGTCCACGATGCCGATCAACCGATGTACGACAGGCAAGCCACAGGTAGTCAGCGTCATGGGCACCAGTGGTAAACGTCTTCTGCCCATCCACCACGTATTCGCCACCACCACCGGCATCACCGCTGGCGGCGGTGCTCGTGTCGGTACTTGTGGCGCCGCCGTTCTCGCCGCTCGTGTCGGTGCTGTGGAACACCGCTCGGGTTCGCAGGGCCGCCAGATCGGTGCCGGCTTCCGGCTCGGTGTAGCCGATCGCGAAGTGCAACTCCCCCGCCAGAATCCTCGGCAGGAAGAACCGTTTCTGCTCCTCGGTCCCGTGCGCGAGCAGGGTCGGCGCGACCGTCTGCAGGGTGACGGCCGGTAGCGGCACGTCCGCGCGCGCCGTCTCGTTCACGAATATCTGCTGTTCGGCGTGTCCGAGTCCACGCCCGCCGTACTCGACCGGAAACCCCAGCCCGAGCCACCCGTCCCGACCGAGGCGGGACACCAGCTCCCGAAACGCGGGTCCATGCCGCTCCCGCAACAGCACACTCCGCTCCGCGGGCGTCACCACCTTCCGCAGATACGCCCGCAGCTCGTCGCGGAGTTCCCGCTGTTCGTCGCTCAGTTCGATGTACACAGTCGCTCCCCCAGAACGGTGAGCCGGTGTTCGCCGCCGCCGAGAAACCGCACCAGATCCAGGATCAGCGCGGTATGCCGGTGCAACGGGTACTCGATCGACAACCCGAGCCCGCCGTGCAGGTGGTGACAGGTGCGCACAGCGGCCGGCGCCTCGGCGGTGAACCATTGCGCTGCCACATCCAGATCGTCGCCGGCGTCCCGCCCGGTACCGAGCCGCCAGGCCGCACTGAGCGCCGCGAGATGCAGAGTCCGGCCGGCCACGTAGACGTCAGCGATCTGCTGGGCAACGGCCTGAAAAGTGGCGATCGGCCGCCCGAACTGCTCCCGCGTCCGCACATGCTCCGCAGTGAGCGCAAGCGCCCCATCCAGCGCCCCGTCGCCAAGGGCACAAGCCCCGGCAACGGCATTCCGATGCAGGTCAACATGGACCTCTGCGCCGCCGAGAGGTTCAGCCGCCACCCGGTCCAACCTCAGGACCCCGCCGTCGATGTCCGTGCCGTCGATCATCACGACTCCGGGGCCGGCGACCGTCACCAGGATGCGGTCGCCCGCGACCACTCCGGTCTTCACGCCGGTGACCGTGCCGTCAGCGGCGAGGGTGGTGCGAGGCGCGACCGGGAGTGGATCGCCCGGTTCCGCGACGGCGATACCGAGAGTGCGCCCGTCGAGCAATTGGTCCTGCTGACGTTCACTGCCCCAGCGCGCCACCACAGGAACGCCGATGGCCAGGTGCGACAGGGCCGGGATGTCGAGGGCGTGCCGGCCGATCTCGGTGAGCACGAGCACGGTCTCCAGCGCTCCCAGTCCGGCACCACCGAGCCGCTCCGGAACCGCGAGGGTGAGCAGACCCGCCTGACCGAGCGCGGCCCACGCCGTCCCGGAATCGGAACCCGCGTTCTTGAGCACGACGGCGGCCAGATCGATGATCGCCTGCTGGGTCTCGTCCGGACGAAAGTCCATACGGCAGATTAGAACACGTTTCAGTTTGAGGCCGCCACCACCGGGTGACACAGAGCCGCAATCCGCCGTTGCTACCCTGGATGGACCATCTAGGGGGCGACCATGGCAACTGCGAGAACGGGTACCAGCACGCGCGCCGCTCTGGCCGGCGCGGAGGCCGAGCAGGGTTCGGCGGCGCAGCGTGACCGGCGCCGGCGCATCCTGGAGGCGACGCTGGCGCTGGCGTCCAAGGGTGGCTACGACGCGGTGCAGATGCGCACGGTCGCGGAGAAGGCGGGCGTCGCCCTCGGCACGCTCTACCGCTACTTCCCGTCGAAGATCCACCTGCTGGTGTCAGCGCTCGCGGTCGAGTTCGAGACGATCCAGGAGAAGATCGGGCGCAAACCCATTCCGGGCGACACGCCGTACGATCGCACCCTCTTCGTCCTGGGCCGGATGACCCGGACCATGCAGCGGGAGCCGCTGCTCGCCGAGGCCATGACCCGGGCCTTCATGTTCGCCGACCCGTCGGCGTCGGCCGAGGTCAACGCGGTGGCCCGGCTGATGGAGGAGATGTTCACCCGCGCCATGCACGACGGCAGTGGCGCGGAACCGACAGCCGACGACCGGGCCAAGGCCCGCGTGATCGGCGACGTGTGGCTCTCCAACCTGGTGGCCTGGGTGACCCGCCGAGCCTCCGCCAACGACGTGGTGAACCACCTGGAACTAGCCACCCGCCTACTACTGTCACCCCCTTCCCCCAACTAGCCCACACCTCCCCCGCACGGCAGCCCTGCACGAACCCCAACCCACCACAAAAGGCCACCGCGGTTCCGGCGTGGTGAACTGGGGTTCGGGGTGGGCCGGGCTTCGGTGTGCTGGGAGTCAGCCGACCAGGGTTATCAGCTTTTCGAGGGCCTGTTTGGCCGCCGGGCCGGCCTGTTTCTCCAGCATGGCGGCCATCGGGCCGTTCAGCGCGGGGCCGGCGAACTCCATCTCGTAAGTGATCTGCGAGCCGGACCCCTCGGGCACGATGATGAACCGATTCTTGGCCTTGACCCCCATCGGCCCGTCGCCGGCCATCTCCAGCCTGCCGGGGGCGTCGGCGGTGACCACTTTCCAGGCCATCTCGGCGGGCATGCCCATCAACTTCACCTTCTGCTTGTACGTCGTCCCTTCGGCGACCGTGGCCGGCACCTCACCGGTGAAGCCTTGATGCATGGTGTTCCATTCCGGGGTACGCGGCAGATCGGTGACGATCTGCCACACCTTGTCGGGTTCGGCCGTCGACGTGGCCGTGACGCTCACCTTGGGCATGTACTCCTCCTCATCAAGCCGTACTCATCAAGCGGCTTTCATCAACAGATCGCGCTCATCAAAGCCGCGACCGGCCACTCACGAAGCGGCCGCTATGTCGAGGCCGGCCACGTGGCCGAAGGTCATCGCCGGACCGAGGGTGGATCCGGCGCCCGCATAGCTGTGGCCCATCACGGCCGAACTGGCGTTGCCGGCCGCCCACAGCCCGGGGACCACCGAGCCGTCCGGCTTCACCACCCGGGCGCGGGCGTCGGTGAGCAGGCCGCCCTTGGTGCCGAGATCCCCGGGGACGATCTTGAAGGCGTAGTACGGGGGTAGCCAGATCGGTGCCAGGCAGGGGCTCGGCAGGTTGGTGGGGTCGGCGAAGTAGGCGTCGTAGACGCTGTCCCCACGGTGCTGGTCGGGGTCCCGGCCGGCGCGGGCCTGCCCGTTGAACCGGCTGATCGTCGCGTTCAGAGCGGCCGCCGGCACGCCGATCTTGGCGGCCAGCCCGGCGATCGTCCAGTCCTTGACCAGGGCGCCGCTGCTGTACCAGTCGTCCGGATAGGGCAGCATCGGCGCCAGATCCTTGAACAGGTACCGGTTGCGGTAGTCCTGGTCGGTGATCATCCAGCAGGGGACGTGGCCTTTGGCGTACATGGTGTGCACGACGTCGCTGTACGGGGCGGCCTCGTTGACGAACCGCTGACCGGCCTGGTTGACGAAGATCGTGCCGGGCAGGGTGCGCTCGGACAGGCAGAACCACGGCTCACCCGGCAGCGGGATCATCGGCCCCCACCAGGCGTCGTCCATCAGCCCGAGTGCCGCTCCGGCCCGTTGCCCGGCCTCGATGCCGTCGCCGGTGTTGGAGTCGGCGCCGATCGTCCAGTCCACACCGATCGGCGCGGCCTGGTACTGCTTACGCATCCGCTCGTTGTGCTCGAATCCGCCGCTGGCCATCACCACCCCACGCCGGGCCCGGATCAGTGTCTCGACTCCGTCCTTGCGGGCCAGCACTCCGGCGACTCGACCGTTCGCCACGTACAGATCAAGCAGTGGGGTGTTCAGCCAGACCGGGACCCCGGCCGCGATCAGCCCGGCCCGCAACCCACCGGCCAGCGCCTGGCCCATGGTGACCGGCTTCTGCCCCTGTGCGGAGAGCTGCAGGTAGCGCCAGACGAGCTCGGTGGCGGTGGCGAGGCCTTTCGGGTGGCGGGCGATCAGGGACAGCCACTTGTAATCGACGGTGTAGACCACGGTTCCGGCCGGGCTGGCCTGGTAAGCGGGGTTGAGACGGGCCTGTTCGTCGCCGAGGATGTTGGCGTCGAAGGCTTGCGGCTCGACCGAGCGACCGTTCGGCATCCCGCCGGAGAGTTCCGGATAGTAGTCCGGGTAACCCTCCATCCACGCGAACCGCAGCGGGGTCCAGCGCAGCAGGTAGGAGATGGTGCGCGGGCCGTACGTGAGGTAGGCCCGGCGTCGTGCGACCGGGACGTCCGCCCCGACCACGGCGGCCAGGTAGGTGTCCGCTTTGTCGAAGGTGTCCGGCACTCCGGCGGCGAGCAGCACCTCGTTGTTCGGCACCCAGATCCCGGCCCCGGATCGGGCTGTCGAACCACCGAAGACGGCCGCCTTCTCGACGAGAACCGTGTTCAGTCCGCTGCGAGCCGTTGTCAGCGCGGCGGTCATGCCGGCCGCACCGGCACCCACCACGACCACGTCGTATTCCACGGTGACCGCCATGGCATCCCCATCCGCCGACCCGTTTACGCCGCCGCAATAACTAGAACAGGTTATAGCAGTGTGATGAGATTCACTAGGTCTGATACTCCTGTGTGGAGGAGCCTGTTGCTGTGAGTGAGAACGGAAACGGGCTGCCCCGACGGCGCGCGGCGATCAGTGACCTGGGCGAGGCCCTACGGCTCCTGGTCGAGCACGCGACGGCCACCGAGGCGCCGACCGAGGAGATCCTGCGGGCCGCCGAGCGGATCCGGCAGGCGGCGGCACCGCTCGGCGACCGGGTGCGCGGCCGGTTCGACACCGCGAGCGCCGACGACCTGCTCGGCGGGGTGCGCCTCTACAACCCGGTGACGGGTACGGGCAGCGCCTTCGCGCCCCCGCTGAAGATCCACCGCGAGGGCGACGTCGCGATCGGCGTCTGCACTCTCGGCCGCGCTTTCGAGGGCCCGCCCAGCTTCGCCCACGGTGGGGTCAGCGCGATGCTGCTCGACCAGATACTCGGTTATGCGGTGACCGTTTCCGGGCACCCGGGCATGACCGTGCAGCTGGACACCGGCTATCGCGCCCCGGTGCCGCTCTACACGCCACTGCGCCTGACCGCCTCGGTCACCGCCGTGGACGGCCGCCGGATCACCGCGACCGGCACCATCACCACCGCCGACGAGCCGACCATGCTCCTGGTCGAGGCCACCGGCGTCTTCGTGGCCCTACGGGCCGAACAGGCCCAGCGCCTGTTCGGCCCGGTCATCGGCCGCTCCGGCTGACCCTGGCCGGTCGTCGGCCGGTCGTCGGTAAGACCAGCGTCGCCACCGCTTAGGGACAGTCAGTCCAGTTCGGCCAGGCTGCGGTCGCGGAGTTCGGCGGGCAGGCCGGTGCGGTCGGCCAGCCAGGTCACCCAGGCGGGCAGCAGTTCGAGCAGGTCGTCCGCGCCGTCGTGGAACTCGTCGCGGATCTGTGTGGTCACCGCCCGTACCCGGTGCGGGGAGCAGGTGTCGAACAGTTCGGGCACCTCCGACGGCCACGATTCGAACAGTTCCTCGATCAGGAAGATCTCCGGGTCCGGGCGGTCCGGCCGGGTGCGCAGCCACGCGCTGAACGCCTTCGGCCCGGCGTCCAAGGCGGTCCCCACCGGGTCGAGCACCAGCACCCGCGGCAACTCCAGAACCAGTTCGGCGAGGCGGCGGCAGCGGTGGTACTCGGCGTGCTGGGCGGCGGTCTCCCCGCCGAGCGGACCGTACTCCTCCGGCTTCGGCAGCAGCCCGGCGAGCAGGCGGGAGTCGTCGACACGCCGCCAGGACGTGCCACCGGCCGCGAACGCCCCGGCGGCCACCTGCCAGGCGGCGAGCGCCTCCTCCGGTGAGGCGTAGAAGCCGGCGTGTGCGGGCCGTGGGGTGATGTCACAGGCATCGACGTCCCACAGGTACCAGCGGACCGGCCCCTCCGGCGTGGTGAACGGTGCGACGATCGCGAACCTGCTGCCGTACCGATCCCGGGTCCATCGCACCTCACCGGCCGCCTCCGGGGCGGCGACCTCGACGCCGGCCCGGCCCCGCAAGGGCATCGGCATGATCGCGGCAACCGCCCGCAACACCTCGGCCGCCCGCACGGCCGCCGCATCGGACGCCGGTCCGGCCTGCTCAGCCTGCTCCCGTAGTTCGTCGATCAGGGCGATGGCCAGGTGGTCCGGGCCGACGTAGGTCTCGGCCGGCAGGTCACCGAGTTCGGTCAGCAACGGTCCGAGCAGGGCGCAGATCTCGTCCTCCAGAGCCGTCCCGGACCGCGGCGACTCCAGTAGACGGTCGGCGAGCGCCGCGGCGTGCGGGTGTGCCAGCCCGATCCGGCGGGCCTGACCCGCCTCCCGGGCACCAGCGAGGTCCCGTAACGAGTTCATCAGCCGCACCTGCCTGGTGTGCAGGCGACGGCGCTCGGCACGGGCCGCGGCGGTGGACCTGTGAGACTTCTTGCGCTTACGAGAGACCGGCACGGGCCGAGAATATGTGGCGTTCCCGGCTCCGGCCGCCCGTCGTCACCCGCACGGGCGGGTCAGCCTGGCCGAGGGTTTGGTCAGCACCGTTGCGGGCGCCACCCGTCCGCGCCGGTCAGATACGCCTCGATCGTGGCGACCGCGGCCTGTTCGGCGGTCAGCTGGGGTCGGTTCTCCGACACCAGCGCGCCCGGCCCGAAGTTGTGGAACTCACGGAACCGGGCGTCCTCCCACGGCCAGGTGCCGAAGTCGCTCCACGCGAGATCCGGGATGTGGGTGCCGATCCAGGACTCCCGGATGACCGTCTGGCCGATCGCGTTCGGGTCCTGGCTGGGATGCCACGGGCGGCCCAGGAAGACGGTGCCGGCCGGGGCGTCGGCGGTGAAGCGGCAGCGGTCGAAGAGCAGCCCGTACGGGTTGGTGATGTCGGTGCTCGGGGCGGTGACGTACCCGTTCGGGGTGCTCCCCCGGTCGAGCGAGTGGATCCGGCACCGCTGGAAGACCGCGGTGGCACGGCCGAAGATGAAATCGACATCGCCTTCTACGTACGAATCACGCAGGTAGACGCGGGCCACCACGCCGGCCGCGCTGCTGTTCACATACAGCGTGTCCTGGTTGCCGAGGAACCGCACCCGGTCGAAGACCAGCCGGTCGGCGCGGGTCAGCACAGCCACCGCCTGCCGGTTCGTGATCTCCGGGTGGGCCGCTTCGTCGAACAGGTTCGCGAACGTCAGGTTGACCGCCCGGAACCCGGCGCCGTCGATGGTGACCGAGGCGCTGCCCGACGTACCCCAGGGGGTGCCGTCCGGTTTGAGGGTGCCGTTGGCGCGGTCGTCGGCGATCACCACGTCCTCCGGTCGGCGGCCGAGGCCCCGGAATTCGAGCAGCGGCTTGGTCTTCGGGACGATCACCTGGCCCAGGTGGGTACCGGGCCGGACACCGATCACGAACGGTTCGGTGCGGGCGGCGGGTGCGGCGTCGACGGCCGCCTGAACTGTGCCGTGGTCGCCGCTGCCGTCGGCGGCGACGATCAGATCCGGTCGGGGGCCACCGGCACGCACGGGATCGGGCACCATGCCGGTCGCCACGATGCCGAGCCCGGAGGACATGCCGAGGAAGGTACGCCTGCGCACACCAGTCTCCTTGATGTGGGGATTGCGCTGGGGGAAAGCGCTTTCCTCTGCACCGTAGGGCAGCTATCGATTAACGTCAACGAAATCTTCGGGGATGTGCAAGTTGCACGGACAGGGCATTGTGGACTCGGGAGGTCTTGCCGATGCTGTCTCGACGCATGGTTCTTCGCACCGCGGCCGCCTTGCCCGCCGCCGGAGTTCCCATGGACACCCGAGTGCCACATGCGGTCCGGGAACTCGAGGACAAGATCCAAGCCGGGATGGCGGCCCACCGGATCCCCGGCGTCGCCTACGGGCTGCGCCACCAGGGCCGCGACTACGTCGGCGGATTCGGCGTCACCAGCGCCGACACACCGCAGGCGGTCGGCGCCGACACGCTGTTCCGGATCGCCTCGACCACCAAGACCTTCACCGGTACGGCGGTCATGCGCCTGGTCGAGAACGGCCACCTCGACCTGGACCGGACCGTGCGCAGCTACCTGCCGCGGTTCCGCACCGCCGACGAGACCGCGTCCCGGCGGGTCACCCTGCGGCAGGTGCTCAACCACAGCGCGGGCTGGCTCGGCGATGTCTACACCGACACCGGCAGCGGCGACGACACCCTCGCCCGCTACGTGGCGGAGCTGGCCACGGTGCCGCAACTGACCCCGCCGGGCGAGGTGTTCGCCTACAACAACGCGGCGATCGGGGTGGCCGGGCGGCTGATCGAGGTGGCCACCGGCAGCGGCTACGAGTCGGCCCTGCGCACCCTGGTGCTCGACCCGCTCCGGCTGCGGCACACCGCGTTCTACCTCGACGAACTGCCCGAGGCCTCGGTAGCCGTACCCCACGGCTTCGATCGTGACGGGAATCCGGTGGCCGTGCCGGAGGCGCTGGCCATCCCCCGCAGCCTGCACGCCGCCGGCGGGCTGTTCTCCAGCGCGCGCGACCAGCTCGCGTGGGCCCGCTATCACCTCGGCGACGGCAGCCCCCTGCTCAGCCGGCGCTCGCTACGGGCCATGCGGTGGCGTCCCGGGCCGGGCGGCACCCTGTTCGTGGAACTCGACGGGGCCGGAGTCACCTGGATGCTGCGGCCCACCGCCGACGGGCCACGGGTCGTGCAGCATGGCGGTGACCTGCCCGGACAGCACTCCGGGTTCCTGATCGTGCCGGAACGCGACTTCGCCCTCACCGTCCTGACCAACGCGGAGACCGGGCCGCTGCTCACCGCCGAACTGTTCGCCGACGACTGGGCGCTCAGCCGGCTCGCCGGACTGCACAACCTGCCGGCCACACCACGGACCCTGCCGGACGCGGAACTGGCCGGTTACGAGGGCCGGTACGTCGCCTCGCAGATCGGTCTCGACGGCGAACCCGCACAGATCGTGCTCGACCTGGTCGCTGCCGGGGGCCGGTTGAGCGGCCGGGTCGACGGGAGCGAACAGATGGTGCTGCCGTTCTACCGCAAGGACTACGTGCTGGTGTGGGCCCCCGACGGCACCGACTCACACAGCCGCGCCAACTTCGTCCGCGACCCCGACGGCACGATCGGCTGGTTCCGGTACGGCGGGCGCCTGTTCCGCCGCAACCCCACCCCTGCTGGTACGCCGCGCACCACCGGCACCACCACAGCACTCCTCCCGATCACCCTGCCGCACCCCGCGTGAACGGTCCCGCCTCGACGGTCAGGCAGGGGGATCGGCGGGACGGTTGCGCCGTTCGAGGCGGCGCTCTTCGAGCTTGCGCCAGCGGTTGTAGACCAGCACCGCGGCCTCGATCGGTTCCGGCGCCCGCCCGGCCCGCCACTGCCGAGGCAGGTAGGACTCGGCGCCCAGCCACAGGAGTTCGCTCATCGGAACGGTGCCACCGTGCATACGCATCAACTCGTCGGCCACCTGAAAAGCGTGATCACTGCGACGCCACAACTCCAAGGTCGATTTCCCATGCAGCAACTCTTCGTGGTCGTCAGGGTGCAGGTCCATGCGCGGCCAGTCCTTCACGTGTGACAGAAAATACCAGGCCAAAGACCTGAAGCTCGTCACTCTCGCCCTACCATCCCGCTCACGTCAAGCCCTCTCGGACCGCACGAGTTCCACGGAGCGTAGTTACGACCGTTTCGGTGACTGTAATCATCAGGGCGAGCTGTTCCCAAGGGTGATCGGGTGGGCCACGACTGATTGCCGCTCCGACTGCTGTCCGCGTCGCGTGCTACCCACTCCCGGACGCCGCCCGCATCGCAATTCATCCGCATCACGAGTCATCCGCATCGCATGCCGCCCGCATCGTGTGCCGCCCGCATCACATGCCACCCGCATCGTGTGCCGCCCGTATCACATGCCGTCGCTGGCGAAACCCAAGGCCGCCGAGCGTCAGCCTGCGACCAGCCGCAACGGCGAGATCCCGCGCAGTGCCGTGGCACTCGCCTCATCGGCCGGGAGCTACGCCACCAGCCGTATAACCCCTCGCCGCCCGGCAACGTCATACGTCTCGTAGGCCAGCCTCAGCGACCCCGCCGCGGATCCTCCAGCCGCAACAGCCCGTGCGCCCACGGCACCCGGCACCGCACGCTCGGTGAACTCAGTCCCATCGAGCGCCGTCAGCTCCCCGCAAATCCGGCCGGCGCGGACCGCCCTTCCGCCGGGCTACTAAAACCGCGTTCTTCGTGCGGGCCTGAGGGGCGCGGCCGTCAACGGTTCACGGTTCATACGAGTTGGCACACAAGTCCCCAGACACGCCGACCATGGCGGAATGCTCGATCGCATTGACACCTCCCGCAAACCCGCCTCCTTCACAATATCCGGGACACCGGCGGCTCCGCGCGCCCATCCCGTCAGCATCCGAAACTCAGGAATGTTGCCATCTGAATCCGCCTTTTAATAGAGTTGTTTCGACAAAGATCGGTCGCTTCCAAGATCAACGGATTCGACAGTTTGGCACGATCGACTTCTTACACTTTTCCGCAGGGATGCGGGAGGATTTTTGTATGAGTCAGCCAGCGTTGTTCAGCGTTGCCGGAATGCGTGACCGGACCAAGGCGAAGAACTACTCTCCAAGCCGCGACGAGTTTCGGCGCGACCATGCGATACGTCGCGCATGGGGACTTCAACGCCGCCACGCCGAGAAACTCCGCCGCATCCGGGAACGCGACTCCAGGCCCCTCTCCCGCGAGGATCGAGACTGGCTGGCTTCCCTCGCGCCCAAGACTCCGCCCACCCCAACGCCGACGCAGCCTTCACCCACGCCGACGCCGGGGCAGGCACTGAAACCAGAGCTGGGACCGAAACTGGGGCTGAAGCCCGAGCCGGAGCCGGAGGTGGAGCCGGAGGTGGAGCCGGAGGTGGAGCCGGAGGTGGAGCCGGAGGTGGAGCCGGAGGTGGAGCCGGAGGTGGAGCCGGAGGTGGAGCCGGAGGTGGAGCCGGAGCCTCCGGCCCGCGATGCGGGGGCTGCTCAGCCCGCGCCAGCGACCGCCACACCGGTCTCAACTTCTCGGCCCAAGGCTTTCGCCCGGCGGCTGGCGGGCGTGGGGCAACCGGCGCGACTCGTTCTCACGCCGGTGGGTTCTCAGTTGGGAACGCACGGTCGTTTCAACATCATCTGGTGAGACCGAGGATGGTGAATGGCCTGGTCATGTCGCGGTTGGCCCAGCGGGTGGCTTCGGTGATGTCGGTGCGGCCTGCCAGGCGTAGGGCGTTGATGGCGAGGTTGCGTAGCGATGCGAGGACGCGGGGTCCGGAGCGGGTGCGGACGTGGGAGTGGTCCTCGCGGTAGCAGGTGTCCCTGATGAAGTGCAGGGTTTCGATGGCCCAGTGGCCGCGGTTGAACGCGGCCAGTTCGGCGGGTCCGGCTTGGTCGGCGGGGTGGCTGGTGACGCCGAGTTGTGCGGCTGCGGACTGTTTGCCGTTGCTGTGGGTGACGTAGCGTTCGATCAGCCAGACCTGTTTGACGTGCGGGAACGGCAGGCCGGGTGGAGTGGGTAGGACCCGGATGGTGCGGCGGGTGGTGCGGCCGTGCCCGGTGTCAGTGCTCTCGTGGCCGATCGGAGTGTCGGTCCAGGGCAGGGCGTCGAGGGCGTCGAACAGGGCGTGCCGGTTCTCTTTGACCGGTAGGACGAAGTGGCCACCCTGCTGGTGGATGAGTTCGGCGGTGGCTTTGACGGTGTGCAGGGCGTCGGCGGTGACCGTGACGTCGCGTAGGTCGAGAGACTCGAGCAGGGCACGGGCGGTGGCCGGTTCGCGGGTCTTGGCGCCGTCGGTCGGCGCTTGGGCGATGACGACGGCCGCTGATCCCTGGTGCGGTGGGCCGGCCAGAGCGGACAGCAGGTGCAGTTGTTCACCGTCGATGTCGACGGCGCCGCGGACGGTCTTGCCGTCCAGGCGCACCTGGATCGGGGTGTCGGTGCTGGTGGCGGTCTGCTGGGTGGTGGTCCACTCGGCGATCACCGCGTCCAGGACATCGGTGTCGGTGTCGGTGCAGACCCGCCAGAGTGTCGAGCGTGATGGCCGCCCTGCCGGGCGGGCTTCGGCCCGCGTGTACAGGCCGTCGAGGATGTGGCAGGGCACGTCGGCGACCCAGCCGCTCATCGCGCTGTAGCCCTTCAAACCGGCTACCGTGGCCGCCGCGACCAGCGCGAGCACGACCGCGACCGGATGATCACGGCCCTGGTCCGAACGGCCGTCAGAAACGGCGAGGAACAACTCCAGCAGACCGTGACACGAAGGCGTGAACGAGGCCTCGCCGACGGTCGCCGACGATGCTGGATCGGTGGTGGGGATGACAGACTGCGGCACGACGAAGCTCCGTTTGAACCAGTTCCGTGGAAAGACCTGGTCTCAACGGAGCTTCGTCCATATCCGACACGCTGAAGCCGCCACCATCACTCACCGCAACTATCGATCTTGAAACGGCCGTGGTTGGGAACGTCGGTGATTCGATTGGGCCGGGGTGGGCTTTTATTGAATGATTATGGTTCCGGACAGGTGCTACTCACGGTGACACTCGACGTCGTTCCGAGCAACCGCGTCCGTGGTGGTCACCGTGCGATGGTCAGGGAACAACCATGCAGGTCACTATCGAATTTTCAGGGCTCTTCGCGGGGACTTCCGAGAACGGCCTGGCCGAAAAGGTCCAGACATCACGTTAGACGAACTGAGGTTAGTTGCGCCTGGGAAGCCGACGTCATCGACGCTTCGGAACGAACCTCTGGAATTTACCTCCCCGCGTCGGCTAGTCGAACGAATCATTGGTGTAGCGGCTGGCCTGGGAAATGCCTACGGCAAACCATCATCGAGCAGCCGACAAACGTCGCCATTACCGGCTTCCCGAAAGCTCGGATATCGACGCCCGCCCCGGATCCGCTGACATCACGTCGCGACATCGCTGGCCCCGGTCGAATCCGTGACAGCGTGAAACACGCCATCACCCACTCGCCAACAACCCGCACTACAACACTCAACCAACCCTGCGGACCATCGACCACACCCACCGTCCCACCAGACACCAGACACCAGACACCAGACACCAGGCACCAGCGGCCAGCGGCCAGCGGCCAGCAGCCAGCGGCCAGCGGCCAGCGGCCAGCAGCCACACCGTCTCAACACCCGACGCTGGGCTGAGGAGAGATCGATCGTTCAAGCCGAAAGCAGCGGCGGACAGAAACCCCATAACCGCGCGGCATCGACGGCCAGGACCTGAAACCGTCCTCAACCGCTGGGCGATGGCCGGTGGCGGGTGGGGTAGCCGGTGAGGGACGCATTCGGCCCGGCGGGCGCGGGGGGACCTGGAGGGAACGGGGTATCGCGCGGTCGATACGGGAGGTGTCGACTTTCTGGGAGGTGCTTCTCGTACCGGAGCAAAGGGGTGATGGGGTTGATCTGCCGGGGTGGGGTGGGGGTAACCGGGCGTTGACAAGCGTGAATTGCTGCGGGCACATTGGGAGCGCTCCCAATCATCCGTCCCCCAGGAGAAGAGCTATGACCATCCCCAGAAAGCGGAAGTGGTGGGCCGCCCTCGTGGCGGCTGCCTGTGCCGGGGTTGCGGCGCTGGCCGTGGCGCAGCCGGCTCAGGCCGCTGCCGGGTTCACCGTGTCGGGTACGCAGATTCTTGAAGGTAACGGGGCGCCGTTCGTGATGCGTGGGGTCAACCACGCGCACACCTGGTATGCCAGTCAGCTCAGTTCGCTCGCCAACAGCAAGGCGCTCGGGGCGAACACCGTGCGGGTGGTGCTGAGCAGCGGAAACAGGTGGACTCGTAACGACGCCGCGGACGTGTCGAATGTGATCAGTCAGTGCAAGGCCAACAGGTTGATCTGTGTGCTGGAGGTGCACGACACGACGGGGTACGGGGAGGAGGCCGCTGCCGCCACGCTCGCGCAGGCCGTCGACTACTGGATCTCGATCAAGAGTGCGCTCGACGGGCAGGAGAACTACGTCATCCTGAACATCGGGAACGAACCCTACGGCAACACCAACGCCGCGGGCTGGGTCGCCGACACCAAGAGTGCGATCACCCGGCTGCGGGCGGCGGGATTCGCGCACCAGATCATGGTGGACGCGCCGAACTGGGGTCAGGACTGGTCGTTCACGATGCGGGACAACGCGGCGTCGGTGTTCGCGACTGATCCGAATCGGAACGTCGTCTTCTCGGTGCACATGTACGGGGTGTTCGACACGGCTGCGGAGATCACCGACTATCTGGGGCGGTTCCGGAGTGCGGGGCTGCCGCTGGTGATCGGCGAGTTCGGGCATCTGCACTCGGACGGCGACCCGGACGAGGACACGATTCTGGCTACCGCGCAGCAGTACGGCGTCGGCTATCTGGGCTGGTCGTGGAGCGGGAACGGGGGCGGCGTCGAATATCTGGACCTGGTCACCGCCTTCAACCCGGCGCAGCTGACGACGTGGGGGCAGCGGCTGTTCAACGGGGCGAACGGGATCAAGGCGACCTCGAAGGAGGCGACGGTCTTCGGAGGAGTCCAGCCGTCCTCACCTTCGTCG
Source organism: Actinoplanes derwentensis (assembly GCF_900104725.1). Taxonomy (NCBI): domain Bacteria; kingdom Bacillati; phylum Actinomycetota; class Actinomycetes; order Micromonosporales; family Micromonosporaceae; genus Actinoplanes; species Actinoplanes derwentensis. The sequence continues at coordinate 4,782,554 of NZ_LT629758.1, forward strand.
TCGCCCTCGCCGTCGACCAGCACGCCGCCGGCCACCGCCGGATGCACCGCGACCTATGCGGCGACCGGCTCGTGGCAGGGTGGTTTCCAGGGAGCCGTCACGGTGAAGGCGGGCAGTTCGGCCATCACCGCGTGGACCGTGAACTGGACCTGGCCCAACGGGCAGCGGTTCACCAACTCCTGGAACGCGACGGTGACCACCTCCGGAGAAGTGGTCACCGCCAAGAACGCCGCCTACAACGGCAGCCTGGCCGCCGGTGCGTCGACCAGCTGGGGCTTCACCGCCTCGTGGACCGGCACCAACAACGCCCCGGCGACGGTGAGCTGTACCGCGGCGTGATCATTCGAGGGTGAACGTGGCGTCGGCGTTCGCGGTCGTTCCGCTCAGCGCCTGCACATACAGCAGGTTGCTGGAGTGGCGGATGTATCGGCCGGGGTAGTTCTGCGACTCGAACGACACCCCGGCCGAGGACGCGAGCCCGGTACGCCGGAAGAAGCTCGCGTCACCGGCGAACGTCGACGTCCCGTCGTTCTTCTCCACCCACACCTCGAAGTTCTTGTGGCGCAGGTAGTAGCCGGGGAAGTTGGTCGACTCCAGGGACACCGTGCCGGAACCGGTGAGCCCGGTGACGATCCGGAACTGCGAGTCGGCCAGCGGCGCCACGTTCGCTTCGATCCGGGCCCGGTACTCCCAGTGGCGCACGTACGAGGCCGGGTTGTTGTAGCTGGCCAACCGCACCGGGGTGACACCGTCGGGCACCGGGATCCCGAAGTCGGGGGTGCCGTCGGCCTTCCAGTACAGCTTCTGAATCCGGGTCCGCCGGTTCGGATCGTTCAACGGATCGCCCGAGATGTCGCGATAGCTCCGGTCGTGGTAGACCAGGATGTCGCTCAGCCCGTCCTCGGAGACCGTGAACGAGTTGTGTCCCGGACCGTATTGACCAGTCGAGGAGTTCGATACGAAGACCGGGCTGGCGTTCTTCACCCACGACGACGCCGACAGCAGGTTCGCCGATGAAGAAGCCGTCAACAACCCCAACGCATAATTGGCATCAGTAGCACTGGCCGAGTACGACATGAACACCTTGCCGTTGCGCTGAATGACCGATGGCCCTTCATTGACGGCGTAACCGACCTTCTCCCAGGCGAGCGTGGGCACCGCGATCCGGGTGGGCGCGCTGCTGAGCGTCCACGGGTTCGACATCGAGGCGAGGTAAAGATTGGAGTTGGTGGCGATGCCCGATTCGGACTGCGCCCACGCCAGGTAACGGGTGCTACCGACCGTGAACGTGGTGGCGTCCAGCGCGAAGCTGCTCCACGGGGTGGTGATCTGGCCCTTCTCGGTCCAGGTCGCGGTCAGCGCGTTGGTTCCGGTGCCTTCGAGCACGTACATCCGGATGACCCAGACGTCGTTGGTGGCTCCGGCGGCGAAGTACACGTACCACTTGCCGTTGATGTAGTGGATCTCCGGGGCCCAGATGTGCGCGCCCATGACACCACTGGCGTGCTTGGTCCAGATGGTGGTCTCGGCGGCGGTGGCGAGGCCCTGCAACGTGGTGGCACGCCGCATGACGATCTTGTCGTACGCCGGGACGGTCGCGGTGAAGTAGTAGTACCCGTCGGTGTGCCGGTAGATGTGCGGGTCGGCGCGCTGGGCGGCGATCGGGTTGGTGTAGTTGACGGCCGGTGCGGCCTGGGCGGGGCTCGCGGGTGCGACGAACAGACCGGTGAGCAACAGGAGTACGGCGGTGGCTCGCCACCACAGGCGCTGCATCGGCATCCCCTTCCTGGGACTGATTGTCGCCGATGTTAACGCTCACTTTTGGAGTGTCAAGGTTTCCGGAGTGTTGCTCATCGATTTCCTCAGCCCGGGTCGGTGGAAGCCGATGAAGGCTGAGTGATCCGGAGTGGTTCGTTACGTCATGACCCGGTGCTCGCCGTGGCCATCGCCTGGACCCTGGTCGGCTCGGCGCTCTTCGTCGTGTTCAACGGCAACCCGGACTTTCAGGTCAGCACCTTCTGGATCTTCCAGCCGCCGCTCGACGCGTTGTTCGCCTTCGCATCGTGGCGGGTGTCCCGGATGGCGACCGGCGCGGGCCGGCGGTTCTGGCGGATCCTCACCGTCGCCGGAGTCCTGTTCACGACCGGCGACATCACCCAGTCCCTGATCTCGCTGGGGCAGCACGACAACTGGTCCACCGCCGGCGGCCCCGTCCAGTCGGCGTGCTTCGCGGTCGGGCTCGGGCTGGTCGTCATCGCCATGCTGATCCACCCGCACGCCGGCCGCAGCGGACGGGATCGGGTCGCGTTCTGGCTGGACTCGGCAACCGTACTCGTCGGCGGCGCCGTGGTGACCTGGTGTTTCGCCATCAGCCCGGCGGACATGCGGACCAATCCGGTCGGCGCGCTGGCCGGTGCCGCAGTGGTGCTGACCTCGGCGTTCGCGGCGGTCAAGATGATGCTCAGCGGTAACGCGCCGATGCACCGCAACGCCGCCCTGCCGATGATCTTCGCGGCGATCGTGAACGCCACCGGAGTCTTCGTGGCACCCACCGCCGACACGTCCCTGCCGGCCTACGTCTACGTCATCCGCTTCCTGCCGTCGCTGCTCATCGCGGTCGGCCCGCGCGTGCAGGAGGTCACCGCCCGCTTCGACGAGACGGCGTTCGGGGCGCGGCGCCGGAAACCGTACAGTCTGCTGCCGTACGGCTCGATCTTCGTGGTCTTCGTCGCGATGATCGTGGTCCTGCCGGAGGAGCGCGACGACGCCCGGCTGTGGGGCGCGGTCGGCGGCCTCGGCATCATCGTCGCCATGGTGGTGGCCCGGCAACTGCTCGCCTTCCACGACAACAAACGCCTCATCGAAAAACTCGACAGCACCCTCACCGAGCTGCGCGAACACCAGGACCGGCTACGCCGTCAGGCCCTGTTCGACGACCTGACCGGCCTCGCGAACCGCAACCATTTCCGCGAGGAGGTCAGCACCGCCCTCGAACACGCCGAACCCGGCACGGTGTCCCTGCTGCTCGTCGACCTGGACGGCTTCAAATCCGTCAACGACACCCTCGGCCACGCCGCCGGCGACACCCTGCTGGCCGGGGTCGCCGAGAAGCTGCGGTCCGCGGTCCGCTCCGGCGACCTGCCGGCCCGCCTCGGCGGCGACGAGTTCGGCGTGCTCCTGCGCGACTGCGACCACCGCGACGCCGAACACACCGCCCAGCGGATCCTGCAGGCCCTGACCGTCCCGATCCCCATCGACGGCACGCCGGTCCGCGCCAACGCCAGCATCGGCGTCGCCTGTTCGGAGGCCGGCGACGACATCCGGACGTTGCTGCACGCCGCCGACACCGCGATGTACGCGGCGAAACACAACGGCAAAGGCACCTGGATGCGCTACGACCACAGCATGGCTTCTTGAAAACCCCCTTTTCTGGTACGCCTACCGAACGCCGGCCGCATCCACCGCGCGAGGAGATCCCGGCACCGGGCCGCCCCGCGACCGCCGGGCCGAATGCGATGGTCACCGACGGTCCCGTCCCCTTTCAGCGTGGACAGTTGAGGTTCGATGCGCACCCGAACTCACCACGCTTCCGGGACCGCGAGCGTCTCGATCTGCCGCTATTTCGCGGTGTGCAGCGTCGGGGACACCTGGGCGGCCAGCAGGACCGCCGCCCCGCAGAGCGCGACCAGGGCCCAGCCCGGCCGGGTCGCCGCCGCCAGCCCACCGGGTGCGACCTCCGCGAGCAGCCCACCCGCGAGTGCCACCCCGAGCGCCGCTCCCACCTGGCGCGACGTCGAGGCGATCCCGGCGGCCACCCCCGCACGAGCCGGCGGCAGGCCGCTCACCGCGGTATTGGTGATCGGCGCGTTCGCAAAACCGATCCCGACTCCGAGGAACAGGTAAGCCACCAGCAGCATCACCATCGGGGTCCGGTCACCGAGCCCGATCAGCAACGCTCCGCCGATCATCGTGGCCGTCCCGGCGATCCGCAGCGGCAACCGTGGCCCGACCCGGCCGACCAGCATCCCGGACAGCGGCGCGAACACCATCGCGGCCAGCGCCATCGGCAACGTGACCACACCGGCGGCGAGCGGGCTCATCCCGCGTACCTGCTGGAGATAGAGGGTGCCGAGCAGCAGGGTCACGTTGAGCGCGACGAACATCGCCACCGCGCCCCCGACCGCCGCCGCGAACGCCGGCCGCCGGAACAGTCCGAGGTCCATCAACGGTTCGGCACGCCGGGTCTCGACCCGGGCGAAGGCGCCCAGCACGGCGGCGATCACCGCGTACCCGGCAAGCAGGCTTGGTGCTGTCCAGCCCCACCGCGGACCCTCGATCAGAACGGCGACCGTCGCACCGACCAGCATCGTCAGCAGCACCTGTCCGGGCAGGTCCAGACGGCGGGCCCGCGGCGACCGGGACTCCGGCACGAACCGGAAGGTCAGCACCAGCACGACCGCGACGATCGGCAGGTTCGCCCAGAACACGGCCCGCCAGCCCAGCCCCCCGATCAGCGCTCCGCCGAGCAACGGCCCGGCCGCCATGCTCAGCCCGAACACCGCCGCCCACACCCCGATCACCCGGGCCCGTTCCCGCGCATCGGTGACCGTACCGACGACGATGGCCAGGGCCACCGGAGTCAACATCGACGCACCGACCCCTTGCAGCGCACGGGCCGCGACCAGCGCACCGATCGACGGCGCCAGCGCGCACGCCACCGACCCGGCCGCGAACAGCACCAGCCCGATCCGGAACACCCGGCGCCGGCCGATCCGGTCCCCCAGCGCCCCCGAGGTGATCAGCAGGCTGGCCAGGACGAGGGTGTAGGCGTCGATCGCCCATTGCAGGTCGGTGATCGCCAGCCGCAGCTCCCCACCGACCGACGGCAGCGCCACGTTGACAACGGTCGTATCCAGCCCGACCAGGAAGATGCTGGTGACACAGATGGCCAGTACCGTCCGTCGCCGCACGCCACCGGTCGTCAGGTCCGGCCGTCGCCGCACGTTGTCAGTCGTCAGGACCGGCCTCTGCCGGGCGCTATCAGTCGTCATGCCGCAGATCGTCGTCGCCACCGCCCCCACCGGCCGAGACTTCTTGCGAAGACCGCAAACTGCTCGAGTGGAACCCACACTGCGCCGACTGCTCGACGACATCGGCCCCCGTCTGCACCGGATCCGCCAGGACCGCGGCCTGACCCTGGAGGAGCTGGCCACCTCGACCGGCATCTCGGTGAGCACGCTGTCCCGCTTGGAAGCCGGCAAACGCCGCCCGACCCTGGACCTGTTGTTGCCGCTGGCCGGCACCTACCGGATGGCCCTGGAACAGATGATCGGCGCCCCCCTCACCGGAGATCCGCGGATCCACCTGACTCCACATCACCGGCAGACCCGCACCCGCCTGGACAGTGTGGTGATCCCGCTGACCACGTACCCCGGCCGCCTGCAGGTGTTCAAGCAGATCCTCAGCCCGACCACCGAACAGCCGACCCTGGTCACCCACCCCGGTCACGCGTTCTTCTACGTGCTGGCCGGAACCGTCCGCCTGCTGGTAGCCGACGAACAACGACTGCTCAAGCCCGGCGAAACCGCCGACTTCGACGCGGGCCTGCCACACTGGTTCGGCCCCGCGGACAGCTCACCCGCCGAGGTCCTGCATTTGTTCGGCCCCCACGGAGACCGTTTCAATCCCCGTCCCTAACGGCCCCGCCTTCAGCCATCCCGCCGATCCCGCCCGGCTCATCGCGTCTCTTTGTCTCCTGCCGCTTCACACGATCGCGGGGCCGAAGGTGTCCGACATGGCGGCTACCCCCAGGCACATCAGCGGGCCGGGGAACGCCTCGTCGACGTCGGCCAGGTCGTGCCACTGCTGGACCACCGGATCCGGGGAGTGCCGGCGCAGCGAGCGCAGGCCCGGCTCCGGAATCCGATGACCGGCTGCCCGCAGCATCGACGCGACCCCGTCGAGCAGGTGACGGACCGCGGCGGCGAGATTGCCCGGGGCACTGTCCGGTCCGGGCAGCGCGTGTTCGGTGACCCAGGCGGCCAGTTCCGGCCCGGAGACCACATGGCCCGGAACCCCGGACCCGTGCGTCCGCCCGTAGACCACCAGCGACGTGGTCTGCACCAGCACCTGATGAACCGGAAACCGACTGGGCAGAACGATCACCGGATGAGTCGGCGCGAGCAGGATCGCGGCGCGCAGGGTGGCGACCCTCCAGGAGCCGGTGTCCCCCGCCGCGACCTGGTCCGCGTACTCCCAGATACTTGGCACCGAACGATCTTGACGACCCGAAACGCCCTGGTCATCGGCCATCGGGCCCGGCCCCGCGTCCCCCGAACGTGCGGTTTCCGGTCACGATTCGTACATCTGATCTAATCATGGGGTAAGGTGCGGCGATGAGCATCGACAGCGGTGCAGACCCCCGCCCACCCCTGACCGATCGCCAACTGCGCGTCCTCACGGTGATCAGGGATTCGGTCCGCGACCGTGGCTACCCACCCACCGTCCGCGAGATCGGCGCGGCTGTCGGCCTGATCTCCCCGTCGTCAGTCTCCTACCAGCTCGGCGTCCTGGAGAAACACACCCTGATCCGCCGAAGCCCCAACAATTCCCGAGCCGTCGAGCTACTCCCCGCCGCCGACGCGTTCCTGACCCGCCCCACTCCGGCGCCGGACTCTCACACCACCGGACTGCACACCTCGGAAAACCCTGGCGCTGACTTCCGCAGCCCGGCCAATCGCACCGCTGACTTCCTGCACCCGGGCCACCGCACCGTGCGGCTCCCTGTCCCGGACAGCCGTCTCGTCACCGTGCCGGTGCTGGGCGCCATCGCGGCCGGCGCGCCGATCCTGGCCGAGGAGCACGTCGAGGACTACCTGACCGTCTCCGCGTCGATGGTCGGCGGCGGCACCCTGTTCGCCCTCAACGTCAAGGGCGACTCGATGATCGACGCCGCGATCTGCGACGGCGACGTGGTGGTGGTCCGCCGCCAGCCGGTCGCCGAAAGCGGCGAGATCGTCGCCGCCATGCTGGACAACGAGGCGACGGTGAAGGTCCTCCGCCACCGAGACGGCCACACCGAGCTACTCCCCCGAAACCCGGCCTACCAGCCGATCCCCGCCGACAACGCCACCATCCTCGGCAAGGTCGTCTGCGTCCTGCGCCGCCTCTGACCCAGCCCGAGACACAGGCCACATCACCCTGAAGCGGCAGGGAAGCCGGTCAGCCGACGGGGGTCGGAGCGGGGCGGTCGGGGGCCGTACGAACGCTGGGGTTGACCGTGGCGGCGACGGCGGCCGCGAGCATCACGCCGGACAGTGCCCACAGTGAACCTCGCGGGCCGACCGCGGTCAGCAGGACGCCTGCGGCCAGCGAGGCCAGGGGCATCACGCCCCAGGTAACCGTGGCTCCGGCGCTCATCACCCGGCCCAGCAACTCGTTGGGGACCACCACACCGGCGTAGGCGAAGATCACCACGTTCCAGAGAGGGCCGACGAACGCGCACAGAGCACCGATCACGCCGACCTGAAACGGGTGTGTGGTCAAGAGCATCAGCGGTAGCAGCGCGGCCCAGATCCAGTTGATGCCGACCAGCACCGCACGGAACGAGAAACGCTGGTGGAGACGCCCGGCCGCGATCGCGCCGAGTAGACCGCCCGCGCTGTAGACGCCCATCATCAAGCCGACTGCCGAGGGGGTCGCGCCCTGTTCTCCGGCCAGGACCACCAGTACCAGGACCAACGCTTGGAAGACCGCGTTGCTGACGGCGATCAGCAGGAGCGACACCCGGATCAGGGGGTTCCGCCAGACGTACCGAATGCCGGTGGTCGCCGAGCGCCACAGGGGTTCTGCCGGTCCTTCGGGTGGCTTCTGCAGGTCACGGCGAAGAAAGAGGAGGGCTCCGGCGGCAACTATCGAGGAGAGCCCGTCGAGCAGGAACGGGAGAGCACGGTCCAGGCCGAACAGGGCGCCACCGATCGGCGGGCCAGCCAGAGCCGCAGCCCGGCCCCGGGCCTCGTTGTGGGCTATCGCGGCCGGCAGTTCCCCGGGGGACACCACCATCGGCAGGGCGGCATCCTCGGCCAGGCCGAAGAAGACGAAACACAGGCCCTGCACGAACGCGACCACGCAGAGCTGGGCGGTCGTGAGAGCCTCGAACCAGATCGCCACCGGAATCGTGAGAAGGGTCATCGCGCCGACGATCTCGCTGATCAACAGGATGCGGCGGCGATTCCAGCGGTCCACGAGCGGGCCCGCCGGAAGGTTGGCGATCAGGTGCGGAAGGGTACCGGCGGCGCCGACCAGGCCGGCGTCGAGCGGGGACCCGGTGGTGGCGAGGACCAGCAGTGGTGTCGCCGTACCGGTGATAGTCGCGCCCAGTGTGGAGACGATCTGGCTGCCCCAGAGCAGGGTGAAGTCGCGGTTGCGCCAAAGACTCATGACGGTGTCGGGAACGCGTTGAACAGGACCGTCACCGGGCGTGCTCCCTCGGCGGCGGTGGCGGGATCACGATGCCATCGGGTCAGGAAGGCGACGTACTCCTCGCTGAACTGCTTCAACTCCGCGGCGGTGAGGGTGGTGTTGCCGAACGAGTGCATGGCCGCCTCGCCGAATTCACCGTGCGATTCCCGCTCCGACAGGTAGGCGGCCAGGTCCCGCCGGCCCTGATCCATCCATTGTTGCCCGATGGCGTCGGCGGCTGCGGAGACGTCCGGATCTTCGGAGGCGTACGGCAGGCGCAGGTCCAGCGGTTTCGCCCGCCAGTACTTGCGCCGTCCCACGGAACGGTCCTCCTCGATGAAGTTGTAGCGGGCGAGTTGCCGCAGGTGGTAGCTGGTGCCTCCACGGTCGGCACCGAAGTGGGCGGCCAGGTCGGCGGAGGTGGCGGGGCCGTGCCGGTTCAGGTGAGTGAACATCTGCTGCCGAAGCGGGTGAGCCAGGGCTTTCAGAGCATCGATGTCGGTCAGGTTGCGGCGCATGGGTGAGAAGTTATCTATGCAAAGACTTCTTCTCAATGCGACTGTCAGTGAGATGTCAGCGGACGAAGAGGAGGAACAGGCCTGTCCAGGTACAGGTGATCATGAAAAGGGCCAAGGGGAGTTCGTCGGCCAGCACTGCCAAGGGTGGGCGGGACGGGCTTTCCGCCAAGGCTCGGTCATGGGCGACGATCACGCCGATCGCGTGGCCGATCAGGATCAGGGCCAACTGAGTGGCGGCGATCGCCTCGGGGGGCGGCTGGGGGTTCCACGTGCTGGGGGACGCGCCGATCAGTAGCAGGACGCCCCGGGGGCCTCGACTATCAGCAGCGACAGGTAGTGAGCGAGGGTATAGGCGGCGGCGATCGGGATCAGGGACATCGTCACGTCCAAGCGGCCCGCGGTCCACCGCACCGCCGTGTAGACCGCCGCGCAGAAGAGGATCAGGCCGGGCGTGCCCCAGGGAGCGTCCGCGCTGTCGAAGACCGTCGAGGCCCACCAGACGGCTACGAACGGGGCCGCACCGGGCGGCGTGGGGGTGGCCAAGCCCGAGAAGAGACCGGGGCGGTGCAGAGGGCTGAGTCGTCCGGCCAGGTCGGAGTAGACCTCGAAACAGTCGCCGCGGGCGAACCACTCCTCGCCTCGAAGGGCGGCCAGCAGAACCTGGCTCAGGCCGTACGACAGAAGGAACAGACCGACCACGACCGGATCGCCGTGATGGGGCACCACCAGTTCGAAAGCTACGAACACCAGCAGGAACGCCGCCGCCGGCCAGGCGGAACCGGCCGGGCCGGGGCGTAAGCCGCCAGGTGGCAGGCGTAGCAGGGTGAAGATCGTTCGCAGCGGGTTCACGGTGTGCCAGACCGGGCCCAGTACGACACCGGCCAGCACCAGGCCCACCCAGAGCCAGACGAAGAGGGCGTGGGCCGCCGGATTCTCCGGGCCGCGTGGGCCGGCCAGCGCATATCCGGTGATGTAGAGCGCGAGTACCAGTACCGGGTAGCGCAGCCAACGGCTCACCCCGAACGTGCGCGGCTCGGCCGGCCGGAGACGGGGCGTCCGCCACCAGAACGCGGCGATCAGAAACGACAGGGCGACGGTCGCGGCCCCGGCCTGCAACACCAGGTCAAGCGGCAATGGCAGCCCCTCGGACCCACCGACCCCGTGCGCGAGAGGGGTCGTCATGGGCGCGAAGAGTTCAGAACCGCCGACACCACGACCGCGCGTGAACGATTCCGGTTCACCCACGCCATGCGCGGAAGAGGTCGCCGTTCGCTTGAGCGTGGGTTCGAGTTCGAGTCGCCATCGGGGTCTACGTGCACGGAGGTGTTGTCAGGCATCGGATGTCTTCTCGGCCAGGGCTCGGAGGACGCCCGCTCCGGCGATCGCCACTCCGGCGCCCAGGCCCAGGGCCAGCACCACCAGGGCGCGTTCGAGGGGTGCGGGGCCGGCGAACGGTAATACCGGGCGGTGGAACGACGTGACGTCGGGCAGCACGAAGATCGCGGTCAGGGCGGCTCCGGCGCACACCGCCAGGACTCCGGCGGCCCGGCCACGGACGACCGACACCGCGCCGCCGATGGTCAACGGCCAGGCCAGGAGGTTGATGCCGGCCGCGCTCAGGAACGTCATCGCCGGTGGGGCCGACTCGACGGCGAGGGTGGAGCCGATCACGTGGGCGGCCGAGGCTACGGCTGCGGCGGAACCCGCGATGGCTAGCAGCAGGTCAGCGCGCGGTAGCCGTCTTGCGAGCAGCAGGAGTGCCGCGCCGGTGACAGCGACGAGAATCCACCAGGCGGGGGCGACTGGGCGCGGCTCCCCCACGAGTTCGCCGGTGACGGTCACCGTAGTGCCGGCGGCGTCCAGAGTGAACGTCCACGGGACGGTCTGGCCGGCTGCCACGGTTCGGCCGTCGGGGGTGGTGCGGTCGTCGATCCAGGTCAGCTCGGCGCCGGGGATGACGACGGCGGGGGTAGCGACGGCGGGAGTGGCGACGCCGGGAGTGGTCGTACCGCTGCCGGGATTGATCGTGATCGGACCGGAGGTGTTGTTGCGCAGACGCAACCGCGCGCCTGCCTCGATCGTCTCGATCGTCAGACCGGGGACGACGGGGGTCGCCGAAAGCACCCGGCCGCGGGAATCGGTGGCGGTCAGGCCACCGGCATGGGCAGCCGCCGGACCACCCGTGGCGACCAGCACCCCGACGACGACAACCGGCACCAGAACCAACCAAGCCACCAGGCAGCGGGCCGCCGGGCGAAGCAGGGCCGTGGGGAAGCGGTGGGACACCGGGCGGGGAACCGGGGAACCGTGGGTCACTTGGGGAGGTGCTGGACGCTGCGGGCCACCAGGACGGTGGCGGCGCCGGTCAGGGCCGTCAAGGTGAGCAGGCCGGTGATGATGTGGATGTTGAAGCCGGTGCTGCCTTCCTGGAACTTGCCGACGATCAGGACGGTGCCCCAGGCGACGGGCGGTGTGAGCAGGCCGAAGAGGATCCAGCGGCCGTTGGTGGGGAATTTGAGCAGCGGGGTGACCAAGCGCCAGGCCAGTTCGATGGCGAAGGCGACGGCGGCCAGGGTCAGGGCCGGCCACCAGGCGTCTTCGGAGTCGAACATCAGGTGCATCAGCACGGCGATGATCGCGACCAGGGTGGACGGCAGGCCGATCGGCAGGGGCCAGCGACGGCCGATGACGATGAACGGCAGTAGCAGCAGGACGGTGCTGAAGAGGTAACCGTGGACGAGCTGCGCGTCGGGGGAGAAGATCTTGATCGGCTCGGTGCCGCTGCCCAGGTGCCGGAAGCCGATCGACGAGGCGTGCAGGGTGTAGATGTGCACGGGCAGCACGGTGAACAGGGTGGAGACGCCGACGAGCAGGGCGCCGCTGAGGCCGAGGGTGCGCTCGGGGCCGGTGGCCAGCATCAGCGTCGGGCCCATGGCGACCAGCACCATGCCGAGGATGATGAACTCGTGGCTGGGGCTGACGAAGATCTCCATGTTCCGCTCGATGCCCCAGATGTTGTGCCAGAGCGTGTCGACGCCGCCGCCGACGAGCAGGAACGCCATGCCGGCCAGGGGCAGTCGCAACGCGTTGGGCAGGGCGAGGACCGATCGGTACGTCGGAATGCCCGGCAGCCGGGACCGCATGATCCAGAACAGGGTGAAGCCGGAGGCGGCGATGCCGGAGTAGAGCACGCCGTGCCAGGGCGTCCAGAAGGTCTCCAGCTCGGGGGTGGTGGCATGCGCATACGCGTCGAGCTGCAAGCCGATGACCAGCCAGGCGCTCGCGACCAGCAGCACCCACCGCTCCCGGGCGCTGAACGCCTCCGTGCGGGTCTCGGTCGATGCGATCGTCACGTCGTGCCACCTCACTGTTCGGTCCGGCGATCCGTAACTTACATCGCCGCTGTTGCATTCTTCGATACGCCTGTGGACAACTAATTGACGCGCGATCACCACCAGCAGGAAAGCGCTTGCCTGAATCGATGAGTATTGATTAGATGTGGTCTCATGGAGATTCGACGGAGAACACTGCTCCGCGCCGGCGCTTTCGCCGCCGTCCCCGGACTCGGCCACCACCAGCGCCGCCGCAAACCGACCGTCTTCGTGGCCGGCGACTCGACGGCCGCCACCTACGCCACCGCCGACCACCCCCGGGCCGGCTGGGGGCAGGCGCTGCCGGTCTTCCTCCACGACGACGTGCGCGTGGTCAACGAGGCGCTGTCCGGGGCGAGCTCCAAGAGCTTCTACGACCTGGGGCGCCTCGACCGGATCCTGACGGCGATCAAACCCGGTGACACGCTGCTGGTGTCGTTCGGGCACAACGACGAGAAGATCACCGATCCGGCCCGCGGCACCGACCCGTGGACCACCTTCCAGGATCACCTGAGGCTCTACCTCGACGGGGCACGGGCGGCGCGGGCCACGCCGATCCTGGTCACGCCGGTCGAGCGCAGGAGATTCACCAGCGCCGGTACGCCGTACCTGTCGCACGGTGAGTACCCGGCCGCGATGATCGCCCTCGCCGCCGAGACCGGCACCCCGCTGATCGACCTCACCCGGCTCTCCTTCGAGCTGTGGAGCGCGCTCGGCCCCGAGACGACCAAGGACTACCTGCTCTGGCTGGAAGCGGGCGAGTCGGTCAACTATCCGGACGGCGTGCAGGACAACACACACTTCCAGGCGCACGGCGCGATCGAGGTGGCCCGTCTGGTGGTCGCCACCGGCCGGGAGATCCCCGGACGGAACCGGCGGGCACTGCACCGGACCGACATCCCCGACACGGTGCTGACCTGGCCACCGACCCGGCCGGCGGAGAGTATAGAAGGGGTATGACCCATACTCTCGACGCTCCCGGCGCCACCATCGCCTACGACGTCCGCGAGCCGGCCGAGTCCTCCTCGGCGGCGCCGCTGATGCTGATCGGCTCGCCGATGGACGCGAGCGGCTTCGGCACCCTGGCCGGTCACTTCACCGACCGGCGGGTGATCACTTACGACCCGCGGGGTACGGGCCGCAGCACCCGCACCGACCCCGCGCCCGAGTCGACACCCGAACAGCACGCCGATGACGTACGACGGGTGCTCGAAGCCGTCGGTGGCGGCCCGGTCGACCTGTTCGCCAGCAGCGGTGGCGCGGTCAACGCGCTCGCCCTGGTCGCCGCCCACCCCGGCCTGCTGCGCACCCTGGTCGCGCACGAGCCGCCGGCGGCCCGCCTGATTCCCGACAGCACCGACGCCGAAGCCGCGGTCCTGGGCATCCGTGCTCTGTACGAGCGTTTCGGCCTCGGCCCGGCCATGGTCAAGTTCATCGGGATCGTCTCGTTGCAAGGCCCGGTCCCGCCCGGTTTCGCCGACGAGCCCGGCCCCGACCCGGCCACGTTCGGCCTGCCCGGCACGGACGACGGCACCCGCGACGACGTGCTGCTGGGCCAGAACCTGGTCACCTGCTGCCTGTTCGAACCGGACTTCCCGGCGCTGAAAGCCACCGCGACCCGGATCGTGGTCGGGGTGGGCGCCGAGTCCGAGGGCGAGCTGGCACATCGGGCCGGGCGTGCGGTGGCGGCGAACCTGGGCGTCGAGCCGGTCGTCTTCCCCAGCAACCACGCCGGCTTTCTGGGCGGCGAGTTCGGCCAGCACGGCGACCCGGTCCCGTTCGCCGCGAAGCTCCGCGAGGTCCTGACCGCCGATCACGGCGACGGCGCCGTTCGGTGACCATCGCATTCGGCCCGGCGGTCGCGGGGTGACCTCGCGCCGGGCCGGCCTCGCGGGGTGGCCACGGTCGGCGTTTCCTGGTTACCCGTACCGAAAGAATCGGTAGTTTGCCTTTCATGCCATCGACGAATCTTGACGCGGCCTATTTCGACGCGTGGTACGCGGACATGGCCGGATCGCCGGCTCGGGACGCCGTCATCACCGGGGCTCTCGGGCTGCCGCCGGAGCTGCGGGACGCCGGGACGCTGACCTGGCAGGGCATCGCCGAGGTGGCCGCGGAGCTGCAGCTGCCCGAAGGTGGGCTGCTGCTCGACATGGCTTGCGGGCGTGGTGGGTACGGGATCGAGATCGCCCGGCGGGCCGGGGCCCGGCTGGTCGGGGTGGACATCTCCGCCGTGGCGCTGAGTGTGGCCGAGGCGACCGGCGGGGAGCGGCTGCCGGGGCGGGCCGTGTTCCAGACCGGCACCCTGACCGCGTCGGGGCTGGCCGGCGGCAGTGTGGACGGGCTGATGTGCCTGGACGCCGTGCAGTTCGCTGAGCCGCCGCTCGCTGCGATGGCCGAGTTCCGGCGGCTGTTGGTGCCGGGTGGGCGGCTGGCTCTGACGTGCTGGGAGGCCACCGAGCCGGATGACGCGCAGGTCCCGGCGCGGATCCGGGCGGTGGATCTGCGCCGGGACCTGGTGGCGGCCGGTTTCGCCGAGGTCGAGGTGTGGGAGAAGCCGCAGTGGCGGGCGGCCGAGCGGGCCTTGTGGGAGGCGGCGATGGTGGCGGACGGCTCCGATCCGGCGGTGCGGGCCATGCAGGTGGAGGGGCGGCGGTCGCTGGACACGTTCGGCTCGCTGCGCCGGGTGTTCGCGACCGCCACCGCACCCGCTCCTGAGTGATCCCCGCCGAGAGCCCTTTCGGGAAGGTGTGCGGGGACCCGGTTGCCGTTCGGGTGTGGAATAGCCGGGCGCGGGCCTGGATTGGCAGGAATATGACCGAGACTGAGTTCGATCCGCGTGAACTGCTGGCCGGGAGCAAGATCGGAATTCTGGCCACCATCAAGGCCAACGGGCTGCCGCAGTTGTCGCCGGTGACGCCCTACTACGACCGGGACGCCGGGGTGATCCTGGTGTCGATGACCGAGGGCCGGGCCAAAACCGTGAACCTGCGCCGCGACCCGCGGGCCGCCATCGAGGTGACCAGCGCCGACGGCTGGTCGTGGGCCACCGCCGAGGGGGACGTGACACTCACCGGGCCGTCCGCCGATCCGGCCGGGCCCGAGGTGGAGGCGCTTGTCGACTACTACCGGCGGGCTGCGGGCGAGCATCCGGACTGGGCCGAGTACCGGGACGTGATGGTCAGCGACCGGCGGGTGCTGATGACGCTGAAGGTCACCCACGTCTACGGGGCGAGTCTGCGGCGATAAATACGTTGAGAGCCGCCAGGGGAATCCCGCATGATCGATGCGGCCCCGGCGGCATCAGAAGCCGGCACTTAACCAGCGGGTGCACAGGCGATCAAACCACGCTCGTCCGCTGGAATCATCGGTGACCGGTCCTTCACATCGGGACCGCTACGGGGCCACCCCAACGTTGTCATTGACCAAAAAAGGTGTGCCATGTCCAAAGAGGTGATCATCCGCAGCGGTTTCCAGGGTCTGCGTTATGTCGACGGTCGTTTCGACCGGGTGCTGGAGCCGGGGCGTCATCCCCTGGCGCCGAGCCGCCCGTTCCGGCGGATGGCGAAAGTCGAGATCGTGCCGATCGACCTGCGTGAGCGTGAGCTGAACATCAAGGGCCAGGAGATCCTCACCGCTGACAAGGTCGCGGTCCGGGTCAACATCATCACGCATTTCCGGGTGACCGACCCGGTGGCGGCCATGGAGCGGGTCACCGACTACGGCGATCGTGTCTACAGCGACGTGCAGCTCGCCGCCCGCCGTTCGCTGGCCTCGATGACCCTGGACGCCATCCTCACCAACCGCAACCAGCTCTCCGAGGACATCCTGCGTGACGTCGAGGGGGTGTCCGCGAGCTACGGCGTGCGGATCATCCGGGCCGACGTGAAGGACCTGGTGTTCCCGGGCAATCTGCAGGACGTGATGAACCGGGTGCTGACCGCGCAGCGGATGGCCGAGGCACAGATGGTCGAGGCGCGGAC
The DNA here is from genome assembly GCF_900104725.1 of Actinoplanes derwentensis. NCBI lineage: Bacteria > Bacillati > Actinomycetota > Actinomycetes > Micromonosporales > Micromonosporaceae > Actinoplanes > Actinoplanes derwentensis. The sequence goes on from NZ_LT629758.1 coordinate 4,798,886, forward strand.
GAAAGCCGACCGGGAGACCCTGGAGGCGACCTCCCGGGCCGCGGCCGCACGAGTCGCCGCGGAAGCGGACGCCGAGGCCAAGCGGATCCGGGCCGACGCCGAGGTGGACGCGCTGCGGCGGCTCGCCGAGGCGGCCCAGGCGTACGCCGAGCATCCGGCCCTGCTCCGGCTGCGTGAGCTGGAGACGATCAGCGCGCTCGGGGCCAACGCCGAGGCCCGGCTGTACATCGGCTTCGACAAGCACGTCGAGGCCTAGGGATACCTCAAGCGGGCGGGGGCGCGACCGATCTTGCCGGTCGCGCCATATCCAGTCCGACCGCGGAGGTATCCCCCACATGCGTCTCCTACCGCTGCTGCGCAGGCATCGCACCGCCTTCGCCACCGGTGTCGCGGCCCTGGTCGCCGGGCCGCGATCGGCCCCGTTCGCTTCCCCGTCCACCCCCGCGCCCGGGCCCGCCTGATCGAATTCGGCCTGGCCGAACGTCTCGCGGCACTGCCCCGGGTGACCTGCGAGGACCCGCTGCCGTACGACGAACTGCTGGGCCTGCCGGCCCGGTCCCGGGTGGTGGTCACCGACTCCGGCGGCCTTCAGGAGGAGGCCTCCTACCTGGGCGTTCCGGTGGTGGTGCTGCGCCGTTCGACACCCCGCTGGGAAGGCGTCGAAGCCGGAACCGCCGTCCTCACCGGCATCACCGGCAACGCCGAGGCGGCCCTGGCGGTCGCCGCGGCCCACCGTCCGAGCACCCCCGCCGAGCTGGCCCGGGTGACCGCGCTGCCCTGCCCTTATGGCGACGGCCACACCGGCCCGCGCGTGGCGGCCCTGCTGGCGGACCCGTCGCTCACCCCGCTCCTGGCACTGGACGAACCCGACCACACTGACGGCAGTCTGCCCTTCTCACCAGCCGCCTGATCCTTCTCACCCGCCGCCTGATCTGAATGCTGGGACACATGGACCTGATCCAAAAGCCACCGCTGGCCGTCGTCATCGACCTCGACGACACACTGTTTCCCCAGTCCAGCTATCTCTACGGGGCGTCCCGGGCAGTAGGCCGGGCCGGAGCCGCCGCCGGCCTGGACCAGATCCGCCTGACCCGGGCCGTCCGCCGTTCCCTGCTGGCCGGCTCCGACTCCGGCGGAACCATCGACCGGGCCCTGGCGGCCTACGGCATCTCCCCCGACCTGGCCGCCGACCTGATCCCCACGTTGGTAGCGGCGTTCACCGCCTACCGGCCGCGTCGTCTGCCGCCCTACCCCGGCGCGCTTGCCGCGCTGGCTGCGGTCAGCGCCCGCTACCCGGTGGCGTGCCTCACCGACGGCACCCCGGCGATCCAACGAGCCAAACTGGCCGCCACCGGTTTGGCCGACTCCTTCACCACGATCGTCATCACCGACGAACTGGGCGGCCGCACGCTGCGCAAACCCCACCCTGAAGGCCTGCGCCAGGCAGCCGAGACACTGGGGGTCGCCCCCGCCGACCTGGTGGTGATCGGCGACCGCCCCGGCAAGGACATGGCGGTGGCGGTCGCCCTGGGAGCCCGCTCCATCCGAGTCCGAACCGGTGAATACGCCGACGCCCCCGACTCCCCACCGGCCACCGCCAGCGTCTCCGACCTATCGGCCGCCGCCGCCCTGCTGGGCGCCGGGTGACTCCCCGACGACAACGGTGACATTGCTGGCGGAGAGCCCGCTGATGCCCTACCGGGCCAGAGCCCATTTGTTGTACGGCGAATGGCTCCGTCGTCGTTCCCGCCGCCGCGACAGCCGGGAACAGCTGCGGACCGCTTTTGATCTGTTCTCCGGTGCGGGTCTGGACGGGTTCGCTCAGCGGGCCGCCACCGAACTGCGGGCCACCGGTGAGCCCTCGCCCGGTTCCCGCTCGGGAGACGCCCGGGACCGGTTGAGCATGCAGGAGCTGACGATCGCCCGGCTCGTCGCGACCGGGGCGACGTCCAACGAGGTGGCCGGGCGGCTGTTCCTGAGCCCGCGGACGGTCGACGCCCAGCTTGCGGAACATGTGCCGCAAGCTGGGCATCAGCTCCCGCCGGGAACTGCGCGACCTGCCCGGCCTCAGCTGATCAGTCCAGGCAGAACTCGTTGCCTTCGACATCCGCCATGGTCAGGCAGGATTCGTTCTCCTCGTCGGCGATCTGCAGCCACAGTCGCTTCGCGCCGAGCGCCTCGAGGCGTGCGCCTTCGGCCTCCAGGACGGCCAGGCGCTCGGCGCCGACAAGACCGAGGCCCACGCGTACGTCGAGGTGAACTCGGTTTTTGACGGTCTTGCCCTCGGGAACCGTCTGGAAGAACAGCCGCGGGCCGACGCCGGTGGGATCGGTGCAGGCGAACCAGCCGTCCGTTTCGCCGTCCGGTGGCTGATAGCCGAGCACTTCGCACCAGAACCGGCCGACCCGCTCCGGGTTCTCGCAGTCGAAGGTGATCTGGAGCTGCCTGATCGTCGTCATCGGACCAACGATAGAGGGACGTGCGCTCGCCAGGATGGCCGGGAAGCGACTGGGGGGCCGGCCACCCTGGCGAGGTCTTACGGACCGGTCACGTTGCTGGCTACGCAGCTCGTGCCGTCCGGGCCTTCGCCGATCTTGGTGGGCTCGTCACCGGTGTCGTTGCCCTCGAAACGGTCGCAGAGGCTGATGTCGTCGCCGACGATCGTGATGCCGTCCAGGGTGACCTTGTCGCCGAGGTTCGTGTTGACACCGGCGAGAGTGCCACCGGGGGCGGTCGCGATGATGTTCGAGATGGTCACCGTACGGGCGGCCTGGGTCGAGCAGTTGCCGCACGAGCGGTAGAGCTTGCCGAAGTCGGAGACCTCGAAGTCGCGGATCGTCACCGAACCGCCGGCACCCCGGTTGTCCTGGAACACCTTGTCGGTGCCGCTCGCCGCGCTGCCGCCCTCGATCAGGACGGTGGCGTTGGTGCCACGGAAGGTGGCGGCGTCCTCGCCGACGTCCTCCCAGTGCACGTTGCTGATCGTGCAGCTCCCGGAACAGTGCACGCCGTCGGCGGCCGGGCTGCCCAGGATCACGTTCTGCAGGGTGGCCCCGTCGGCGAGTTCGAACAGCGCGTCCTGGCCCTCGTCCTGGCCGCCGTCCCCGAGTGCACCGCCGCCGATGAAACGCTTGTTCGCACCGTCGAAGACGCCGCTGACCTCGATCGACTCGGTCACCACCTGCTCACCAGTGGCCTCGGGCACCGCCGCCGACGCGAAGTTCGTGAAGACGACAGCAGCGCCGAGGCCGAGAGCGACCACCGCCGCCCCGATTACACGGCCTCTGTTCCGCCGGGAGTTAGTCATCACGTGCCTTTCGGTAGCAGGGACGAGTCTCTGCCCAGAAGCACGGATCTTGCGGGAAAGGGGTTTCCTCGATCACCGAGTCTTAAGGACTTCTTAAGGTTCGGGATGTAAGTCAACAGCTACAAATCCGGCTTTCAGTACCGCTGAATCCGGCCCTGACCAGGTGCGGATCAGCCTTCGGCCGCGGCTGTGCCCCGCTCCAGCAGGTCGGTGAACCAGCGCGCCTGATCGATCGGCACCATCTCGGTCCGCGCCCAGAACTCGGCGGCCTCGTCGGTCTCCGCGTCACCGATCTCCGGGGCGGTGTTCACATTGCCGGTGAGATAGACCGTGACATGGGTGAACCCGGTCGTGTTAGCGGCGATCCCGCCGTCCCGCACGCACAGCGTCTCATCGTTCAGCTGACCGTCTTTGATCGCTTCGCAGGTATCGGTGGCCTGCGGCGACAACTCGACCTGCGCGTGCAGCCACTGCTCACCGAACTGGTAGCTCACCACGAACGAGCCGTTGTCGCCCTTACTGCCGAGCGGCGACATCCTCCGCAGGCCGGGCGGGCGGGTCGCGGGCACCAGAGCGTAGTTCTCCACCAGCCCGCCGCGCCGTTCGAAGTCGATCCGGAGGGCGTCGTTGAGCAGAGTGTGCCCGGCGACCGATTCGTCGAGGACCCGGGGCGCGGACACCTCGTCAGGCTGCGAACATCCCGCAACGGCCAGCATCGCGAGCACGATGAAAAGCTTTCTCATAGGAGCCGCCACGATAGCCGAGTTGATCTCCAGATGGGCTGGTGGGCCCGCCTTATTGCGGGCGCTCATCCCCGGATTCGCGGTTCCAGCGCAACGGACCCGGTCGTACGCTCCACCACAGCCGCCGCCACCAGGATCTCCGCTCCCGCAACGCGTCGGCGTAAGCGATCACCTGGCTCCCGGCTCGCTCCGCCTGCCCCGTGTCGGCGGCACCCGGCGCGAACCCGGCCGTGTTGATCGCCTCGACCAGCGCATCCAGCGGCGGCAAAGGCGCTGCCTGCGCATCGGCAGTCGAGGCTTCGTTCGAGGCGCTGTTTGCCGCGCCGTTCGTCGCGCTGCTTGTCGCGCCGTTCGTGGCCGCGTTTGTGGCGCCGTTCATCGCGCCGTTCGCCGGCGGCGAACCGGTGCCGGTCTTCGTCACCGGGATCAGCGGGCCGGCTTCGTCCTGCGCCGCCCGCGCGTCGGCGATCTCCTCGGCAGTGGGTGGAACGGCTCGGCGGAGCAGTCCGGTGCGCTGGACCGGGCGGGGCAGCACGGCCGCGTGCCGGGCCGCTTCGGTCGCTGACAGGTGATCCGGGACCGGGCGTCCGGCGAGCCGTAACGCGTCGGTGAGTTCCAGCCACGCACCCGCGATCCGCTGGCCGGGGTCACCGATCGTCAAGCGTCGCCGGCGTTGCGCGCCACGCAGCGCGACAATCGTCCCCGCCGCTGCCGTGAGCAGCAGCAGCACTCCCCCGGACGTGCCCGAGGCGACCAGCACGGTCGACGTGCCGGCGGTCGCCGCGGGGGCCGCGACCTCCGGCGGCGGCGCGGACGATCCGGCCTCGGTGGGTTCCGGGTTCTCCGACTGGGACGGCGGCGGTGACGGGGTGGGCGGGGTGAAGTCCTCCTCGACCGGGCGCGTCTCGTCGCTCTTCGGCAGCGGGTCGAAGGCCACCCAGCCGACCTGATCGAAGTACACCTCCGGCCAGGCCAGAGCATCGCCCGCGGTGACGGCTCCACCGGCGGCGGGCGCGACGAAACCGACCACCACCCGGCTGGGCAGGCCGGTCATCCGGGCGAGCACCGCGTACGCGGCGGCGAACTGCTCCGACGTGCCTTTCTGACCGCCCGCATCGCGCCGCCCGAACAGGAAGTGCCCGAGGTTTGGGTAGGCGTGCCCGCTGGGTGCGTCGGCGACGTGCCGGTAGTGCTCGGCCAGGAAGTCCTCGATCGCCACCGCCCGGTCGTACGGCGCGCCGTTGCCTTCGGCGAGATGCTCGGCCAGCTTCTGCACCTGCTCCGGCGCCCCGGCACCGGGCGCGAGGTAACGGGCGAACGCGTCACCGGACGGCACGTTCGCCGCCGGCAGCAGGTTGAGGTCGGGCTTCTGCACTTCCGAGACGGCCGTGTAGCGGAGGCCTTCGGTGAGCCCTTCCGGACGGATCAGGGTGCCGGTGGCGGCGTCGTAGGCGACCCGCGCCCCGGTGATCCGGGTGGGCGTGGGCACGGCCGGAAGCAGCCGCCCGGTCAGCCCGGTGATGGTGATCTGGTGCTCGTTCTCGGTGACCTCGGTACCGGCCGGCACGTCGAGCACCGGCAGGACCCGGCCCGCGTTCCGGTAGACCCCGCCGACCCGCCAGGTCACCCCGTCGTAGTCGGACAGCACCGCGAGCCGGAGCCGCACGTTCCCCCGCGCGGACGCCGCCGGTTCCGCGGGTGCGGACGAGGTGGCCGGAGCCTTGATCGGGACGATCCCCGCGCCGCCGCCCTGACCCGCGACCGCGCCGCTGTCGGCAGAGGCAGTTCCCGCCCCGCCGCCCTGGCCCGAGGCGGGGGCGCTGCTCCGGCTCGTGGTGGTTCTGGCTTTCCGGGACTTCGCCGGAGTAGCCGTGCTCTCCGTCACCGAAGGCACCGACGGCACCGGCAGTGGGGCCGGGTTCTCCGGGTCGCCGGGGCGGAACTCCAGCAGAGGCTGGTTCGGGTAGAGCGCCCAGCCGGAGATCCGGTTCAGAGGACTCTCGTCGAGGCTGTCGACGCGTGGTGGCTGCACGTACTGCCGGGGGTCGACCGGGGTGGCGCTGACCCGGTCACCGACCCACGGGCCGGCGGCGGCGATCAGGCCCACGACCACCACCAGGCCGGCGGCGGCACCACCGAGCGCGCGGACCCGTACCGCCGCGATCGTGGAACCCGGAGCCCCGGAAGCCGCGGCCAGCGCGGCGACGATGAGCCCCGCGAAGATCAGGGTGTACGCGGTCGCCGCCTCGGCGTTCGGCCCGACCACGTAGAGCGCGCCCGCGTAGGCCGCCACCGGTGGCACGCAGCCCAGCAGCACCCGGCCGCTGCGCACGGCGACCTCGGTCGCGGCCAGACCGGCGATCCAGATCGCCGCGACCGCGATGACCACCGTGTCGGGCGTGGCCTCGACCGGGATCATGGCGGTGAGCAGGCGTGGGATGCCGTTGGTCAGGGCGTCGCGGGCGACCGCGACGGTGAGCCCGGTCGCGCCGGCGGCCAGATGCAACGCGAGCGCCAGATACCCGGTGAGTAGCACTGTCGACAGCGGCGCCGCCGCCCACGACGGCAGCCGCCGGGCCGCGACTCCCACGCCGACCGAACCGACCGCCGCACCCGCCGCCAGGTAGAACAGCAGGTCATCGGCGTAGATCCGGCCCAGTGCGGCCCCGGCCAGCGTCAGCATCCCGGCCAGCGCCACCGGCACCACGGCCCGGCGCAGTATCCCGGTCAGACGCACCGCGCACCCCTGCTTCCACCCGGCACGCCGGTCCACATTCCGGGCCGCAAGCCGGTTCGCATTCCGGTCACCATCCGCGCGTTCCGTCCCAGGCCGCGGCGAATTCGGCGCCGTCGACCGCTTCGATCACCAGCAGGCGGTCGGTGGGTGCGGAGGGCGACGAGTCGCGGTCGCCGAGGATTCCGGCGAGCGCGACCGGGTACGCCGACCGAAGCCCACTGACCGCGCCCAGATCCGCCCGCCCACCCGGTCCGGTCAGGAAGATCAAAGTGTCCCCGAGTCGTTGGGCCCGCAGTTGCCGCAGGGTGGCGTCGAGATCCCCGTCGCCGAGGGCGGCTTCGGTGAGCACGTCCAGGTGCGGGCCGCTGATCCTGGTGGTGACCAGGTGCAGGCTGACCGGCAAGTCCTCGCGCACGGCCGCGACGACGATCGAGGCGGCCGCCTCGCAGGCGTCCTCGAAACTGTCGCCGTGGTGTGCCGAGGCGCGGTCGTCGAGGAGTACCACGATCGTCGGTTCGGCGGTGTCGAGCTGTTCCCGGACCATCAGCTCGCCGACTTTGGCACTGCTGCGCCAGTGGATGCGCCGGATCTCGTCGCCGGGCACGTACTCCCGCAGGGTGTCGAACGTGATCGTGCCCTGCGGGACCTTGTCGACGCTGCCGTCCAGGCTGCGGGTGAGCCCGGCGGGAAGCGCGCGAAGCGGGTGAACCCGGGGGTAGACCCGGACGACAGTGGTCTCGCCGTAACCTCGGGCCAGCGTGATCAGCCCGAGCGGGTCACGGCGGGTGACGTGCAGCGGCCCGATCGGCACCAGGCCTCGGCGGTGGGTCGGCACCGGATAGCTCTCCACGGTGTCGTTACCGGCCCGCAGGCGCAGCAACGGCACGTCGACGGTCGCCGTGCCGCACCGGTCGGTGGCGATGAGCGTGGCCGCCCGGACCCGGCTGGTGTTACTGATCGTCAGGGTGACGTGGGCGGGTTCGCCGCGGGCCACCCGGTCCGGGTCGGCGATCCGGGTGACACCGAGACGGGGCCGCCAGAACGCGAACACCAGCGCCGCCAGCACCGCGATCCCGGCGGCGGCCCCGAGTAGTGCCAGGTCCGGATACCCGTACCGGAATCCGGCTCCGACCAGCACGATCGTGGCCAGGATCAGGCCGAACCCACGGGCTGTCACGCCGCTGCGGTGACTCTCGGTGCGGGACAACGGATCAGACCGGGACTTGCTGGCCGGCCAGCGGAACCGGAACCGAGCGCAGCGCGTCGGCGAGGACGTCGGCGGCGGTCACCCCGCGCAGCTGCGCGTCGGCGGACAGCAGGACCCGGTGGGCGAACACCGGCTCGACCAGGTCCTTGAAGTCCTCCGGCAGCACGTAGCCACGGCCGTTGATCAGCGCGTACGCCGCGGCGGCCCGGGTCAGCGCGATCACCCCGCGAGGGCTGACACCGACGCGGACCTGCGGGTGGTTGCGGGTCGAGGCGGCGAGCCGGACGGCGTACGTGTAGAGCGGGTCGGCGATGTGCACCGCCGCGACCATCCGGGTCATCTCGCCGATCATGTTGGTGTCGGTGACCGGGTCCAGGGTGTCCGGCGACCGGCCCGCCGCCCCGCGCAACACCTCGATCTCGACGTCCTCGGACGGGTAGCCGACGGACAGTTTCACCAGGAAACGGTCGAGTTGTGCCTCCGGCAGACGGTAGGTGCCGTCCATCTCGACCGGGTTCTGGGTGGCCACGACCAGGAACGGCTGCGGCACCGGATGCGGCACGCCGTCGATCGTGATCCGGCGCTCCTCCATCACCTCCAGCAGCGACGACTGGGTCTTCGGTGACGCCCGGTTGATCTCGTCGGCGATCACCAGGTTCGCGAAAACCGGGCCGGGGTGGAACTCGAAACCGCCGTTGGACTGGTTGAAGACGGTCACGCCGGAGACGTCGGAGGGCAGCAGGTCAGGCGTGAACTGGATCCGCCGCCACTGCCCGTGGATCGACGCGGCCAGCGCCCGGGCGAGCGTGGTCTTGCCGACGCCGGGCACGTCCTCCAGCAGGACGTGCCCCTGGGCGAACATCGCGGTCAGGGTCAACCGGATCACCTCGGGCTTGCCGAGGACGACGGTGCCGATCCGGTTGGCGAGTTGCGCGGCGACGTCGGCGAACCCCTGGACGTGAGCGGGGGTCAGCATGTCGGCAGGTTCCCCAGATCGTCCCCGCCGTCGAGGTTCAGCCACGCCCACGGGATGTAGGTCTTGCCCTCATAAGCCACCTGGATCCACACCGAGCTTCTCTTGTTGTCGTTGTAGACGAAGGCGTAGACCTCTTCGCCGTTCTTCTTGCAGTACGTCTTGAGCCGCGTCCCGTTCTTGACCCAGCCTGCCTGCTGAGAATCGGTCTGGGTGGTGCCCTTGAAGATCTCGTTGCCGTTGCGGCCGTCGACGTCGGAGTTGCAGTACGTCTTCTGGTCACCGCTGTCACCGTTGATGCAGGTGGCCGTGCCGTACAGGTCGTCGGTGGTCTTCGTGGCCGCCTTGGCGGCGTTGCCGGCCGCGTTCTTGGCGGTGACCGTGAACGTGTAGCCGGTGCTCGGGCTGAGCCCGCTCGCGTTCAGCGAGGTGCAACTGCCGGTCGAGCCCTTGCCACCGCCGGACACGGTGAGCGTGCACGTGGTCGTGCCGCCGCCACCGTTCACGCTGAACGCCACCTTCGCCGTGTTGAACGTCGGGTCCACCCCGGTCACCGTGACCGTCGGCGCCGCCACCGTCCGCGCGGTCGCGCTGGACGCCTCACCGGCACCGGCCTCGTTCACGGCCGTGACCGCGACCTGCACGGTGGCACCCGTACCGAGACCGGTCAAGGTAACCGTGGTCTCGGTGACCTCGGTTTCCTTGTCACCGGCCTTGACCACGTACTTCGTGATCGGCCGCCCGTTGTCGGCCGGGGCCGTCCAGGTCACCCGCACCGCACCGGCCTGATCGGCGACGGTGGCCGCCTCGACGGCGTCCGGCTTGCCCGGAACGGCGAACGGCACCACCGTGTTGCTGACCCCCGACGCGGCCGAACCGGCGGCGATGTCGTTGATCGCAACGACGGTGAACGCGTACTGCTTACCGAACTCCAGCTGCCCGACCGGGATCGTCAGAGTGGTACTCGCCGACTCGCCGACCGGAGCGGACCCGCCCTCGGACACGGCGGTCACCGCGTACCGCTGAATCTTGTGTCCCTGCCCGTTGGCCTCCGGCCAGGTCACCACGACCGTGCCGTCCGGTTTCGCCTCCGCGACCGGCGGTGTCGCCGGCGGGTCCGGCACATCCGAGGTGGGCACCACGGCGTTGCTCATCCTGCCCGGCCCGTCACCCTTACGGTTCACCGCGTGCACCTCGAACCGGTACGTCTCACCGTTCGTCAGGCCCGTCACCACCAGTGACCTCTGCTCGGCGCCGACCGGGAACGTCTTGTCCGCGCCGGTCACCACGTAACGGGTGATCGCGGCACCGTTCGGATTGGCGGCCTGCCAGGTCACCCGGACCTCGGTGTTACCGGCGGCGGCACGCACCGCACGGGGCGCACCCGGCTTGCTGACCACCGGCTTCTTCGGCTTCTGCTCCTTCGGCTTCTCCGGCTCGGCCTTCACCTGCGGCGGATCGCCGCCGACGACGTCGTCGTCATACTTGTCGACCGTCCGCACCGTGTGCTGGTCGTTGACGACCCGGGCCGTCGAGGAACCCGGCGCGTTGATGAACAGGTGGTTCTCCCGAACCTCCAGCTCCAGGTCACCGCCCGGCCGCTGAATGTCGAACGACTCCTGCTTCTGGCCGTTCTCGTCGAAGACGTGCACGGTGCCGTCGTCCTCCGGCACGTAGACATAGCCCTGGTAGGCCACCGCGGTCCGCAGATCACCGCCACCGCCCTCGGGGACGACCATCTCGCGGATCCCGCTCCCGCCGACCGTGTAGACCCGCCGGTCGTCGGCGACGGTCACCGCGATCGTGTCACCGTCGGTGCGCGGCGGCAGCTCACCCGGGCCGGTCAGCGGCAGCGTCACCGGCGTGCCGGCGCCCGTCTCAGTGACCTTCACCAGCGCGTTCGTCGTCCGGTCGAGCACCGCGACGCCCTTGTCCATGGCACTGACCGCCAGGTCGTGGCTCGGCGCGGCCACCGAATCGGTGCGCACCCGCACCGGAGCGGTCTCCCCCGGCTGGACCGCGGTCACCGTGCCCTCGGTCGGCGCCGCGACCCACAGCACCCCGGCCCCGTCGAACACGCCACCACCGATGCCCGGCGGGAACTGCAGCGGGTCACCGACCGCCTGCAGACTGGCCGGCTCGACCTGCTGCACCTTGCCCTGCACCGCGTCGATGACGAACGCCGACTTGTCGTGCAGCGCCACGCTCACACCCACGCCGGCCTGGGATTCGGCATTCCAATACGCCTGCAGATCGGTCAGGTCCATCGACGCGATCGCGCCGGTGTTGACGTCCCGCAAGATCACGTAACGATCGCTCTGGCTCACCTGCAGTTGATGCCCGCGGGCGGCCTGGCCGACGTCGGCACGCGTGTCCACCCGGGCGGACGTGCCGTTGATCCGGGCCAGCTCCGCCTTGCCCTTGCTCCACAGCCAGGATGCGGCGTCGAAGCTGGCCAGCGCCTGGTCAGCGGACCCGAGACCACGGACGGTGATGCCGAGCCCCGCCACCAGGACCAGCACAGTCGCCATCGTGACCAGCTGGCCCTTGCCAGGTCTGCGCAGACCCTTTTTCTTGGCGCCATCAGTGCTGGTCACAGCGGTTGTCCTCCCCGTGGTAAGCCTCTAGGACGCAGGCCATCATAGGGAAGTTGTGGTTCCCGTCGATACCCGGTGGTGAAGCCTGTGGATAAGCTATTGACGCTCTGTGCAGACCTGCTTCGAGCTGGCGAACTGTTTCGTGGAGTAGACGGCCACCACGGCGAAGCAGTACTCCAGGTCAGGGTTGAGGCCGTTCACCAACGACGAGGTCGTCCCCGGCCCGACCGGTGCCACCGGTCGCAGCTGCTGTCCCTCACGCGCCATCGAGACGATGAAGCCGTTCTTGCCGCCCGTCGGATCACGCCAGGTGACGTTCACTTCCACGCCCCGGTCATCGAGTGTCACGTCGGTCGGCGGCTCTCCCGCCAACACCGGTCCGGTCGGCGCCGGCGTCTGATCACCTTCGGTGGCGGTGTTCTGCGAACGGTCCGCGAGCACCACGACCAAGGCCACCACCGCCAAGGCGGAAACCAGGGTGGCGACGGCGGTCAGACCGATGGCGACGGCACGGCCGCCGGTTTTTTGAGCGGGGTACGGGGTGGCCTGCACCGTGGGGACCTGCGGCTGGTTCGGCCAGCCCTGGTTCGGGACGGGTGCCTGTTGCCAGCCGGTGTTCGGAGCGGGCACTTGCTGCCAGACGCCGGGGTGACCCGTTTGCCCGTAGCCGGCCGTCGAATATCCCTGGCCTTGCTGGCTTTGCTGGCTCTGCTGGCCCTGCTGGCTTTGGTAACCCTGCTGGCCTTGGTAGGTGCCTTGCTGCTGATCCGCCGGGTATCCCTGGCCAGTGGCATAGCCGCCGTGCTGGTGCTGGTCGGCCGCATGTCCGGTGTGTCCGCCCTGCGCGTGGCCGGTCTGACCACCTTGAGCCGTCTGTCCCTGCGCGTGACCGGTCTGGCCGCTCTGCGCTGCCTGACCTTGCCCATACCCGGCCTGGGCCTGGATTTCTGGAACCTTGGGACGAATCACCGCCGGGCCGGACTGCGCCGAGGCCTGTCTGTCGACGTGACCGGACTGAGTGGCGCCCTGGCCGGTGTCCGCCTGCCGAGAATCCACCGGACGGGCGATGGGCAGCATTTCGGTGGACCGTTCCATCGCCGTACGAGCGTCCGGCTCTGCCTTCTGCTGTGCGGTCGTCTGCCCGCTGTGCTGGTGTGAGGGCTGCGGGATGGTGGGCACGTGCGCTGCGCCATCCGTACCAGCGGAATCGGTCTGGCTGGTAATCGGATCGGGCGTGACCGGGTTCGGAACGTCGGTGGGCGTGGCCTGCGAGTCGGCGGGCGGCGCCGGGGCCGGAGACGGTGCGATTTCCGGCCGTACCGTAGCTCCGGAAGGTTCTTCCCCGAGATAACCCCGCGCCTGGGCGACGAACTCGTGCCCGTCGCCGAGCACCGCAGGCCCGTTGGCCAGCACCCGCCCGAAGGCTTTGCGAGCCTCATGCTTGTTACCGAGCTCCTGAGCGACAACACCCAGATCATGCGAAATGTGAAGCATGAGCGGATCGCTGTCCCCGAGACGCCACTGCCCGGCCGCGTACGCGTCCTCGAGAACACGCCGCGCAGCCATCGGATCATCGGTACGCAGATAGACCCCGGCAAGCTCCCGCTGCGCGCTGAGCACATCAGGCTCATCCTCACCGAGCTTCTCCCGCCCCACCTCGACGGTCCGCTCAAGCAGCACCTGAGCAGCCTCGAACTGCCCAGAGGCGATCATCGAACGAGCACGGTCGAGCACCGGAGTGAGAGGGGACGGCTGAGACACGCCCGTCATGCTGCCGGGTAACCCGCCCCAGCGCCACACCCGAACCCCATGACCCCGCCCACCCACCCCGATTTCGAGCTGGGCCCGGGGCCATATATAGTTCTGTCCGTGCCGCTGGCAGGCAGCCAAAACCCCAGGCAGACATGGGGTAGAGGAGAAGGCCGGCAAGCATGCAAGTCCGGGTGGCGGAATGGCAGACGCGCTAGCTTGAGGTGCTAGTGCCCTTTATCGGGCGTGGGGGTTCAAGTCCCCCCTCGGACACCAATCAAAGACACGAGAACTCGCCGGGGTGCAAACCTCGGCGATCAGTGTTTCTGGGCCAGGGCGGTAGGTCATCCGCAGGCCGATGCGGCTGTAAAGCTCGGCCTTGTCTCGCGGGTCGGCGTCTCTCAGCAGTCGGAACAGATCGTCGAACGCTTCCGCGATGGCGTCGATCTGGTCGGTGGTCATCCGCTGGGGCGGTGCCTCGGTGAGTCCGAGTCTGGCCTGTGCGGTCTTCTTGATCGTGGTGGTCTCACTGATCCAGTCGGCGATCAGTGCCGGGTCGCCGCCAGCGTCGAGGGTCGCCCGGTAGCGGCTGATCTTGGTGTCCGCGTCGGCGATGGTCTGCCGTAGTCGTTCGACCTCTCCGGCGGTGTCGTGGGCGGCGAGCGCCTCGCGGTACTGCGCTTCGGCCACACGGCGGATGTTGTCGGTCAGCGCCGTTCCGGTCAGTTCCTGGCGGAGGAAGCGGTCGATGGGCGTGGTGATCTGGTCTTCGCGGAGGTAAAGGGCTGGCGGGTGGCTGATCTGGTGCTGGCGGACGTAGTCGCGGCTGGCGGTGCAGCGGTAGTAGAGGCGTCCGTGGTTGGGGTTGCCGACCATCTTGCGGTCGCAGACGCCGCATGTGATCAGACCCCGGAACAGGTACGGATGCCCGGTGTGCCGGGGTGCCTTACCGGCAGTCCCGTTGGTGCCGCGCTTCTTGATCGTTCGCTGTGCCTGTTCGTAGAGGTCGGTGCTGATCAGCGGTTCGTGTGACTGGATGCGCGACCAGATCCACTTGCTGGGGTCGTTCCAGCGGTGGCGGCTTTCGTGGCCGAGCGCGACGTCGTCCACGTCGATCAGAACCTCGTCGGTGCGTGCCCGGTTCCAGACCTGGTGGCCGGTGTAGCGGGGGTTCTGCAAGATGGCGCGGACGGCGGTGGTCTCCCAGACCTGGGTGTTGCGGTGCGGGTTGCGTGCCCGGTCGTAGGCCGATGGGCATGCAATGTCGTCCTGGGTGAGGCCGCGGGCGATCGAGGTCATGCCGCGTCCGGCGGCGTACTCCTCGAAGATGCGTTTGACGATCGGCGCGGTGATCGGGTCGGGGTCGAGTTGGTGAAGACGTTTACCTTCGGCGGCTTTGCCGGGGTTGGGGTGCGGGCCGGCGTCGGCGAGTCGGTAGCCGTAGGGCGGTCGTCCGCCGAGGTAGCGGCCTTCGAGTTCGGTCTGTGCCTTCATCGCGGAGTGGACGCGGATCTTGATGCGGTTGCGTTCGCCCTTGCTCATGCCGCCGTAGAGAGCCATGACGAGATCGTGTGCGTCGGAGCCGGGGTCGATGGCGCCGCCGACCTCGGGCACCCACAGGCCGACGCCGTAGTGCACGAAGACCGGGAAGGTCATGCCGAACTGGCTGCCGTAGAACGCGCGCTGCGGTTCGCCGATGACGACGGCCTCGAAGTCGCGTCCTGCGCTCTTGATCGCGTCGAGCAGGCGTGTCGCTTCCGGTCGCCGTTTCCAGGGCAGGGCGCGGGACAGTCCGATGTCGAAGAACTCGGCGACGACTTCACCGCCGGCCGGTTCGATCAGGCTGCGGGCGCGGGATAGCTGCCAGCCTTTGGATGCCTGCGGGTCTTGTTGGTCTTCGGTCGACACTCGTCCGTAGAACGCGAACCTCATGGTCGACGAGTCTTACGGGCGCGGTCGATGATGCGCCACAGTGCATCTGCGGCAGCGTCGGGCATTGGGACGTCTAGGGACGTCTTGAGCTGCGAATCTTCAAAGATCAGCGTCGCGCAGCTTCGTATACTGCGATTTCTCCCTTCGGGGGTCTGGTCGTCGGTGGTGATCGTCGGGCCTCCTTTCGGGTCGTGGTGGGGGTGTCCGCGCGGTCGTCCGTCCGTTGTCCGTCCGCGCGTTTATGCGCAGACGCGCGCGAGCGGACGGACGTCCGCGCGGACGATCGGGTCAGGCTCGCCAGCGTCCGCGAGTGACTTGCCGGGCGCGGCCGGCGGTGGCGTGGGCTTGGAGCCGGTCGTAGATCCAGGTGCGTCGCATGCCGGTGAGGTCGATCAGTTCGGGGACGCTCAGCCCGTCGGCCGGCGCTTGATCGAGTGCCATCAGCAGCGTCCGTTCCGGGTCGTCGGCTGACGGTCGCGGCGGTTCGATGGGCCTTGGTTGGTGGTCGATAGCTGCGCGGGACAGCGGGTCGAGTTGCGGGCGCTGGTCGGCGTAGCGGGCGGCGGTCTGGCGTACGAGATCGTCGGTGACGAGGTAGGCGCGGGCGCGGCGTGGCTGGTTGTGGCCGTCGGCCAGGACGTAGAACTTGCCGGGTGCGTCGAGGGTGTGGGCGTGCCAGCCGTCGGCGAGCATGCCCTTGTCGAGGATGAGGTCGACGTCGCGGCGCTCCCGGACGCGCAGGCAGACGCGGATGCTCATCTGTGAGCGCAGCGCGCCACCGCCCATGGCTTTCTGGGTGGGCCGCTGGGTGGCGGCGAGCAGGTCGACGGCGACGGCGCGGCCTCGTCGGGCGATCGATTCGGCGTGGCCGACGGCGTCCGGGGCGGTGTCGGCGAGTTCGGCGTACTCGTCGATCACGATGACCAGCGCCGGTGCTTTCGGTGTGGGTTTCCAGACGCGGGTGTTGTCGTGGCTGGCGGCGTGGGCGCGGGCGTCGAGGATGGCGACGGCGTCGGCGAGCAGGTCGGTTGCCTCGTCGGGTGTGGTGGCGAGCCTGGCCAGGCAGGACGCCCACGGGCGGAGTTCCATGCCGCCTTTGAGGTCGATACCCCACAGCACGACATCGGTGCAGGCGGCGAGGTTGCCGAGGATCACGTTGAGCACGCCGCTCTTACCCGAGTCGGTGGTCCCACCGATGAGCGCGTGCCGGCGAAGCATCTCGACGCGCACAGGTGTCGCGTCCTCGAACACGCCGAGTTCGATCGGGTCGGCGAGACTGCGGGCGGTCGGACCGGGCCACGGGATGGCACCGGCATGCGGGTCGACAGCGAGCACCCGCATCGTGCACCGACCGGCGTGCGCCGGATCCTGTTCAACGCGAACGGCACCGGGTCGGGTTCCCAAAGCCGATTCGATGGCCGGTACGCGGCTCACCAGATCGGTGACACTCTGACCGGGCCGCAGCTTCACGCGAGCACGCCATCCCCACGTGTCGACGGTTGCCGACATGATCCGTGATCCGGCGAGCCCGATCATCTCGGCGAGGTTGGGCCACGCGTTGATGACCCGGTCCACACGCACGCGGGCGCGGCGTCGCCGGTGTGCCCACCACGGCACGCCGAGCGCGACCATCGCCAGGATGAGCAGCGTAGGTAACGGCGATCGGGTAGGCCCGAGCGTGGTCGCGGCAGCGAGCCATCCGCCGGCGATGGAGGTCGCTGTGGCGGCATAGATGCGCTCAGCAGGGCGGGTGAGTCCCCAGGGCCACCCGCGCAATCCCACGGCCGTTGCTGCCAGCACGGTCATGACGACGACCAGCGGCCACGCGCCGGGTCGGCTGTGGTGCATGACCGACCCGACGACCACCAGGACCAGGGCGAGAAAGACAGGAGCAAGTTCCGATCGGTACCGGAACAGAGTCCGGCCGACAGCAGCGACAACGACGAGGGTCAGAGGCTCATCGGGTACGAGCAGCAGCGGTTGCGGGTTGCGGCGGCTCCAGCGGCGGTGACGTCGTCCGTAGGCCCTCATTCCGCGAGTTCGCCCTCGTCCGGCGGACTCCATGCCTGGTGCTCGGCGACCGCGTCGCGGAGGTAGGTCAGCGGGTCGGGCTCGCCGTCCCGGTCGGCGGCGAGGGTGGCGCGGGCGGCGGCGAGCAGGTCGGCGAAGTCCCACCGGGCGCGGGTGAGTAGCCGCGCGAGCCTGTCGATCTCGGCGAGAAGTACCGGGACGTCCCCGATGACAGTCCAGACAGTGACGGGCGTAGGACGCAGACGGACGGCGTGCAGGTGGGAGCGGACGGCCTCCTGGTCGACGGTGGGGCGTGGGATGTGCTGGTCGTTGGTCATGTGCGGGTTCGGGTCTCCTTCCGGTCGGCGGGCGTTCACGATCAGAGGCTCAGTCCGGCGACGAACCGGGCCAGGGCGCGCAGCCCGTTGCCGATCTCCGGGCCGATGGACGACGAGGCGAGGAAGTAGCCGAAGGCCGCGCAGACGGCGGCCTGCCACAGCGGCAGCCGGGCGTACCGCCACAGCAGGTAGACGAGGACGCCGAGTAGCAGGACGGCGGAGACGGCGATCGTCACGCGTCACCGCCACGGCGACCGTTGCGGTTGCGGCGGCTGCGGAGGCCCCGGTCGGCGCCGGCGTGGCCGCCACGCGGCTGGTGTCGGCGGTTCCAGCGAAGCCGATTGGTGCACTTGCGGCAGAGGACAGGGTGTCCGGCGGCGAGCTGGGCGCCGCACGGGCAAGTCGGGGTCAGATCCCGGGTGAGGTGGATGTTCATGGTTGATCTCCTCTCGGACCGGCGATGCGGGGCTGCATCGGCGTGCCATCAGAGTGCGATCAATCGACGGGACGTAATCAGGTCATGGCTGGACGTATCGAAGACGTCTCCTCTAGCCTGGTCGGGCCGCTGGACGTCTTGACGGGAAGCCGATGCCGAACGAGCGACTACGCACCGCATTGTTGGAGAACGGGATCACGCCAGCCGACCTGGCGACATCACTGAAAGTCGATCCCAAAAGCGTCGAGCGATGGATCAGCGGACGCACGCCCTATCGCAGACATCGGTACGCGGTCGCAGCCCGCCTCGGCGTCGACGAGGTGTACCTGTGGCCGGACGCGCTGAGCCCCGACCAGCTCGCGAACGCCAGCGAAAGCGAGATCATCTCGATCTACCCGCACCGGTGGACGGTCCCGTCCGACCTGTGGCGCAACGTCTTCGCCAGCGCCGAGGAGGAGATCGGCGTCCTGGTCTACAGCGGCCTGTTCGTCTCTGAGGACGCCGGAATCCAAAAGATCTTCAAAGAAAAGGCAGAGGCAGGAGCGCGGGTACGCATCCTGCTCGGCGACCCGGAAAGCGATGCAGTCGCGCAGCGTGGAGCCGACGAGGGTGTCGACGACGTCCAGGCCGCGAAGATCCGCAACGCCCTGGTGATGTACCGGCCGCTCCGCGACATCGAGGGCATCGAGTTTCGGCTCCACCGCACGGTGCTCTACAACTCGATCTACCGTGCCGACGATCAGGTACTCGTCAACACGCACATCTACAGTTTCACCGCAGCTCAGGCCCCGGTCCTGCATCTCCGGCGGGCCGCCGGTGGCGGCATGGTGACGACGTACCTGGAAAGCTTCGAGCACGTATGGGATCAAGCGACACCGTTGGAGTGAATGCCGGATGGGACAACGCATCGACTACTTCGACGACCCCGACGCACCCGCTCCAACGTCGCTGGTCCCGTCGGCGAACGCCCTCGTGGTCAACGACAGCGGCGAGATCCTGCTGATCCGCCGTTCCGACAACGGCAACTGGGCACTTCCCGGCGGGGCGATGGACCTCGGCGAGTCCCTGCCGCAGACCGCAGTGCGGGAGACAGCCGAGGAGACCGGTATCGACGTCGAGGTCACCGGCCTGGTAGGGATCTTCACCGACCCGCGGCACGTCATCCTCTACACCAGCAACGGCGAGGTACGACAGGAGTTCTCCATCGTCTTCACCGCCCAGCCGATCAGCGGAACTCCGACGCCCAGCGACGAGACCACCGAGGTCCGCTGGGTATCCGAAGCCGAGTGCCGCTCACTGCCGATGGACCCCTCCATGCGCCGACGGATCGAGCACTTCCTCACCCGGCCGCAGGACGTGCACCTTGGATAGCGACGCGCTCGGCGCCATCGCCGACTCGTTCTCCGCCGTCGGCACCATCGGCGCGTTCCTGGTCGGCTTCCGCCTTCTGCGCCGCGAGCACCGCCGCGAAGCCGACCGGGCCGAGGATGAACGACGCGCTCAGGCAGAACGCATCAGCGCGTGGATCGAGCTGGTCAACAAGCGCGACGGCACCCGCGACCTGACGTTCCACATTCACAACGCCAGCCCGATGCCGATCTACGAGGTGGAGCTACCGCTCCCGGCTCGTGGCGACGAGGAACCGCACGTCGAGTTCGTCGGCTTGGTCCCACCCGGCCAGACCATCCAACGCTCCGCCCCGGCCGAATGGCTGCGGACGTACGTCGAACCGGAACCGGTACAGATCGAGTTCCTGGACAGTGCCGGCCGCCGCTGGAGCCGCGACGAACAGGGAACCCTGTCCCGCTCGGACTGACCTCACCGCTGGGCGAGCGCCGCGTTGATCACCTGCACCGAGTCGATGATCAGCGGACTTGCCTCACGGATCGACTCGGCGACGAGGTGGCCATCGCCGTACCGCGAAAGAATCTCCGCAAGCCGCCGCTCCACCTCCACCGGCTCACCGTCGGGAGTGGTGGTCATGTCGGCGTAGGTGATCGCATGCGACGCCAGCCCCTCGACCGGGGGAAACTCGTTGGTTAGTTCGTCGGCCAATCCCCGGTTCTGGCCCTCGATGAACGCGCACGAATGGTGGGCAACCAGCCGGCAGATCAGATCGTCCATGCCCGCGACGTCGCGCAGGTAGCGGGCGCCGTCGAGCTGGTGCATACCGGTGACGACCAGGTCGGGCGCATACCCGACATCGTGCAGCCAGGCCGCGCACACCAGCGCGGACGCGTCGTCGCCGACGAGGTGAGCGACCGACTCCGCCTTCCGGCCGACGCCTTGACTGTGCGCCCAGCGACGCGGGATCGACTCGGCCAGCACCAGCCGCGTCAGATCGCGGGCACGCTCAATCTCAGCCACACCGGCAGATTAGCGCCCGCCCCCTTGTAGCCGTGCCCCTCGTCGACTGCCCATCCTCCTATCGGCGAGCCCCGGAAAGGAGTTCGGCGAGTTGGTCTGCCACGCTCGGCGTCACATCGCCCAGCCGCACGACCACAGTGCCTGCACGGTCGACAGCGTCGTGCAGTCCGGGGAAGTCCTGCCCGACGTCGAACCCGGCATCTTCAAGAACGAGCGCCAGCCGATCCGCAGCCTGACGTGCCGTTTCATGCTCGGCTTGCTTGTCGGTCGGCATCGCAGTCCATCCGTTCAACTGGTATCTCGTCGATGCCGAGTCTGCCGATCGGGTGACCCAGCGTGAACCACAGGACTAGGACGTCTAGGGACTTCTTAGCTACGATGACGCCGATCGCCAGCGATGGGAGTCGTTGCGTGAACAGTCCACTCGCCCGAGCCCTCCGCAGCGCCGGGATAGACGTCATCGGCGTAGCAGCCCGCCTCGACGTCGATCCGAAGACCGTCCAACGCTGGATGACCGGTCGCATGCCCTACCCCCGTCACCGCGACGCCCTCGTCAGAATCACCGGCTGGCAGGCCCACGACCTATGGCCGACCCTGCCGCGTCCGACCGAGCAGCCGGCCATGTCGGACGAGGTCCGCATCGTTTACCCCCACCGATCAGCCGTCCCCACCGACGTATGGGCTCGCCTGCTACGTCGGGCCGTGCATGAGATTGACGTCCTGGCTTACAGCGCCTTGTACCTCGCCGAGGACGCCACGATCCCGGCCCTGCTACAGGACAAGGCTCGCGGCGGCGTCCGCGTCCGGATTGCGCTGGGCGACCCCGACGGCCAACACATCGCCAACCGTGGAGACGAGGAACGTGTAGGCGCCGGAATGAGTGTCCGCATCCGAACCGCCCTGGTCAGCCTCCAGCGGCTCACCACCACGCCGGGCATCACGCTGCGCCTACACGACACCGTCCTCTACAACTCTCTCTGCCGGTCAGACGACGAGATGCTGGTCAACTCCCACATCTACGGCCGCCCAGCAGCCCACGCCCCGGTATTCCACCTCAAGAGCACCAGCGACGCCGGCATGGTCGCCACTCACACAAAATCATTCGAACGAGTCTGGGGCTCAGCAAAGCCGTCAAAGCTCTGACCCCGGCCCGGAGCACCAGCAGTACCGGGCCGCCGACGCGGCAGCACCCCATACTGATCGAACACCCCGAGGGCTTCATACCGAGCACGACACGGCTCTGGCTCCAAACACACAGCACAGAGCCCACCCGGCGTCCCAGAAAGATGCTGATTCAGCTTCGCATCTGCCATCGCCAGTCGGTCTTGTGCAGTCTGAGCCAGATAGAGACCCGCGCTCACGACAGATCCGCAGGCCGATGAACTCGGATCCAAGCGATAACCTCCGCTTTGACCCAAACCTTCCCGGAAGAAAGAACAGCAGCCGGCTCAGGAAACCCACCTCGCCGGGTGAGTTGGTAGACCCGCTGCCGACTAACCTTCATGATCTTCTGAATCTCAGCCGTACCAACAAACTCAGCCAGCCTCAACCTCTCCAACCGCTCGGACCCTGACTGTGGTGATCCCGTATCCATCGCCCATCCTCAGCCTCGGTGACAACCCAGCCGCCCGGAGCAAGTCACGGACGGCCGGGGCCCATCGCCACCGGCTGTCCAAGGCACTGGCGCTCTGACTACCGGCTGCTGGTAAGGCTCGCCGAAGCTCGGCCAACTAATGAACCACAGCTACCAGGACGTCTTGTCACTACTTGGCGTCACCGCATGCCCGAATGCCGCGAATTGAGGTAGGAGGCAAGGACAATTTGCCAAATATCACTCTAACTGCGTGAGCAGGAAAAGATCATTTTCACAAACACACCGAGCAAGGTCGACAGCTACAACTGGCAACCTACGGCCAAGCAGGCTCAAGTCGCCCCGGCGCCCTTTCTTAAAGGCTCCAGTAACACACTCCATAGATCAATAGCGCAAAGTGACCAAAACACGACTGTCCGCAACTCTGTCGCATCGACCGGCCCTAGGGTCTGTAGGGTAGATCAGCGTTCAAGCTTGAGACACGCCGCCTCCAGGTATTCATAATGTTAAGGGGCCCTTGTATGGACATTCCTATCGACGTTATGGCGCTCTGCGCTGGAGCCGCTAAAATCTTAGCGGACCGCATGCTTGGAGACCTGTGGGACGCCACGCGTCAACGATTCAACGATCTCTTCTCAAAAGCCGGACAAGATAGGATAGGCGACCGGCTAGATAGGGACCAAGCGGCTCTTTCGTCGGCATCGGAAGATCAGCGATTGGAATTCTCTGAAAGGCTTGCTGCGAGCTGGACAACTCGTCTTCAGGATCTGATTGACGATCATCCCGGAGTATTATCTGAGTTGCAGCTTATAGTGGAAGAGATGAAGGATGAGGACCCTAGAATAGATGCACCGGGAACGACGGTAGTAAACCAGAAGGCAAGCCACAAAGGAAGAAACATATACTCTGGCCGAGACACCAATATCGGGCGCCGCTGAGGCGATAATGTCAGACGAGATGAACACGGCTGACCTGTCGATTAACGAACTTCGTGTTCCCGAAGCGCCGATACCGGAAATAACGCAATACGCAAAACATCTCGGCACCAATATCGTATCTCTTCGAGATACTATAATAACTAATATTCATAGCTCCCGCTTGCGTACAAGACGCATCAGTAGCTCATACCTTGAGCAGGCGGTATCGCCGTCCTACTCGGATCCCCACAACTATAGCGAGTTGAGAACGACTCTCTGGGATAGCGGCCTTCTAGTGCTAAATGCGCCACGTCATTCAGGGAAGCGGTCACTTGGAGTTCGCCTTCTGCATGATTGCCAGGAAAAGCTAGATTTTGGGCGAACAGTCGAAGGAATCCATGAGATCCGAATGGGCTGGGAAGAGCTGCTTGCGAGGGAGTTGCCTCGAATCCCTGGCACTAGCTACCTACTCGATTTGACCGACAGTACAGATGAAAAGCCTAGCACTGATTTCGGGGAAGACCTGATTAAGGATGCTCCGCGCGGTCGCGAAGAAGGCGTTTTCCTTGTTGTCTTAGTAACACCAGACGTATGGACCGAGTGTTCATTCGTCACCAAGTCGAATACTCCAATACTGAGGCTGGCAACAGCCGCAGAAATCGCTAAAAGACTACTCATAGTCAAGCATCAACTCAACGACGTTGATGATTGGCTGATGGACGAGAGAATCAACAATATTCTCAGCGGCATTGAGCATCCTGGAGATGCCATGCGGCTAGCTGATGCAATCTCACTCAACTTCCGCCGCCATGATAAAGAAAAGGCAAAGCTCGAAGTTCTAGACGAATTCAAGAACTGGAGTAGCCATCTTTCCATCTGGTTCAGCGAACATCCTCAGCAAGCTGATCGTGCGGCACTCATCTCAGCTGCGGTCCTTGACCCCGGGCTGCCGGCCGCGATCATGGACGCTCGCAATGGTCTCTTAGATGAAATTGGGGAAGCTATAGAAAACCCAGGACCACTATCTGGGCCCGGACGGACCGGTTACCTACAACTTTTGGGTGCTGTCGAAACTCCGCACGGCTTCTCTATATCCGCAAACAAGCATAAGCTTGATGAGGCAGTTATTCCTTTCGTTTGGGCTGAATGGCCACAGATGAAGACTCCAATTCAGTCATGGCTTCTTAAGCTAGCATCCTCCAGAGTCCAGCCCGGTATCATCGAACGCGTTTCATCGCTTATGGTTCAAACCGCCTCACGAAACAATAGCACCGCATACATGGAACTCGTTCGAAAAATAATAGTGGATAATGCCGGCATTCGGGAGCTTGCTTTCTCTATTGTCGACAATGCAGTCCTTGACCCGGCAGCAGGCGCAAAGGTTAGGCAACGTCTCCTACGGTGGGCAGCCTCGAATACCGAATCACTTGCATTATTCGTCGCAGAATCGTGCGGTCGCGCCCTCGGCCGAGAAAGACCTTCCCTAGCGGTTAGACGGATCTGCCGAGTCCTTTCTCGCACAAACACCGATAGAGCAACACACGCTGCGGCGATATCGCTCCTAAATCTAGCCGATAATGAGTCAACCAGGTCTGCGGTATTCGATACCGTCTGTAGCATGTTTGCAGCTCAAAAGGAGGAGGCAGTATCCGCCTTCTTGACCCTCGCATCGGGATCTCGTTCCTTCGTGGGAACATGCCTCACGGGGGAGGTGGGTGCAGATGAGCTGGAATTTTTCGAAGTTGGCTGGGAAATCACAGTTCAGCTACAACCAGAGGATCCACGCACCTCATCGTCGATGAGAACATTCCTTAATTTCTGCGAGAATTTGCTTGTCGCGCCGAATATTGTGGATAGAATCCTCGGACCGATATTGGCTAACTCGCTCAACAAGATATTGGCCATGGAAGTTCTTAGCGGTCCCGAACCAGGAAATCCTGAGGCGCCTCAACAGGTCGGCATCAGAAATCACTTAATAAAAGAGTTGATATGGGGCCAGCTCAATCGAAAGTTCGAATACTAGGCTTCTTTAGGATATAGATGCGGAACGATGTAACTCTAAGTCGCCGATGGTGGTCTTCGCTGCCTCGGCCACCGCGTTCATGGCGATGGAGCAGGGCTCGAATCAAAGCAAGATTTCCCAGTTCAATACCCGGCGCAGAGTTTAGTGCATCGCTTTATGCTTGGTGGCGTCCAACAGGCGAATCTGCCCTTAGTGGAATCGGTGCATCCGAAACTGTCTGCTCGGCCCTTTGGCATGAGGCTAAACAGGCATCGGCCAAATTCTCAGTGAACCATTGCCCTGCGGCCCAATCTTATCAGAACTCTATTATTAGTCACCTGCATCGAGACGACAGCATGGGACTAGAATGGATTGGTTTTGGAAGGTTGACTTGCGATAGGGATAGCCTGGAAATTTCGAGAGCGATAGATCGGCAGCGACGGGAAAAGCTAGCGAGGAACTTAATAATCCAAGACGATTTGAACTTCTTAGCAAAGGTTTTCGAGGATAGCGGAAATGCCGCTCTTTGGTGGGCGAACCTTCATCCAGATAAGTTGTCTTCATTTACCGACGGCTCGTTCGATCGACTTATTTGGTATCGGCCAAAGTCAGACCCGAACGATATCCGGACAGCCGTAGACGACGCCTCGGTGAAGATACGAGAGTTCCTGTCTAATGTTTCTGATCCCGACGCCAGAGCTGAAGTGGCCTCGCTTCTTGAAGTAGTTAACGGCTGGATGGCACGCGAACGTCCTGGCAATGCAAGTTCCGATTTGCCGATTCAGGAAAAGACGGATGGCCCGAATCCTGACGCGAAGATAAATTCGAACGTATAGTTTATTTGAAAAGCCAGGCTTATGGGCACTGACCAATGGGCGGCGTGCGGAACATGAGTCGTGATGCTACCGCTTGTCGCGGTTTGCCGAGCGGCTGGGAGAGGGGAAAGTTTTCGGCAGTCGGCGATGCCGTATCAGATGCAGCTTCGGCGCTGCTGTCCTTGGCTGCTGGCGCAACAGTTGAACTGGCTACGTTTACTAGTGCCGGGACAGTCGGCGCCAGCATCGCCCGCATTGCTACTCACCGTGTACGCCGCGCCCGAGGCTGAGTACGGGCGAGGTCACCGTATGGCTAATTCGCGAACCGCAATAGCCGTGTGCCCAACCAGCGTGTTGGGCCTCGGACACAATCTTTGGTGGAAATTCACGTTATGCGTGAATTTCCACCATTTTGCGTTTGGTGGAGTCGACGGTGGGCTGCCGGGCGAAGAGTCAGACCTTGCCGCTTTCTCAGGTAACCGGATAGGAGTCGTTGATCTTTCAGAGGCGCAGAGTCGAGGTGAGTCGTTGGCAGGTCGTGCCCGTCGATTCGCCGCAGCCGTCATATGAGCAGCTACTCGCGCTGACCGTGGACCTGTACGCCCGGCTGGAGGAGGCGCTCGGGCGGATCTCGAGGTCCGCCTTGAGGCTTCGCCCTACTCCGACAACGAATCCTGCCCGCGTAGGCCGACCTCGCCGACCACCGTTTCTGCGCCAGAGCCGTCGTCTTGACAGACCCGCATCGACCTAAAGGCGATGTCGACGCCGCCCTCAACCCTCATACACCTTGTTCGGGTGCGGGCCGGCGTCAACAAGCTGGTAGCCGTAAGGCGGTGCCGGTAGAAGCTGGCGTGGCTGACAGCAAGCGCCCGCGCGAGGACCATCACGGTGGCCTCGGCCGGGCCGTGCGGGCGCAGCACGTCCTCGGTCACGTCGAGGATGCGCTGGACGTCAGCGCCGGGGCCGCGTTGCCATGGTCGAGACCGTAGCCGCCGTCAGTGCTCGCGGTCGCCGGCGGTGAGGGATGCGGCTCGTTCGATCGCGGCGAGCTCGGATGCGTCCAGCGTGATCGTCAGCGCGTCGAGCGCCTCCGAGAGCCGTTCGCGGGTGCGGGCACCGATCAGGGGAACGATGTCCTGACCTCGCGAGAGGGTCCAGGCGATCGCGAGTTGCGCGACGCTGACGCCGCGTTGTCCGGCGATCTTGTGAACGGTGTCGATGATGCCGCGGCTGCGTTGTTCATCGTAAGCCTGGAATTGAACCGCGCTCCGGTCCCGCTGGGCGGGCCGGCCGGCGCTCGCGCCACCCGAGACCAGGCCGTGCGACAGCACACGATAGGCTGTGACACTGATGCCCAGTTCGCGGACGGCCGGCAGGATCGCCTTCTCAAGACCGCGCCTGAGTAGCGAATATTCGATCTGAACGTCACAGATCGGGGCGGTGGCGGCGGCCCGGCGAATGGTGTCCGCGTCGACCTCGCTCAGGCCGATGTGGCGCACGTATCCTTTCTCGACCAGTTCGGCGACAGCGCCGACGGTTTCCTCGATCGGCACGTCAGGGTCGAGGCGGGCGAGCCGGTAGACGTCGATGTGGTCGACGCCGAGGCGTTGCAGCGAATAGGCGGCGAAGTTGCGGACAGCGGCGGGGCGTCCGTCGTTTCCACCCCATCCGCCGTCGGCGTCGCGCAGGACACCGAACTTGACCGAGGTCACCGCTTTGTCGCGCAGCTCGCTGGGGGCGGTGCGCAACGCCTCGCCGATCAGCATCTCGTTGTGGCCCATGCCGTAGAAGTCGCCGGTGTCGATCAAGGTCACGCCGGCGTCCAGGGCGGCGTGGATGGTGGCGATAGACTCGGCTCGGCCGGGCGGTCCGGGCGGCGTGGACATGCCCATGCAGCCCAGGCCGAGCGCACCGACCAGCGGTCCGGCGGATCCGAGTGAGCGGGTCTTCATCAGGTGCCTCCATGCGTGTTGGTCTTCAACGCCATCCCAGTACGGATGACAGGAGAGACCGAACCGGGTCTCAGCGGTCCGGCCGCTGCCCGGACGGCCGGTGGATCAGTTGGTTCGGGTGTCGTCTGCGGCCAGGATGCGGTCGCGGGCGGCGGCGAGGGCTGCCTTCATCGCGCCGGCCGGCCGGTCGAAGGTCGAGGACGAGAGCCGGGCGGGGCCGGTCTTGGTGGAGAACGAGTGCGGGTAGGCGAACTCGCGGAGTCCCTCGTCGCCGTGCTTGCGCCCGTAGCCGCTGTCGCCGCGTCCGCCGAACGGCAGCGCCGGGTTCATCGAGAAGACCAGGGCGTCGTTGATGCTGGTCATGCCGACGCGCAGGCGACGGGCGATGGCCTCACCGTGCTGGCGGCTGAACACGGCGCTGCCCAGCCCGTACGGGCCGTCGTTGACTTGGGTGACGGCCTGTTCGGTGTCGGCGACCTTGACGACGGCCAGGGTCGGCCCGAAGGTCTCCTCGATCGCCGCAAGAGCGCCGGCGGGCACGTCGACGAGGATGGTCGGGGCGACATAGCGGCCACCGGCCACCGTTTCCAGGCCGCCGACGACGGCCGTCGCGCCATTCGCGAGGGCGTCCTGGATGTGGTCCCGGATGATCCCGATCTGGGTGGGCAGCGGAACAGGTCCGATCTGGGCGTTCTCATCGCTGCCGACACGAACGCCGCGAGCCAGATCGCTGATCTTCTCAACGAAGGTGTCGTAGACGGCTTCGACGACGTAGGCGACTTCGAGGCTGATGCATCCGTGCCCGGTGTTCTGCAGGGCACCCCACACGATGTGGGCGGCGGCCTCGTCCAGGTCGGCGTCGGCGGCCACGATGGCGCCGTCGTTGCCGCCGAGTTCGAGCAGCATGGGGGTGAGGGTCTGCGCGCATTGGGCGGCCACCGTCTTGCCGGTGGCGACGCTGCCGGTGAAGGCCAGCTTGTCCAGGCCGGCGGTGATGAGTGCCTGTCCGGTGGCGCCGTACCCGTTGAGGTGCTGCAGGACGGCCGGGAAGTCGGAGACGGAGCGCTGCCAGGTCTGGACCAGCCATTCGCCGACGCCGGGGGTGACGTGGCTGGGTTTGAGGATGACGGTGTTACCGGCCGCGAGCGCGTTGATGACGATGGCGCCCGGGGTCATCAGCGGGAAGTTCCACGGACCGATGACGCCGACCACACCGTAGGGCTGATGTTCCACCCACGCGCGCTGGTTGCCGGTGATCGGACCGGCTGGGAGGTCCCGGCGGCCCAGGACGCGTTCGGCGTTGCCGATGGCGAACTGGAGGTGTTGCAGGGTGGCGAGCACCTCGCTGCGGGCGTCGTCGGTGGGCTTGCCGTTCTCGGCATGGATGAGAGCGGCCGCTTCTTCACCGCTCCGGGCGATCTCCCGCTGCCAGGCACGCAGCCGCTGTGCGCGGCCCTCGAAGCCGAGGTTCCACCAGGATCCGTGGACCGAGCGGCTGGCGGCGACGGCCGCGGCCGCCTCGTCCGGGCCCGCCACCGGGTACTGGGCGAGTTCGGCTCCGGTGGCCTGATCGATGGTGACGATCTCGCTACCGTCGTGTCCGATGACGCCGTCGCGAGTGACGGCCGAGTGGGTTTCGATCATGGGTCTTCTCACCTTTGCTACTACCGCCATGGGTGATGACGGCTCGTGAAGGGCAGCGGATACCGCGCCGGAATGAAGGACTGCACCCGGACTGGGAGTACCGGCTCGATCGCGGCCCGGTTCCGCAGGCAAGACACACAGTATCAATCACTTAAGCATTGTCAAGCATTTGATAGTTGTGAACCGTCGTATGCTTCACGGGTGACACAAAACGACGAACCCGTGGGCCGCGACGCGCTGGACCGGGTGACCTGGGCACTGCGCCGTGCCGAACTGGCAGTACAGGCGCAGAAGGAGCAACAGCTACGCCCGCTGGGCATGGCAACCGCGCACTACACCCTGCTGATCTCACTGCACGCCGAACCCGGACTGACCGGCGCCGAGTTGGCCCGCCGACTCAACGTCACCCCCCAGGCGGTGGCCTCCCTGGTTGCGCGCCTGGACGATCGCGGACAACTGGAGCGCCACCAACACCCCCGCCACCGGCACGTACAAGAACTGCACCTCACCGACACCGGACGCGAAGCGCTACGCACCGCCGACGCGGTGATCGCCGGCGTGGAACGGCAGATCACCGCAGCACTCGGCCCCGAGAAGGTCACCCAACTCCGGACACTGCTCGATCAAGCGGCCGCGGCCCTCCACGAGGGCTGAGAACACGAGACGTAGCGTTCACCCCTGTTTCCTGCCTCCGCAAAGCCGAACCGATACGCCGTTCCCTGCCGCCGGTCACCACCGGTGGCAACCCCGCCCTGGCCTGGGCCGGCTGGACGGTGTGCCGGATCCGGGCCTGTGAAGAAGATTCCGGTCCGGTGGCCGCTGTGTGAGCGCGGCGTTGCAGGACATGGCCGACGAGTTCGACGGTATCGCCGGGCTCGGTGTTTGAGCGACAGGGCGGCGAGCGCGGACAACGTACGCGGAAAGGGCCTTCTGTTGGTTGTTGCGGACATGTCGTTCAGGACACCGGGGCGGGGCGTGCCCGGTCAGTGCCGTCATGTCACGGCGGCATGTGACGTGGTGTCACTGTTTGCCGGCCGGCCTCGACAGAATACTGGGGACGCGACGCTGAACACGTGAACACGAGGGGATGTGACGGCGATGCTGCTCGTCGAAGATCTGCTGCTGCTGTTGATGGATGACGAGACGGGTACGCCGGCCGGTGCGGGCACCCTGCCCTACACGCTGGGTGGCGCGGTGCTCGTCGAGTTGGCGCTGCTCGGCCGGGTGGACACCACCGGAGCGGGTGGGTTCAGCGGGGAGAAGGTGATCGCCGTCGAAGGGGAACCCTTGGCGGATCCACTGCTGCGGCAGGCGTACGAGAAGGTCGCCGAGAAACCCCGTGGCGTGCAGACGCTGCTGCTGCAGATCGGCGGGAACCTGTGGAACGACGTCGTCGACCGGCTCGTCGGCCAGGGGCTGGTGCGCCGCGAGAGCCGCAAGGTGCTCGGCCTGTTCCGCACCACCCGGCTGCCCGCCGCCGACGGGCAACGCGAGCAGGAGACCCGCGACCGGATCCGGGCCGTGCTCGTCGACGGCGCGGAACCCGACACCCGTACCGCGGCATTGATCGCCCTTCTCTCCGCCAGCGGCGCTCTTCCGGCCCTGCGCCCGCAGCTGGCCTGGTCGACCCCGGTGATCAAGCGGGCCAAGGAACTCGAACAGGGCAACTGGGGCGCCTCCGCGGTGAACACGGCGGTGGCCCGGACGGCTGCCGCGATCGCCACTTCGAGCGCCGTCGTCGCGGTCACCGTCATCACGACGACAAGCTGACCCGGCGACCCGTGTGGAGGGTCGCACCAGGGCGGGTGATGAGCCGCCCTGGTGCGGGTGGGTCAGCGTTGCCGGGTGAGCAGGCCCGGACGCCACGGCAACTGGTCGTAGACACCGCCAGCGCTCGGGTCCTTGCCCTGGTAGAGCAGTTGCAGGTTGCAGGGGTCGATGGTCTTGGTCTGGTCCGGGTCGGTGCGGACCAGGTCGCCGTGACTGATGTCGTCGGTCCAGGTCGCGCCGCTGTTGGCCTTACCGGCGAACGGGTTGCTCTCGGTCGCGGCCTGCGGTGTCCAGGTGCCGTTGAGGCTGGTGGCGGTGAACGACCGGAAGTACCGGCTGCCGGTGGCCCCGATCGCCTCGACGATCATCAGGTACTGGTTCTGGCCCTGCACCTTGTAGACCTCGGGCGCTTCGAACAGGTTGTTCCTCGTGTCGGTCATGATCGTGGTGTAGGAGGAGCCGAAGTTGCCGGGAAAGTTCCCGATCGGCATCGAAGCCCGGTAGATCTTGCCGTTGTCGCCGGTGAAGAACAGGTACATGTTCTGCCCGTCGGCGATCAGGGTCTGGTCGATCGGGCCGTGGGGCGCGTCGGGGACGCTGCCGGTGAACAGCGGCTGGGGCGCGGACCAGCCGTTGGGATTCGTCGGGTCACTGGAGGTGCGGTAGATGAACGGCCATGCGCCCCACTGGTAGGCCAGCACCCAGATGTTCTTCGGCGCGAAGTACAACAGCGTGGGCGCCACGGTGCCCTCGTTCATCCCGTTCTGGCCGGTGGCCGCCATGTCGGACCAGTTGGTGAACGGGGTGAAGTTCATCGAGCCGTACGACGACCCGGCGACCTTCGAGGCGTACACCAGGTGTTTGCCGTTGTGCATGACGCTGGTGAAGTCCTTCAGCGACACCCAGCCGTTCTTCGGGTTCGCCAGCACACCGCTCGACGACCACCGGTAACTCGACGGCAGCGTGCAAGCGCCGCCGGGGGTGGACGGTGACGGACTCGACGATGAGCTGGGCACCGGCGCTCCGGTGCACGCCACGCCGTTGAGGCTGAAGGCTGGCGGGACGGGGTTACTGCCGGTCCACGACCCGGTGAAGCCGAACGCCACCGAGCCGTTGGTCGGCACCGAGCCGTTGTAGGCCACGTTGGCCGCGGTCACCGTCGTGCCGCTCTGGCTCACTGTGGCGTTCCACCCCTGGACAGCTTTCTGCCCGGCGCCGTACGCCCAGGTCAGAGTCCAGCCGGAGAGCGGGTCGCCCAGGTTGGTCAGGGAGACGTCGGCGTTGAAGCCGCCCTGCCACTGCGACGACACGGTGTACTTCACCGAGCAGCCGGCCGCCGCAGCGCCCGCGGGCAGGGCCACGGCGACCGCCGCCGAGGCCATCACCAGGGCCGCCGCCGCCAGGCCGGCTCGAACCGATCGAGATCTGGTCATCGATCCTCCTACGGTGTGGTCAGGTCGAAACGGTTGACGGTGACCGCGCCGCCCAGGGCCTGGGTGGCGTAGTTGAAGATGCCGAACCGGTAGCCCATGAAGAACTGCCAGGCGTTGTTGAGGGTGAACGCCGGGCCCAGCCCGGTGAAGGTGCTGCCGTCGGTGCTGTAGGAGAAGGTGGCGGTACGCCCGGAACCCGGCCGGATGTCCGCGGAGACCCGCAACCAGATCTTGCCGCCGGACACGTTCGCGCCGGCCGCCTCGCTGCCGGTGCCGGTGGTGGCCCAGCCGGAGTTCATGGTGAGGCCGTTGGTCATCGACACCCGGGTGACGCCGTTGTCCTTGCGGACGCCGATCCAGGCCGACGAGTCACGCAGCATGGCCAAGCCGGAGCGGTCGCCGTTGGCCATCTGGGAGTAGTCGAGTTCGATGGTCGCGGTCGACGACGGCCCCTGGATGCGGTGGGTGAGCGTGTTCCGGGCGTTGTACAGGTCGTTGGTGACGGTCGCGGTGGACAGTCGCAGCCCGTTGCCGACGCTGTACCTGCTGGTGTCCGGGTTGTGGTTCCACTCCCAGCGGTGGCCGAGCCGGGTGAACGTGTCGGGGCCGACC
This sequence comes from Actinoplanes derwentensis, assembly GCF_900104725.1. Taxonomy (NCBI): domain Bacteria; kingdom Bacillati; phylum Actinomycetota; class Actinomycetes; order Micromonosporales; family Micromonosporaceae; genus Actinoplanes; species Actinoplanes derwentensis. Next base: position 4,832,018 of record NZ_LT629758.1, read on the forward strand.
ATCGGCTGCACGGTCTTCGTCGTGGTGATGTTCGGTTTCGGGTAGGAGGCGCCCCACCGGCCGTTGACGGTGGTCAGCACCGGCCAGTCGTTGCTCCAGGTGATCGGTGCGAGGGTCGGCACCCGGCCGCCGGGGTAGGCGTCGGTGAACGCCATGTACCACCAGTCACCGCCCTGTGTCTGGACCAGTCCGCCCTGGTGCGGCACTCCCCCACCGGAGATCGGGCCGGGCAGATCAAGAAGGACCTGGCGTTGTTCGTACGGGCCGAACGGGCTGGTCGAACGCAGTACGTACTGACCGTTGGCGGGGCGGGTCAGCCAGATGTAGTAGTAGTTGCCGCGCTTGTACATGCGGGCGCCTTCGAGCGTTCCGATGTTCGACGGGGTGGTGTAGACGGTCTGCGCCCGTACCTGCGACGTGAGGTCCGAGGACAGTTGGGCGACGCTGATGGTGCCGTTGCCGTACGCCACATAGGGGGTGTCGTTGTCGAACATCAGCCCGGCGTCGTAGTAGCAGTTGTTGATCCGGGCCTTCTTCGACCAGGTTCCGTCGACAGCGGCGGCGGTGTAGACATAGGTGCGGTTGAACTCGGTGCAGCCCAGCCAGTAGTAGGTGCTGTTGCTGGGCCGGTAATTGAACGCCGACGCCCAGATGCCCTTGACGTAGGCGCGTGAGCCGCTGAGATCGTAGGCGGCATTGTCGAAGTCCAGCCGGGGCACCGAGTGCCCGGCGTACTCCCAGTTGACCAGGTCGTACGACCGCAGGATCGGTGCGCCGGGTGAGTAGTGCATGGTCGACGCGGAGTAGTAGTAGGCGTCGCCGACGCGGATGATGTCGCCGTCGGCGAAGTCCTGCCACACCACGGGGTTGGTGAAGGTGCCGGTGCCGGGGGTGGTGGTGCCGAGTTTGACGAGCTGCCACTGCTGGTTGGCGCCGTTCCAGTCGGCGTACTGGACGATGTTGGCGTTGTCGGCGGTGGAGGCGCCCTGCACTTCGACGGCCTTGCCGCTGTTGCGGTTGATCAGCTGGATGTAGCCGTCGATGTCCTGGACGCTGAACTGCTGGTTGGCGGCGTTGTTGTCGGCCCACTGCACGACCGCCGCGCCGTCGGCGGTGGACGCGCCGGACACGTCGAGAATCTTGCCGGAGAGCTTGGACCTGAGCCGGTAGTAGCCGCTTCCGGAGTCGACGAACTGCCACTGCTGCTGGGCCTGGTCGTTGCGGGTCCACTGGGTAATCCGGGCACCGTCGTTGGTGGCCATGTTGTAGAGGTCGAGGGCTTTGCCGCTGGTGCGGTTGACCAGCACGTAGGAGGCGCTGGTGTCGATCGTCGCGGCGGATGCGGGGGTGGTGGCGGTGAGGCCGAACGCCACACCGAGGACGGCGGTCAGGGCGGCCGCGGCCAGTCTCCTCATCGGATGCTCATTCCCGTGGTGCCGGTGAACTGCCACCAGTCGACGTTGAACAGGTAACCGCTGCCGCCGGTGAATCGCAGGTAGAGGTCCTGGTTGCCGGTGGCGCCGCTGACCGGGCAGGTGACCGTGGTCCAGTTCTGCCAGCCGCCGGTCCCCGGCACGGTGCAGGTGCCGGCGAGCGTGCCGGTGGGGCCGCCCAGTCGCACTTCGAGTCGACCGCCCGCCGCCGCGGAGGCCACCCGTGCGGAGAACGTGGTGGCACCGGATCCGAAGGCGGCGCCCTTGACCTTGAGGTAGTCGCCGTTCTCGAGGAAGCCGACGTTCATGCCGCCGTCGCTCGCCCGCTCGGTCTCGACGCCGGAACTCCAGGCGATCGTCTCGGCCTCCTGCCGGGTGTACGGGTTCAGCGTGCCGTTCTGTGGTGCGCCACCGGTGGTCATGGTGATCTGCGGGATGCTGCCGTCGGCGTTGTAGCTGAACTTCTCCACGGCCACCGAGCGGGTGAAACCACCACCGCCGGGCAGCGCGCCGTTGTGGTAGAAGAAGTACGACCCGCCCTTGAAGTCGACGATGCCGGCGTGGTTGGTGAAGCTGCCGCCCTGGGTCGGCATGACGGTCCCGCGGTAGGTCCACGGCCCGGTCGGCCCCGGCGCGGTGGAGTACCCGATGAACTCCGAGCAGCACTTGGCGGCGAAGACGTTGTAGTAGAGGCCGTTGCGTTTGTAGACCCAGGGGCCTTCCTCGTACAGCGTGGGCCGGGCGGCGTCACCGGTGCGGGTGCCGAACCCGGCGGTGGTCAGCGGGATCTGCGTCGCGCTGCCGCTGTAGCTGATCATGTCGCTGTTCAGCCGCACGTACCACAGGTTCGGGTTGCCCCAGTACAGGTAGGCCTGGCCGTCATCGTCGATGAAGACGGACGGGTCGATCTCGCCGTTCTCCACCAGGGGCCGGCCGAGCGCGTCGGAGAACGGGCCGGTCGGGCTGTTGGCCACGCCGACGCCGATGGCCATCCGCCCGGTGGCGCGGTTGACGACCGGCACGTACCAGTAGAACTTGCCGTTGCGCTGGATGACCTGGCCGGCCCAGGCGTCCTTGCTGGCCCAGCTGAAGGTGGCCAGGCTCATCGGTGAGCCGTGGTCGGTCCAGTTCACCATGTCGGCCGACGAGTACAGCCGCCATTCCTTCATGGTGAACCAGGTCGAGCCGTCCTCGTCGTGGCCGGTGTAGAGGTAGACGCGGCCGTTGTGGACCAGGGGCGCCGGGTCGGCGGTGTGGACGGTCTGCACGATCGGGTTGTCCGCGAGGGCGGGTGCGGCGGCCGGAGCCACCGCGGCCAGCATGCTGACGGCCAGGCAGAGCAGGCCGGTGAACGTCTTTCTCAGCATCAGACCCGGCTCCATCGCTGGTTGGCGGCGGCGGTACAGGTCCACAGCAGGACCGGCGTGCCGTTGGCGGTCAGGTTGCGGTCGACGTCCAGGCAGAGACCGGAGGCCGTGCCGCGGACGGTGCCGTCGCTGTTGACCGTCCACTGCTGGTTGGTCTGGCCGTTGCAGTCCCAGAGCTGGACCTTGCTTCCGGCGGTGGCGCCGGCCGGGGCGTCGAGGCACTTGCCGAGTGCCTGGATGCTCTGGCCGCTGACGGTCCAGCGCTGGTTGGCCTGGCCGTTGCAGTCCCAGACGACCGGCTGGGTGCCGTTGGCGGTGCTGCTGTTCGGTACGTCGAGGCAGCGGCCGGAGGCGGCGCTGACCAGGGTGGAACCGGTCGGGGTGGGGTTGTTGCCGCCGCCGCTGACCCGGAAGACGGTCGTGCCGTGCGCGGGCACACTGGCGCTGATGGTTCCGGTGCTGCTGCTGGTGGCTCCGGTCCAGGCGTCGACCAGGGTGAACGAGCTGCCGGACTTGCCGATCGCCGCGGCCGTGGTCGAGACCGTCGTGGTGGATCCGCCCTGGTTGAACAGGGCGACGGCCACGTCACCGTCGGCCAGCCTCTTGGCCAGCACGCGGCGTGTTCCGTCGTACGACACCTGGGTCCCCTGCAGGCCGAGGGTGTCCTGGTTGATCGCGACGAGCCGCGGGTTGGTGAGGATGTCGCGGGTGGTCGTGCTCATCGAGCGCAGGTCGTTGCCGGCGATCAGCGGCGACGCCATGATCGCCCAGAGCGCGAAGTGGCTGCGCTGCTCGGTCTCGGTCAGCCCGGCCCGGCCCACCTCCATCATGTCCGGGTCGTTGAACGAGCCGGGCCGGGCGTACCCGGCGAGCGGCACGGTGACGTCGACGATGTTCTTGACGCCCATCGGGTAGCCGTTGGTCTGCCCGGTGTCCCAGGCGGCGCTGATGTCCTCGGTGGAACGCCACATGTTCGCGACGTCGCCCCAGTTGCGCTGCGGGCCGGTCTTGGCGTGAATGCTGTTGGAGTTGATGCTGTAGACGATCGGCCGCCCGGTGGCGGCGAGCGCGTCACGCATCTTCGCGAACGTGGTCACCTGGTCGTTGATGGAGCCGGTCGGGGAGCACCAGTCGTACTTGAGGAAGTCGACGCCCCACGCCGCGAACTGCCGGGCGTCCTGGGCCTCGTGGCCCTGACTGCCGGTGGCGCCCGGGTAGCTGTTGAAGTACTGAGCGCAGGTCTTGTCCAGAGGCGCCTGGTAGATGCCGAACTTCAGGCCCTTGCCGTGCAGGTAGTCACCGAGTGCCTTCATGCCGCTGGGGAACCGGGTCGGGTCGCCCTGCAGGTTGCCCGACGAGTCACGGTTCGGGTTCATCCAGCAGTCGTCCACCACGACGTACTGGTAGCCGCGGTCGCGCATGCCGGTGCTGACCATCGCGTCGGCCATGCCGCGGATCAGTGACTCGCTGATGTTGCAGCCGAAGGTGTTCCAGCTGTTCCAGCCCATCGGAGGGGTACGGGCGACGCCGTTCTCCAAAGCCTGCGCGGCGGGTGCGCCGATCAGTGTCAACCCGATGGCCAGCAGGATCGCCAGTGCTCTTCTCATCGTCTCGTCCAGTTCTGTGCGGTGGACCCGGTACAGGTCCGGAGGGTGACGGTGGAGCCGTTCGCCGTGCCGCCGCTCTCCAGGCACAGGCCGGACTGGGCGTTGCGGATCGGGCCACCAGAGGTGTGACTCCACTGCTGGTTGGCGGCTCCGCTGCAATCCCAGAGCTGCGCCTTGGCCCCGCTGGTGGCGCCGGTCGGCGAGTCGAGGCACTTGCCCAGCGATCGCAGGGTGTTGCCGTCGTAGGCCCACTGCTGGTTGCCCGCGCCACTGCAGTCCCAGATGATCGGCTGGGTGCCGTTGGTGGTGTTGCTGCCGGGGACGTCCAGGCACCGTCCGGAGGCGGCGCCGACCAGGGAGGTACCGCCGCCTCCGCTGTTCGGGTCGCCGATGGTGCCGGGGACCGATCGGAGTGCGGCGTACCAGGTGGCGGCCATCTTGTCGTAACCGTTGGCGGTCGGGTGCACGCCGTCGATCAGGTCGGCGGCGGTGAGGGCGGCGTGCATGTCGACCAGATGCACCCGCGAACCCTTGCTCCGTACGATCGAGGACAGGGCCGTGTTGTAGGTGCGGGCGGCGGCCTCCTGCCCGGAGTTGGCCAGCGGGATGATCGTGGCCACGAAGACGTCCGCGGACGGAACGGTGCCGGTGATCCGGTCGATCAGGGTGGAGAGCCGGCCCGGCGCGCCGGGCACGTTGTAGTTCTGCAGGATGTCGTTGGTGCCGATGTGCAGCAGCACGGTGCGGGGTGTGGTGGTGCGCAGCCAGCCGGCGATGTTCGCGTCGATCTGGTCGATGCGCCAGCCGGGATGGCCCTGGTGGTCGTGGTCGCCGAGGTTGGCCGGGCCGTTGAACTGGGTGCCGGCGAAGTCGACGCGGTACCCGGCGGACGCCAGGCGCTGCCAGAGCCCGATCCGGTAACCGCCGGGGACCTGGGTGCCTTCGGTGATGGAGTCGCCGAGCGGCATGACCCGCGTGCCGCCGTTGGATTCCGCGGCCGCCGCGACGGGCTGGAAAAGAACACCGGCAACAGCGAGAGCAGCAATTAGTACGGTCGACGAGAATGGCCGTCTTCGAATGGGCATGGCAAAGCCTCCTGGGGAACCGGGCAGCCTAGTTATCGCTCACAGACCTGCTCCGGGACGGATTCAGGCCGGGGATGAGAGCGCTAACACTCCGCCTTCGCAGATTGCCAGGATGTTTCAAGACATTCAAGGGGGACTTTATCTGACCCTCACCGGCGCTCACATCGCGCCAGATTTCGTACCCAGAAAAGTGTTACGCGGGCGACCTGTCGATTGTCGGCATCGCATTTCTGCGGAATGCGTTGGCAACCTGCCGAGACCGCCACCACTGTCCACGCGGCGTCGAGCAGGCAGACACGGCGCAACGGGGTACCAGCGGCCCCTTCAGGACGGATCAGCCGCCTAGCCTCGGTTCATGGACAACCGAGGTGAGGTACGGGCGTTCCTCGCCTCCCGCCGGGCGGAGGCTCCTGACCTACTCCGCATCATCCAGTCGTGTACGGGGTTGTCGTCGTCAGCGGCATACCGTTGACGACCGGGGTGACGTCTCGGCTGGCCGTGGGCGGCGCGACGGCGGCCGCCGCGTTGTTCTCACGGGCGAGGAAGGTGCCGAGTTCGCCGATGGTGCTCATCAGCGGGGCCCGGAACACGACGGTGCTGTTCTTGTCGACGCCGAGTTCCACCAGGGTTTGCAGGTTGCGGAGCTGCAACGCGAGCGGGTGGGCCATCATGATGTCCGCGGCCGATCCCAGCGCGTCGGCGGCGAGCGCCTCGCCCTCGGCGGCGATGATCTTCGCGCGTTTCTCCCGCTCGGCTTCGGCCTGCCGGGCCATGGCGCGTTTCATGCTGTCGGGCAGCTGGATGTCCTTGAGCTCGACCAGGGTGACCTGCACGCCCCAGTCCTCGGTGGCGACGTCCAGGATCGTCTTGATGTCGATGTTGATCCGGTCGGTCTCGGAGAGCGTCTCGTCGAGGGTGTGCTGCCCGACGACCTTGCGCAGGGTGGTCTGGGCGATCTGGTTGATCGCCGCGCCGACGTTCTCGATCGCCACGACCGACTTCTCGGCGTCCACGATCCGGTAGTAGGCGACGGCGGAGACATCGACGCTGACATTGTCGCGGGTGATGATGCCCTGCGATTGGATCGGCATGGTGACGATCCGCAGGCTCACCCGGTTCAACACGTCGACGAACGGGATGATCACGGTGAGGCCGGCCTGGCGAACCCCGATGACCTTGCCGAGACGGAACAGGACCCCCTGCTCGTACTGCTTGACGACCTTCACCGCGAGCGACGCCACGATGAAAAGCAACATGAGGATGAGGGCTAGCCACAGGTACCACATGGTGGAGATCCTGACTTCGGCCGCAGCCGGATATTCGTGCCCGAGAACAGTCCGCTAGAGAAACGCACCTGATCACTGCGGGGCGCAGAAACGCCGGGACACTCGCAGCGGCCAGACACCAGGCCACCGAGGTCCAGGGCGACACTTTCAAGCCTACGCCTGTTCACACCGGCCGGCACCGGGCGCCGGACGGCAGGCTCGACGGCCCCGGCGAGATGCGCGTACGGTCGAGTCGTCGCCCGAGCCCCCGGTGGCTGTTGAGCCCGCCGCCGCCGACACCTGCACACCGATCCGGTCCCGAACGCGTGCACAGGAGTACGGCAGCCGCCTTGAGCCGGTGGCGTTGCTCTCCGATCGATCCGTGGCCACGCTCGAAGCTCCGCGCAGCAGACCGCCGATCCATCGCGCCCGCTCTTTCGAGCGGGATCCTCACATCAGGAGTTCGACATGGCCCGTCCGGATCCGGTAAATGATCATCGCATCGTCGTGGGCGTCGACGACGCCGGCACGTCAGCATTGTCGGCGACGGCAGGTGAAGAGGCTCGACCATGACCGCATCAGCAACCGCGCCGGAGAACACCACCGGTGTCGAGGTGAACACACCATCGACCGGTACGCGGCCGACGGGCTGCGTGTGCTCGCCGTCGCGTACCGGACCTGATCTTCGCCCTGCCCGGCGGTGCGGTACCGCTGCCGTTGACGGTATTGCAGATCCCGGCGATCGACCTCGGCACCGAGACACTGCCCGCGCTTGCGCTGGGCCGCGAACCCGCCGAACCGGGCCTGATGGGCCGCCCGCACCGGCCACGCCGCACCGGCGTCATCGACCGCAAGCTGCTGGTGCGTGCCGGTCCCGCCGAAACGAGAGACCCCGTGACAGCGATCGGAAGCGGAGAGGTGGGCCCGCGGACAGAGGTAACCGCTGGCCGGCGCTTCACTCCGGTCGCGGCCCCGGCGAGCAGCGTGCCGGACCACGGATTCCGGCAAAACCCGAGGCAGACCTTCGAGAAAGGAACACGCGATGACGCGAACCACACAGTTCACGATCGGCGCGACGGCCCACTGCAACGACGGTGTAGGCGGCACGGTGACCCGGGTGGTCATCGATCCCGTCGCACGAACCGTCACGCACCTGGTCATCGAGCCGAGACACGAGCATACGGCCGGACGTCTGGTGCCGCTGCGTCTCGTGCAGAAGACAGGTAGGGAGCTTCTGCTGGGCTGCACGGTCACGCAGTTCGAGAGGCTCGACCGCGCCGAGGAAAGCCACTACGTGGCAGATGACGACGGCTACTCGTCCCATGGAACCGGGAAAGCGCCCGCCTGGCCCTACTTCAGCGGCCTGGGTGGTACCGGCCTGCGGGCCGGCGGCAGTGACATTGCCACGGGGTTGGCAGCCGGGGCGTACCGGGACAGCAAGGTGGTAACCACCGATTCCGTGCCGAGCGGCGACGTCGTCGTCTACCGCGGCGACCCGGTCCATGCCACCGACGGCGAGATCGGCCACATCCGCGGCATCGTGATCGACGCCGCAAGCCATCAGGTGACCCATGTGATCCTCCACGAAGGACACCTTTTCCACCGCAAGGATGTCGCCATCCCGATCGGCGCGGTCACCCACATCGGCGACACCATCCAGCTCGCCATCACCAGACAGCAGGTCGAAGACCTCCCGCCGGTCGAATCCGACCAGTGCGATCAGACCCCCTGAGCCACGGGGATGCGACCGGGGACCGGAGACCCGTGAACACGGGTCCGCGGTTGTCTCCCGGAACGACGTGCCCGGGGAGGACGGGACCAAAGCCTCTGCGTGGTCGGTCCGATCGGGAACAGGGTGGGATCATGACGCAGATCACGCACAAGACGGATCATGAACTGAAGACGGCGGTGGTGGACGAGTTGGAGTGGACGCCGAGCGTCAACTCCGACCGGATCGCGGTCTCTGTCGACAACGGTGCGATCACTCTGTCGGGCCAGGTCGAGACCTACCCGGAGAAACAGGCGGCGACCCGTGCGGTGATGCACGTACACGGTGTGACCGCGGTCGCGGACGAGATCGAGGTGAAGAACGAGTGGGCACCGCGGGAGGACTCCGACATCGCCCGGGAAGCCGCAGAGGCGCTCGATCGGATGGTGTACGTCCCCGCGGGAGCAGTGCAGGCCCGGGTCCACAACCACATGATCACGCTGTCCGGCACCCTCACTTGGGAGTACCAGCGTGAAGCGGCACGCGACGCGATGGCAGTCCTGCGCGGCGTGCGCGGCGTGATCAACACGATCTCGCTGAAGCCGAAGGCCGTGATCACGCCGATCGAGGCCAAGGCAAAGATCACTGCGGCGCTGGTCCGCAAGGCACGATTCGACGGCCGGCACATCACGGTCGTCGTCGATGGCACCGAGATCGAGCTGCGAGGAAGCGTTTCGTCCTGGACGGAGTTCCGGCAGGCCAGCTATGCCGCGTGGGCGACGCCGGGTGTGACCGACGTGAAGAATCACCTCGTGGTCGGTTGCTGATCGACAGCCTTGGCGCTCCAGCCGAGGTGACACTCGGCGGGTACCGGCGGTGTGGCTCCCGGTACCCCGTCTGCCACTCAGCCGCTGCGAAGATCCGGACCGGACATGGCGGCTGCGGCTCAGCGCTTTTGTGCTGGCAGATGGCGTAGGGTCTGTCCGGGAGCAGACCGCGTCCCCGGATCAGAACCGTAAGCACCACAGGCGCGAAACCTGCCTCTTGCCCCCAGACCTCGGGCCGTGTTTTCCCCGCCCTAAGGGTCTGTGCCATGAACGAGAGCCCACCACTTCACCACACCGTCGCCTCGGACACCCCGGCGCCCGGGCCGCCGGTTCCCGGCTACACCCACTCTGCCGCGTCGCCGGACGACGGTTTCGTCGGCGTAGCCCGGCTGGAACTCGACGAACTGCTGGTCATGCTGATCAACCGGGCTACCGATGTCCAGCAGACGCAGGGCAGACTTCGTGGACTCCTCCGGGCCAACTTGCAGGTGACACGTGCGGTCGGCCTCGATGAGGTGCTGACTCCCATCCTGGATGCCGCCCGGAACCTGGTCGGGGCCCGGTACGCGGCGCTCGGCGTGATCGAGGACGGCCGCCTGGTGCGGTTCCTGCACTCAGGTATGGACATCGAGACGGTAGATGCGCTCGAAGCCCAGCCTGAGGGAAAAGGCCTCCTCGGCCGGCTGATCGACTACCCGGAACCGTTGCGGCTCCGCGACCTCGCCGAGCATGTGTCCTCGATCGGATTCCCCGCTCACCACCCACCGATGCGATCGTTCCTCGGGGTCCCGATCCGGATCGGGACGCAGGTGTTCGGCAACCTGTACCTCACCGACAAGCCCGGCGGCGCAGAGTTCTCCGCCGACGACGAAGAACTGGCGACAGCGCTGGCCGTGACCGCTGGTGTCGCGATCGGAAACGCCGCGCTGCTGCACGAGGCCCAACGCCGCCAGCGGTGGCAGAACGCGATGATGACCCTGTCCACTGCCGTCCTGTCCAACGACGACCCACTCAAGGACGCCCTGACGCAGATCGCCGGACACGCCATGAGCGCCTCGTCAGCCGCCGGGGCATGCGTCTGCATACCCGCTGAACAACCGGAAATGCTGCTTGTCGCCGCTGGCGACGGCGTCTACACCGCACTGATCGGGAGAACCTTCCCCACCGCCGGATCCGGCTACACCGACGCGCTCACCGCCCGGGAACCTGCCCTCGTCGCCGGCCAGGGCACGAGCCCTCGCACCACGGGGCATCATCCGATCAACGGGGCCGGCCCGACAGCGGCAGCAGTCCTGCGCAGCGAGACCGCCGTCACCGGCGTGCTGTTCGTGTGCGCGACGCCCGGCTCAGCCCCGTTCGCCCGCCTGGACCTCGACCTTCTCGGCGGCTACGCCACTTACGCCGCTCTGGTCCTGCAACTGGCCCACGCCCAGCACGACAACGCACAGCTACGGGCCAGCAACGACCGCCAGCGGATCGCCGAAGACCTGCACCGGCGCGTCCTGCATCGCATCTCCCGTCTCGGGATCGATCTGCACACCGTCGCCGCCCGCCTGCACGACTCGGTAGCCAGAGCCACGCTCATGTCCAAGATCGACGACACCGACACGATCATCCACGAACTGCGGGCCGCGATCTTCACACTGGATTCCACCGACACCGTTCGACCCGCCGCGGCCCCACACTCGGCGTCGGCGACATGAACGCCCGGAAGATCCGGTACGCCACGCAGACGCACAGGGCCACCCCATCGCCCGAATCAGCGCCAGGAGGCTCACCGACCATCTTCTCTGCCAGCCCCAGGCGTTCGTGCCGACCTGAACTCGCGCACCCGTCCGGGGCACCACCGACCGCGGACAGCTGCAGCAGGTGGGCACACCGGTCCTGCCGGTCGTGCCGCTCGGTGTGGAGTCGCTGGGTGATGAGAAACATCTGCTGTTCGAAGCCCCTTGCGGGGCCGGTCACCTGCCGGGCAAGGACAAGGATCTTCCCACCGGGGACCCCCTGGAGGTGGGGGCCGACGACTCGCCGGCGATCCCGCTCTGGACAGCGAAGGTAGGGCAGCGGGCCGACGTCGCGATCGGCCGGCCGGTATCGGTGTTTCAGCGCCGGTCCGGCCTTCCCCGATTCGCGGGGATGCCGGCAGGGTTCAACGCGGTGGCGATCGCTGTGCCCCAGGCTGCGATAGCGTCCCAGTCACGGAAGTCGCCGTCCGGTACCCGCAAAGCCATGACCATCGCCTTCTCGCCGAAGCTGAGGTGGTGCCGAACCAGCCGCCCCGCGAAGAGTCGATGGTCGAGTGCGTGGGTGCTCGTGACGAGTTCACCGATCTCGGCCGGTTCCTCGTCCGGCTTGGCCGGATCACCCACCGGGCCGCTGGAGAACAGCCATACCGGGCGTGGCTGTTGCACCACGATACGGTCGGCGAGCCGGCGGGCATCCTCCAGCCATCGCCCCAGATAGACGGCACTGCCGAGGACGAACGCGTCGTAGGATGCCGGGTCACTGACGGCAACGGCGGGGAGCACCTCGACGACCGCGTCACCGGTAAGGCCCGCTCGGATCGCCTCGGCGATACCGGTGGCGATCTCGGCGGTGGACCCGTGCCGGCTGGCGGCACTGACGAGAATCTTCACAGTCGTCGCTCACTTCTGGTGATGGAGCGTTCTCTCGGGCAGCTGCTGCTCGGCGCGGTCGCGGATACCGCGCAGCATGCGCCGGCTCATGAGGAAGCTGACGACCGCGAGCGGTTCCACCAGCAAGCGCCCCCACCATCGCGTGTAGGCGTAGCGTTCGCGGACGATGAGGCGGGTCGTGGCCGCCGAGCCGGGTAACAGGTCGAACGTCCAGGTGAAGTCGTACGGCGCAGTGGCCGCACCGGGCATGGCCGCGCCCTGGAGAACCAGCGATCGGGGTCGTTCGGCGATCGCGACGGTCAAGGCGACCTCGGGTGCGAGCCGAACCGGGTCACCGACGGCGAGGTACTGCCAACCAGGATTGATCCGCGCCGCGCTGTGGATGTCGCAGCCGATCAGGTTCTCCAGTGAGTCGTAGCTGTAGAAACCACCACGCCCCTGACCCAGCTGGACAACCCACGGCCACACGTCGGCGACGCCAGCGCGGACCGTGATGGCGCGGGTCGCCGTCAGGTCGGGTGCGGGCACCAGTTCATCGCCGGTCAGAGCTCGTCCGGCCTCGGCGCCGGTCGCGCCCCACCGCAGTTGCCGACGCCGCAGGACGGCGACAGCCGCGGCGACGACCAGTGCGGCTACGACCCTCGACTTGGTGTTCACGGGGAGACCACCTCGACGGGACCCCCGGTGTGAAGCGGAGACGACGGGAGGCTGCGGTGATCCGCGTCGGCGGCCGGGCCGACCGGGCCGGGGCCGGGCTCGTCGTCGCCTTGGTCGAGCCGGAACGGCGGGTACCGGTCGGTCAGCAGGGCCAGGTAGGCGATGGTACGCAGGCTCCACCGGGCGATGCCGAGCATCAGGTCGTACAGACCACGGGGGTATCGGCCGGTGAACAGCAGGCTGATCCCGGCGATGAGCAGGCCGAGGCTGACCGCGCCGAGCGGCGCCGCCGATCCCGTACCGTCGCCGAACTTCCAGGTCGTAGGGCCGGTCAGCGCGGCGACGAGCAGCAGGTGCGGGACGGCGAACAGCCAGGCCGCCAGTGGCAGCCACCGCGGGAGCCGGGTAGGCGGATCGATCTGCAGCCGGGCCGGGTAGTCCGCGACGTCGGCCAGAGTGAACGGTGGATACCGATCGGTGCCGAGGGCTTGGTAACCGTAGTAGTTCACCCGCCAGGACCACCGCAGCACCCCCACATCGAACGCGAAGATCGCCGGTGGATACCGGCCGGTGAAGACCACCGACACATAGGCCATCAGGGTCACCACGGCGAACGCGGTCCACAGTCCCAGCAGGATCACGTAGTGCGGTATCAGCAGGAACCACTTCACCAGCCAGAGCCACCGGCTGAGATGAGAATCGCGCGCGGCGTGCACCTGGACGGGAAAGCGGTTCATGGCATCTCCGGCATCTGTTACCGCGAGTAGACGCCGCCCCGCCGCCGGGCATCAGTGCCGAACGGCCCCTCCCCAGCAACACGCCGATCCGGGAGACGCGCTGCTCATCGTCGCGGTGGCCGATGCCCGGATTCGTCCGCGCCACCGGTAGTCAGGGTGCGGGTGCCGGGGCGGGCGTTCACACAGGCACTACCGGGCCGGATGCCGAGGAAGAGTGCTCGATGTGCCATCGGTCGAAGTCGGCGGCCGGCATGGGGCGGCCGAAGTGGTAGCCCTGCGCGATGTCGCAGCCCAGGTCACGCAGGGCTGACGCGGTCAGTTCGTCTTCGATGCCTTCAGCGACCACCGACAGGCCGAGATTGTGGCCGAGGGTGATGGCGGTGCGTACGAGTACGGTATCGCTGCCGCTGCCGGTCATGTTCTGCACGAACGATCGGTCGATCTTGAGTTCGTCGACCGGCAGGACCCTCAGGTAGGTCATGGAGGAATGGCCGGTGCCGAAATCGTCGACGGACAGGCGAATGCCGCCGTCGTGCAGGCTGCGCAGTACGACGAGCGCCCGCTCGGGGTCGGCCATCACCATGCTCTCGGTGATCTCCAGTTCGAGCAGGTCCGGCGGCAGACCGGCCCCGTCCAGCAGTTCGAACACCCGTTCGGCGAAGGTCGGGTCGAGCAGACAGCGGGTGGACATGTTGACGGCGACCGGTATCGGCGTACCGCGCTCCTGCCATCTTTTCGCCTGTCCGATCGCTTCCCGCAGGACGTGGTCCGTCAGCGGCCGGATGAGGCTGGTGCTCTCCGCGACGGGAATGAAGTCGTCCGGGGCCATCCGTCCCCGGACCGGATGGTTCCAGCGGATCAGCGCCTCCACGCCCGCCAACCGGCCGGAGGCAAGGTCGATCTTGGGCTGGTAGTGAAGGCTGATCTGCTCGTCGGTATCGAACGCCCGGCGCAGGTCGCCGAGCAGTTCCAGCCGGCGCGGCGCGTTGGTGTCGTGACTCGCGTCGTACCGCTGTATGCCGGTGGCGTTCTCGGTGGCCTGGTGCATCGCGGTCTCGGCGTGACGGACCAGCGTCTCGGGGTCGGTTCCGTGTTCCGGGCCCAGGGACAGGCCGATGTTGGCCTCCATGTCGATGTTGATGTCACCGACCGCGAACGGCTGATGAAGGACGGCCAGCAGGTCCGGCGCTACGGCGCCGGCTTCGTCGGGGCCGGAACCGGGCAGCAGGACGGCGAAGTCGTCGGCACCGAGACGAGCGACCGTCGCGTTCACGGGCGCCGCTGTCACCAGGCGGCGTGCGACCTCGATGAGCAGCAGGTCACCGTTGCGGTGACCGAGGACGTCATTGACGTCCTTGAACCCCCGCAGGTCGATGAAGAGTACGGCCGCCGGCTGGTCGTCGCTCAACGCGTCACGGATCCGCGCGACCAGCAAAGCACGGCTGGGTGCACCGGTGAGGGCGTCGTACGAGGTGGTCCGGCGTACCGATCGGAGGTGGCTCCACCAGCCGGCGGCACCGGCGAGCAGGGTCAGCATCCCGGCCAGCAGCAGAGCCAGCGACCCGATGCTCAGACCACGGGACCATCCGGTACCGAAAGCCGGGGTCGCCACCGCGACGTACCAGTCGTTGGCGTTGCCCTCGGTGGCGGCGATGCGCTGGAAGGCGACCCGCTGCCCGCCGATGGTGGTGATGCCGTGATCACGGCCGCTGCGGATCAGGGAGACGAAGGTGTGGTCGTCTGCCGCGGCCGGCACGGACCTGCTGTCGACGATGATGTGGCCGGTGTCGGCGTCGATGATCGAAGCGACGACCTGTTCGGACGGTGTCGTCGTCCGGAAGCTGTCGAGTGCGATCTCGTAGTGCACGATACCGACGTGGCCGACCGTCTCCACGACGGTCGAGTTCGAGACCACCGTGTTGTGGGTGTCGGCCGACTCATACTCTTTGGCCTGGTAGATCCGGCCGGGGCCGAGTTCCAGCGTGCGGGCGAAAAACGGGTTCTCCGCCTCGTGGTGGGACAGCGCCGACGGCGCGGACGGCACACCGTTGACCACTCGCGCGAGCTCGAGACCGCTGTCGTCGATGAAACACGCCTCACCGACCCGGCCCGGGAAAAACCGCACCAGATGGCCCAGGGCGTCGTTGACCCGTTGCATCAGCGGGCCACCCGAGTCGATCTTCTCCTGGATCGTACCGGGCGCCTGGTAGAAATCGGTGAAAACCGGGTTGGCGGCAAGGATCGCGTTGATGGCCCGGGCCCGCTCGAAATAGTTCTCCAGCGCAGCCGCCTGCTGCTGGAGTACGAGCCCCAGCGCATTGTCCTGGTTCGCGATCTGCCTGCTCCGAGCGGTGGTGACACTGAACAGCACGCTCGACAGCACCACCATCAGACCCAGCGGAAGCGCCACCGCTCGGGCGAATCGCGCCACACCGGACAAGCCGAACATCGCTCTCCCTTCACTGACTGATTGATCGGCGATCCCCGGAAGCCTCTGAGCCCTCGGGACGGTCGCCTCAGCGGTGCGGATCCGTCCAACCGCGGAGCAGAGCCGCGGTTCTCCGCGGATCGTCGATGGACGGCCGAACCGGGGCGGTGGGGGCACTGATCGCCGTGACCACCGGCCGGGCCTCCACCTGGTACGGCGCAATCCGCGCAACCGGCGTCCGGTCCTCGCGATCTCCGCGTCGCCGGATCATCAGCAGGAGGACGGCGAGCAGGGCCAGGCCCAGTACGACCAGCCCGGCCTGCCAGGTGACAGCCGGGGTGGTGGCCGAGGTCAGCGGTGCAGTCACGTCCGGGCGGGCCGTCACGACCGACACGACGACCGTGTCACCGCGGGCGGGGTCGGCGCCGGCTGCCGCGCTCACCAGCTTCTGCAGTTGGGTCACGTCGACGGCCCGGTCGACCAGGACCGCGACACTCAACTTCTTGACGCCGCCGGGAGCCGTGGTCCGGGTCTCGTACAGCTGATTCAGGGCGTTGTTCCGTACGATGCCGGTGTTCTCGTACCGCGTGCCGCTGGTATCGGTGTAGAAGGTCCGGCTCAGCGTCTCCGACAACGCACCCACCGACGGGTCCCGCGAATAACGTCGGCTGACTGTCTCGACGCGATCGAG
The DNA here is from genome assembly GCF_900104725.1 of Actinoplanes derwentensis. Classification (NCBI taxonomy): domain Bacteria; kingdom Bacillati; phylum Actinomycetota; class Actinomycetes; order Micromonosporales; family Micromonosporaceae; genus Actinoplanes; species Actinoplanes derwentensis. Next base: position 4,848,459 of record NZ_LT629758.1, read on the forward strand.
ATCCAGCTCGACCGCGGTGGTGGCCACGGCATGGCCCGGGCCGACGACCGCGTCCAGCATCTTCTGCAACGCACCGTTCAGCCGATCCTCGTAGGCGGCGGTCTGCTCGGGTCCGGCTGCCTGAACCGGCTGCGGATGGAGGCAGACACCGGCGGCGAGAACGGCGGCCAGCACTACGGCGATCGGTGTCTTCACGGCACTCCCTCGGTCAGCCGTCACCGTCGTCCAGCCCATCGGCCTGTTGAGAATTCGGCCCGGTACATCTTGGTTGCTACCGAAACAGTCTCCGGGCCGGTGTTCTCGACAACCGTCCGAGCCTCTGCCGACAGCGCTCAGGTCCGCGGCTCCGTGGCATCGGGCGTGTCCACCTGAGGTAGGCCGATGGTGAAGGCGGCGCCCTGGCCGGGGCGGCTCCACGCCTCGATGGTGCCACCGTGGCCGGTGACGACCTCACGCGTGAGGGCGAGTCCGAGGCCGAATCGACGGTGATCGGCGTGCCCGCCGCGCGCGAACCGGGCGAACAGCCGTTCGGTGTCGGCCGGGTCGAAGCCGGTGCCGTCGTCACGGACGACAACGGTGACCATGGTGCGGTCGGTACCGAGTTCGATGGTCACCTGACCGCCGGCTGGCGTGTGGCTCAGGGCGTTGTCGACCAGAGCGGTCAGGACGCGCCGTAGAGCGGCCCGGTGCCCGAGCACCAGTGACGGCCCACCGGCGCCGGGCCGCAGCGTCAGCTCCACCTCCTGCTCCCGGGCCCGGTTGGCCTGCTCGGCGATCACCGCGGCCGCGACGACACCGAGGTCGACCAGCTCACGGGCGTCGTCACGCCGGCCGAGCTGGGTGGAGAGCAGCAAGTCCTCGACAACCTCGCCGAGGTGCCGGGTGCCGGTGACGAGATGATCGACGTCGGTGGTGACATCCGCGAGGTCGGCGCCGGAGCGCAGGTCCATCTGCAGCAACTGTGCCCGGGTGTGTAACTGGGTCAGTGGGGTGCGCAGTTCGTGGCTGGCGTCGGCGACGAACTGCCGTTGCCGGGCCAGAGCTTCGGCCAGCGGGGCGGTCGCGCGGCGGGCGAGCAGCGCGGCCGACAGCACTGCGATGAGCAGGCCGACCAGTTCACCGGCGACCAGGGCGCCGAACAGTCGTTCCCTCTCCTCGTGCTGCTCATGACGGCTCATGACGACCTGGACGGTCCGGGTTCCCCGCTGCCGGGTCAGTGTCAGGAAGCCTCCTGCCCGGCCGTCGATGTAGGACGTCGCGGTCGGCGCACCGGCGCGGACACGGTCGAGCGCGCCCCGGTCGGGAAGTCCGTCCGGGGCGTCCTCGGTGGCGTCGATCGCGCCGTCGGCTTCCTGAACGAAGATCCACACATCGGGTGGGGGATCGTCGACGTCATCCGCGCTCGCCACGGTCTGCCGCAGCAGGGTCGTCGCAGCGGCGTTCTGGCTGTGCACGACCACGACCAGGGCCAGCACGCCGAGCACGAGCAGGCTCACGGTGATCGCGGCCGCGGTCTGCACCGCGATGACGCGCCTCGCCCTGGACAGCAGAGCTCGGTCGGGGTCGGTCCGTGCGTCACCCCGGCGTTTCATCCGGGCCCCAGCCGATATCCCACACCCCGTACGGTGACGACCGCGGCAGCCCCGAGTTTGCGCCGCAGGTAGTGCACGTAGGTGTCGACCAGGGCCACGCCGGAGGCGTCGGGGAAGACCTGGGTGACGATCTGCTCGCGGGTGAACGCCCGCGCCGGATTCCGGGCCAGTAGACGCAGCAGGTCGCTCTCCCGGCCGGACAGCGCCGTGACCACCCCGTCCGGGCCGGTCACCGTCCTCGCGATCAGATCGAAGGTGGCAGCACCGACCGCGAGCCGCTCCCCCACTCCGGTCCGGCCACGCAGGAGTACCCGGACACGGGCCAGGAGTTCGTCGACCTCGAACGGTTTGACGAGGTAGTCCTCGGCGCCGCTGTCCAGGCCGGCCACCCGGTCGGAGACGGTGCCCAGAGCGGTGAGCACGAGAACCGGGACCGCCACTCCGGCGCGGCGCAGGCGGCTGAGCAGGTCGAGGCCTTCGATGGCGGGTAGCCCTCGGTCGAGGATCATGGCGTCGTAGGCCCGGGTCAGGGCCAGATGCAGACCGGCCTGGCCGTCCGGGGCGAGGTCGGGCTGGTAACCGGCGCCACGGAACAGGCGCAGCAGCAGCGGTCCCAGCTCGCGGTCGTCCTCGACCACCAGGACCTTGACCGGGGGCGGGGCAGCGTCCGTCATGGTGTCACTCTCGCAGGCTCGCACGCTCATCCGAAGTGCGCAGCGTCGAGTGCGGCTTGAAGCGATTCCCGGTAGCCCTCGCTGGTCACGGTGGCCCCGCTGACCCCGTCGATCCGGGCGCTCTGGGCCTTCAGCACCTGCTGCCGAAGCTTCGGCAGGGCGTACTCGTTGATCTGGTCGTCGCGGGCGTTGCCGGTCGGTCGCTGCAACGGCCGTACGTCAGTGATCTTCTGCCCGATGATGGTGACCTGGACCTGGACCGGACCCCACCGGGTCTCGGCGACCGTCCCGTTGACGGTCGTGGCCCGAGTCGCCGGACTCCCCGACGGGGAGCCGGACGGCGCAGCCGTGGCCGTGGCCGTGTCGGGGACGACACCGGTGTCGGGGACGACACCGGGTGCGGCGGCGGCCGTACCGGTACCCGGCAGCGCGCCGCCGGTACTCGTGCGATAGCTGAACAGCAGCACGATGGCGGCCAGGGTGGACACGATCGTCAGAGTGATCCGGCGCATTCTCATCGTCTCTCCGGTCGGTATGGTGAGTTCACCATGCGAACTCCTCGGCATGAATGTGATCGGTGTCGACACCCGCTTCGCGCAGCGTGGCCCGCACCCCGGCCATCCAGTCCGGCGGACCGCACAGGAAGACCTCGTGCCCGGCCACGTCCGGCACCAGCCATCTCAGTCCGGCCAGATCACTGACCTGGGCGAACATCGCCGGCAGCCAGGAATCCGGGCGGCACCGGGCACCCTCGAGATACACCACCCGGACCCCGGTCCGGCGGGCCGCGTCGTCGAGTTCGGCCCGGAAGACCGCATCCCCGAGCCGGCGGATCCGGTACAGCAGAGTGATCGGGGTGCCGGACTCCGCGAGGTCGTCGAGCAGCGCCCGCATGGTGGTGATCCCGACGCCCGCCGCGACCATCAGCACCTTCCGGCCGGCGATGTGACGATCGGCCGTCAGGGCTCCGTAAGGCCCCTCCACCAGCACGCGGGTGCCCGGACGCAGAGTCGCGGCACGGGAGCTGCCGTCCCCGAGATCCTTGACCGTGATCCGCAGCAGATCACCGGACGGCGCGGACGACAGGGTGTAGGGGTGTGCCCTCGTCCAGCCGGGCCCGTCGAGGAAACGCCAGAGGAAGAACTGGCCGGCGCGGGCCGGTAGCCGGTCCAGGTGGTGCCCGCTCAGGTACACCGAGACCACCCCCGGCGCCTCCGGTACGACAGCGTCCACCCGCAGCCGGTGATACGCCGACCGGAACACCGGCAGACCGACCCGGAACACCAGCACCGCGCCGAGTGCCGCGCCGTACAGACCCCACCAGTAGATTCGCCCTGGCGCCGAGGCGATGAAGTCCGCGCCGGTCCACAGCTGATGCGGCAGCGCCAGCCCGACCCCGAGGTACGCGTACAGGTGAACGAGGTGCCACGTCTCGTACCGTTGCCGGCGCCGCGCCAGGCGGACCGACAGCACCACGACCAGGATGAGCAGGACGGTGCCCGCCGCCGCCAGAACCATGCCGGGATAGGTGACCACGAGGTCCCCGGCAACGGCGAGCACGCCCCCGCCACCGGACTGCGCGTAGCCCACGGTGATCAGCCCGATGTGGCCGATCATCAGCCAGAACGACAGGAAACCCACCAGCCGGTGCCGGCGTGCCAGGGCGTCCTGGCCGTAGCTGCGCTCGACCCACGGGATCCGCGCCATCAGCAGCACCTGGAGCAGCAGCAGATCGGACGCGACCAGACCGGTCAACCGGCCGATCGAGGTCGCCGGGCCACCCGGCGCGGCGAATCCGCGGAGACCTCCGTTGTGCAGCCACAACGCCACCACGGCCACCACGCTGAGCAGTGCCGCAGAGCCGGCCAGATCGGCCCACCACCGCCGTGGCGCGGGCCGCCGGAGGTTCGTCCCGGCCGCCCCGGTCAGCCTGACCCGGCCCGTCACACTCGTCATACTCACGGCAATTCACGGCTCCCTTCCCGTTCGGCGTACAGATCCAGCGTCTCCGGCAAAAATGGGAGGTCTCGAAGAATCGCTCCCTAGCCTTTGCCGGGACGTCGAACCGTCCTCGTCACCGATCCGCTTCGCCGCGTCCACTACTCCGGGGAGACACTCATGGGCACCGTCAACGGACTACCGGCGCACATCCTGCTGGTGCACGCGATCGTGGTCTTGCTTCCGCTCGCCGCTCTGCTGCTCGTACTGACCGCCGTCTGGCCCGCGCTGCGTCATCGCCTGGCCGGCCCGAACGCCGTCCTGTCGGTGGTCGTCGTCGCGCTCGTGCCCGTCACGACCAGCGCCGGGGAATGGCTGGAACACCGCGTCGGCGAGACCCCGCTGTTACGCGACCACACCGACCTCGGCGACACCGCCATCTGGGTCGCCCTGCCGGTGGCCGCCCTGGCCCTGATCATCTGGTGGCGTCAACGGGAGACCACCGGCGCGGCCCCTCAGCGGCGCACCCTTCTGGCGCCGGCGTCGGTCGCCATCACCAGGATTGTCGCCGCACTCGCGATCGTCGTCGCCGGCGTCGCTGTGTACGACACCTACCTCATCGGCGACTCCGGAGCGAAAGCATCCTGGACCGGCAACTTCGACTCCACCGCCCGCCCGGAGGGACCCGACGGCGACTGAGTCACTGACCGCGCCGGTATGAGGCCGGTCGCCTCTGCCGGTAACCGGCGAGCTGGAACACCATGTGGTCATGGAGACCAGACAACGAAGTGGACGGCCGTGACACATCCGGCAGAACCACACGACAGCGGCGTGGCCGGCCGCCTGAACTGGCTACGCGCCGGGGTCCTGGGCGCCAACGACGGCATCGTGTCGACGGCCGGCCTCGTCGTCGGGGTAGCCGGGGCAACCCTGGCCAGCGGCCCGATCGCCACCGCCGGGGTCGCCGGGCTGGTGGCCGGTGCGGTATCGATGGCGCTCGGCGAGTACGTCTCGGTCAGCAGCCAGCGCGATACCGAACGGGCCCTGCTGGCCAAGGAACGCACCGAACTCGCCGAATTCCCGGACCAGGAGCTCGACGAACTGACCGCCCTGTACGAGGTCAAGGGCCTGACCCCGGCGACCGCACGCCTGGTGGCGGAGGAGTTGACCGCCAAGGACGCCTTCGCCGCCCACGCGGACGCGGAACTTCGCATCGATCCTGACGCCTTGACCAATCCCTGGCATGCGGCCGGAGCATCGGCGGTCGCCTTCGTCGCCGGTTCACTGCTGCCGCTGACCGCGATCCTGCTCCCACCGCCGAACATCCGGGTCGCGGTCACCTTCGCCGTGGTCGTCCTCGCTCTCGCCATCACCGGAGCGGTCAGCGCCACACTCGGGTCGGCCGGCCTCACCCGGGCAGTCACACGGCTGGTGGGCGGCGGAACCCTGGCCATGGCCGTGACCTTCGGCGTCGGGCAACTGGTCGGCGCCACCATCGGGTGACGCTCAGCGGGATCGGCATCCGCCCGGAAGGTTCGCCGCTCGCCGAGGCGAAGGGGGCACGCCGGGTTCGTAAGCCCTGCCGTTTCGGGTCGTTGGACCCTGCCGGCGTTCTGGTCGCCGGCATAGCGTCAGTTCGGGGCCATTCATCCGGGAGCCGAGATGCTCTCCCGCAGAAGGTTGCCGTGCATGGCCGGCCCGCATTCAGGGCCGTGACGCCACCAGTCCGGAGGTTCTGCCATGACCATGTCAGACAACGACGTGACCGGCGCCGGGACGAGGGCCGCCCTGGAGGTGGCCGCTCGGGCATCGCTGCGCGCTCCGTCGGTCTTCAACACTCAGCCTTGGCGGTGGCGTCTGACCGGCGATGTGCTGGAGTTGTCATCCGACCCGGCTCGCCGGCTGGGAGTGACCGACGCTGAGGGGCGTCTGCTTCTGCTCAGCTGTGGCGGCGCGCTGCATCATGCAAAGGTGTCGCTGGCTGCCGCCGGCTGGCTCGCCGACGTACAGCGATTCCCGGATGAGGAGCGTCCGGACCTGCTCGCCCGGGTGCGGGTGACCGGGCCCACCGAACCGGATGTCGAGGCTGAACTACTGGCCGCCGCCATCAGCCGACGCCGCACCGACCGTCGTGCGTTCGGCGACCGCCGGGTGCCCGACGAGATCCTCACCCGCCTGCGCCGGCTCGTCGAAGCACAGGGGGCCTACCTGCACGTGGTACCCGATGAACGGGTGCCGGAACTGGCGATCTCCGTCGACGAGGCGGCCGATGCCAACTACTTCGACCCGGTCCACCGCGGGGAACTCAGCCACTGGACACACCGGCCGGCCTGGACCGGCGACGGTGTGCCGCCCGGCACCGCCGTCCAGCCCGGACTACGGCGGGTACCCGTCCGTAACTTCCTGCCCGACGGTTCGTCCGGTCTACTCCCCGGCGCCGACCATGACGAGGGAGCCACCTTCGTCATCGTCTTCGGCAGCACCGATCAACCGGCCGGTCTGCTGCGCGGCGGCGAAGCCATGTCGGCGCTGCTGCTGCGGGCAACCGCCGACGGCCTGGCGTCCGCGCCCATCAGTGAGGCCGTCGAAGTGGCGTGGCCCCGGCACCTGCTGGGACGGCTGCTCTCCGGGATCGGCGAGCCGTACCTGATCGTGCGGCTCGGCTACGTCGAGGCACCCGGCGACGTTCCGCCGACACCCCGCCGTTCACCCGCGGACGTGATCCTCATCGAGGACTGATCGGCCGCACGCGCTGCGATGGTCTCCCGGTTGGTGACACCTTCCGTCATCGTACGAAGGGAGGCTCCCCTCCTGACCTGGATGACTCCCGTTGCACACCGGTCCGGCCGCCACGGATCCGGCAGGGACGTTCGGCCCTACTCGGCGAGCCGGTCGCAGGTCTACCAACAAGTAAGAGGGACTTACCGCGAGCCAACGAGGGCGAGGATCGGATGTCCAGGTATGTGTACGACTTCATCAAGGGCAACAAGGGCCTCAAGGACCTGCTCGGCGGGAAGGGCGCCAACCTGGCCGAGATGACCCGGATGGGTCTGCCTGTTCCGCCCGGCTTCACCATCAGCACCGACGCGTGCCGCGAATACCTGCGTACCGGGTCGATGCCGGCGGGTCTGCTCGACGAGGTCGCGCAGCATCTGCGGATGGTCGAGGAGAAGACGGGCAGGCTGCTCGGGGACGCGCACGATCCGCTGCTGCTGTCGGTGCGTTCCGGTGGGAAGTTCTCGATGCCCGGCATGATGGAGACGATCCTCGACATCGGGCTACGCGACGCGAATGTCGTCGCGCTCGCCCGGCACAGTGGTGACGAGCGGTTCGCCTGGGACTCGTACCGGCGGCTGATCCAGATGTTCGGCAAGACCGTCTTCGACGTTCCCGGCGACGAGTTCGAGACGGAATTGGCGGCAGCTCGGGAGGCCGCGGGTGTGCGGTCGGACGCGGACCTGACCGCCGCACAGTTGCAGGATGTCGTCGGCGCGTACAAGAAGGTCTTCCACGCCCACACCGGCCGCGAGTTTCCGCAGGCTGCGCATGAGCAGTTGATCCTGGCCATCGCGTCGGTCTTCGAGTCCTGGAACGCCGAGCGGGCGGTGCTCTACCGGCGACAGGAACGGATTCCGCAGGATCTGGGCACGGCGGTGAACGTGATGGCGATGGTGTTCGGCAACCGTGGCGAGGATTCCGGGACCGGGGTGGCGTTCACTCGTGACCCCGCCACCGGGCGGCGCGGCGTCTACGGCGACTATCTGCGCAATGCGCAGGGCGAGGATGTCGTGGCCGGGATCCGCAACACGATGAGCCTGGACGACCTGGCCACGATCGACCCGAAAGCGCACCGTCAACTCTTGTCGATCATGGAGAGGCTGGAGCAGCGCTATCGGGACCTGTGTGACATCGAGTTCACGATCGAGAACGGAAAACTGTGGATGCTGCAGACCCGGGTCGGCAAACGGACCCCGGCCGCCGCGTTCGTGATCGCCGGACAACTCGTCGACGAGGGAACCATAACTCTCGACGAGGCACTGCAGCGGGTCACCGGTGAGCAGCTCGTCCACCTGATGTTCCCGAGCTTCGACACCACGGCCGCCCCGGAGCCACTGGCCACCGGAGTGCCGGCCTCACCGGGTGCGGCGGTGGGTGCGGTCGTCTTCGACTCCGCGGCCGCGGCCGCCGCGACCGGGCCGGTCATCCTGGTGCGGCGTGAGACCAACCCCGACGACCTGCCCGGCATGATCGCCGCGCAGGGCATCCTGACCAGCCGTGGCGGGAAGACATCCCATGCCGCGGTGGTCGCCCGCGGCATGGGCAGGACCTGCGTCTGCGGCGCCGAGGACCTCGAGATCGGAGCGGATTTCCTCACCGTACGCGGGCAAGTGATCCACGCCGGCGACGTCATCTCCGTCGACGGCACCACCGGCCACATCTTCGCCGGGTCCGTGCCGGTACGGCCCTCCCCCGTCGTGCGCTACTTCGAGGGCGAACTGTCCCCGATGGGTGACCCGTTGCTCTCCGCAGTCCAGCGGCTCCTGGCCCACGCCGACCACGCCGCGCGTCTCGGCGTGCACGCCAACGCCGACACCGGGCTCGACGCCGAACGGGCACGCCGGTTCGGCGCGACCGGTGTGGGTCTCTGCCGTACCGAGCACATGTTCCTCGGCGACCGGCGGGTGCTTGTCGAACGGCTGATCCTCGCCGACGACGACGCCGAGCGCGATGCCGCCCTGGCGGCGCTGCTGCCGTTGCAGCGGGCCGACTTCGTCGAACTTTTCACCGCGATGGACGGCCTGCCGGTGACGATCAGGCTGATCGACCCGCCGTTGCACGAATTCCTGCCCCCGCTGGAGGAACTGACCGCCCGCGTCGCCCGCGCCGAGGCACTCGGCGAGGACCCGGGCCGCGACAGCGCCGTGCTGACGGCTGTGCGCCGCATGCACGAGGCCAACCCGATGCTCGGACTGCGCGGCGTACGTCTCGGCCTGGTCGTGCCCGGCCTCTTCGCCATGCAGGTCCGAGCGATCGCGGAGGCCGCCGCGGTGCGGGTCGCCGCCGGCGGCGACCCGCACCCGGAGATCATGATCCCGTTGGTCGGTGCGGTTCAGGAACTCGAGACGGTACGGGCGGAAGCCGAGTCCGTGCTCGCCACGGTGACCGGTACGCCGCCGATCCGGATCGGCACCATGATCGAGGTCCCGCGGGCCGCCCTCACCGCCGGCGAGATCGCCGAACACGCCGATTTCTTCTCCTTCGGCACCAACGACCTCACCCAGATGACCTGGGGGTTCTCCCGCGACGACGTCGAAGGCGCGTTCTTCGGCAAGTACCTGGAACTGGGCATCTTCGCCGCCTCACCGTTCGAGACCCTCGACACCGGTGGCGTCGGCGAACTCGTCCGCACCGCCGTCGAACGCGGCCGGGCCGCCCATCCCGGCTTGATCACCGGAGTCTGCGGAGAACACGGCGGCGATCCGGCCTCGATCCACTTCTTCCATCACGCCGGCCTCGACTACGTCTCCTGCTCCCCGTTCCGCGTCCCGATCGCCCGCCTCGAAGCCGGACGGGCCGCCACCACCGCGGCCGTCACCTCGGACAGCAGATAGAAACCTCCGGTGGGCCCGGTGGGTGGGTCCGCTGCCGGCACGGTTTCAGGCAACGCCGAAAACCGTGCCGGCCGTGAGGATCTCGCGATCGTCGATGTCGAACCGCAGCGAGTCGACGACCCCGACCACGCCGGAGACCTGGCGGGCGAATCGCACCGATCGGTCGACCGTCGACCGGTGCCCGACCCGGCCGGTGAGGGTCACCACGCCTTCCCGCACCTCAGCGGTCACCGGGTCGCCGTCGGCCTCGTCGCCGACAAGGCAGATGAGAAGAACGGCGAGCACGTCGGCGTGGATGTCGTCGTCGGGTCGTAGGTGAACCTTGAGCAGGTCGCCACGGGTGACGATGCCGACCAGACGGCCCAGGTCGTCCACCACCGGCAGGCGCTTCACCTGCTCTACGTCCATGATGCGGGCCGCCGCGGCGATCAGGGTGCCGGCTAGGACGAGCACCGGCGGGCTGCTCATCAGCTCACCGGCCGTTCCGGCAAGCGCCTTGGCCCGTTCTCCTCGACGACGACGGCTCTCGAAGAACCGGGCGTCCTCGTCGCCGGCGTACTCGATCTTGCGGAGCAGATCCGCCTCGGACACCACACCGGCCACCCGCTGAAAGCCGTCCACCACGGGCACTGCACTGAAACGGCGGCTGATCAGCAGATCCACCAGTTCACGGTAGGAGGCGGTGTCCGGCACCGACACGACCGCTCTGGTCATCACATCGTCCACGGTCCAGGTTTTCATCAGTCCCCCTCGGTACTCCCGGTTCACGCTAGAGCCGAGGCCTCCCGTGAAGCAGGGCCGAAGGACCCGAGGCCCAACTCCTGGCCGACGAGCACCCGCCTCGGCTCCGTAGGTCCCGGCCAGCCGACCGGCCGGGGGACCTTCGGCACTTACCGAGTCACGAGTCCGGGGCCAGGCTGGAGGCGACGAAGGAGGGGCCATGGCCGCCACCACATCCCACGAGGGCTGGCGAGGATTCCGCGGCACCGGATGGCGCGAGTCAGTCGATGTCAGCGCGTTCATCCACGACAACGTCGAGCCGTACACCGGCGGGCCCGTGTTCCTCACCGGGCCGACGCACCGGACCGAGCGGATCTGGAACGGGCTGCAGCGCATGTTCACCGCGGAACGACGCCGTGGCATCTACGACGTGGACACCCACACCCCGTCCACGATCACGTCGCACGAACCCGGCTATCTCGACCGGGACCACGAGCTGATCGTCGGCCTGCAGACCAGCGCGCCGCTGCGCCGGGCGATCATGCCGAACGGTGGGCTGCGGATGGTCGAGGCGGGCCTGGCGGCGTACGGCTACCGCCTCGACCCCGCAGTTCACAAGATCTTCAGCGAGTACCGCAAAACCCACAACGACGGCGTCTTCGATGCCTATCCCGCGGATGTGAAGGCCGCCCGGCGGTCGCACATCATCACCGGGCTGCCCGACGCGTACGGCCGTGGCCGGATAATCGGCGACTACCGGCGGGTCGCGCTGTACGGCGTGGACCGGCTCGTCAGCGAACGACAGGCCCGCAAGGCCGCCCTGGACGACCGGCTCTCCACCGACGCGGTGATCCGCGACCGGGAGGAACTCGCCGAGCAGATCCGCGCCCTGCAGGAGCTGCGGTTCATGGCGGACCGGTACGGCCATGACATCTCCCGGCCGGCCACGACCGGCCGCGAGGCGATCCAGTGGCTCTATTTCGCCTATCTGGCCGCCACCAAGGAACAGAACGGTGCGGCCATGTCGCTCGGGCGTACGGCGAGTTTCGTCGACGTCTTCCTGCAGCGCGACATCGCCGAAGGCACTCTTACCGAACAGCGGGCACAGGAGCTGATCGACGACTTCGTCATCAAGCTGCGGATCATCCGGTTCCTGCGCACCCCCGAGTACGACCAGTTGTTCTCCGGCGACCCGACCTGGGTGACCGAGGCTCTCGGTGGCATCGGGGACGACGGCCGGCCGCTGGTCACCCGTACCAGCTTCCGGTACCTGCAGACCCTCTACAACCTCGGCCCCGCCCCGGAACCGAACCTGACCGTGCTCTGGTCGCCCGCTCTGCCTGACGGGTTCAAACGGTTCTGCGCCCAGGTGTCGATCGACACCAGCGCCATCCAGTACGAGAACGACGATCTGATCCGGCCCGCCTACAGCGACGACACCGCGATCGCCTGCTGCGTGTCGGCCATGCGGGTCGGCAAGGACATGCAGTTCTTCGGCGCCCGCGCCAACCTGGCCAAGGCGCTGCTGTACGCGATCAACGGCGGCCGCGACGAGATGACCGGCGACCAGGTCGCCCCGGCCACCGCGCCGATCACCGACGACATCCTCGACTACGAGACCGTGTTCGCCGCGTACGACCGCACGCTCGACTGGCTCGCCGAGACCTACGTCGACGCGCTCAACGTCATCCACCACATGCACGACAAGTACGCGTACGAGCGCCTCCAGATGGCGCTTCACGATTACCCCGTGCACCGCTTCATGGCCACCGGCATCGCCGGTCTTTCGGTCGCCGCGGACAGCCTCGCCGCGATCCGGCACGCCCAGGTGAAGGTGCTGCGCGACGACAACGGGCTGGCTGTCGACTACGCCGTCGACGGTGACTTCCCGGCTTTCGGCAACAACGACGACCGGGTCGACGCGATCGCCGTGGATCTCGTCGAACGGTTCATGGACAAGATCCGCCGGCAGCCCACCTACCGCGACGCCGAGCCCAGTCTGTCCGTACTCACCATCACCTCGAACGTGGTGTACGGCACGCACACCGGCAACACGCCGGACGGCCGGCGGGCCGGTGAGCCGTTCGCACCCGGCGCCAACCCGATGAACGGCCGGGACTCCCACGGCATGGTCGCCGCCGCCCTGTCGGTCGCCAAGCTGCCGTACCGGTCGGCCCGCGACGGCATCTCGCTGACCATCACCGCCACTCCCGACGGTCTCGGGCACACCCGCACCGAACGGATCGGTAACCTGGCCGGCGTCCTCGACGGCTACACCGACGCCGGTGGCTTCCACATGAACGTCAACGTCCTCGACCGGGCCACTCTCGAGGACGCCATGGCCCACCCGGAGAAGTACCCGCACCTCACCATCCGCGTGTCCGGATACGCGGTGAACTTCGTCAGACTCACCGCCGAACAACAGCGTGACGTTCTCTCCCGTACCTTCCACGGATCACTGTGATGACCAGCCCCGGCCACACGCGCGGTCAGGTCCGGTGACGACGCTGGTACTGGCACCGGTGGAGGTGGCGTTGACCGTGATCGCCGCGGTCGACCTGTCACGCCGCCCGGCCGGGCGGATTCGCGGCCCGAAAGCAGTGTGGTGGCCCACCCTGTTCGTACAGCCGCTCGGACCGGTGCTGTATCGGGGATGGGGACGCCGAACCTGAGGTACCCCGGGCTTGGAGCAGGACTTTCGGCATCACCGGGCATGACCTGTTGCTCTGCCGATTCATATCGATACGAATCACGATGAAGGGAGAGATGGAGAAGGAGGAGCCATGCGAACTCCCACCATCGTCGTCGCCACCGACGGCGCCGCAACAGGCGAAGCGACAGTGCAGTGGGCGGCCCGCGAGGCCGCACGCCTGGACATGAGTCTTCGTGTCGTGCACGTGCTGGACTGGGACTGGAACACCGCCCGCTATCAGTTCGACGACGGCAGCTTCGAGATGGCCCGCAGCCTCGCCGAGAAGGTGACGGCAGCGGCGGCAGCGACTGCCCGTGCGGCGGCGCCGCTGGTCGAGGTCACGGAAGTGACCCTGATCGGCAATCCGGCCGCACGGCTGCTCGACGCGGCCGAGGCAGCGGAGTTGCTGGTTTTCGGCAGCCGAGGACACGGCGGCTTCGCCGGGCTGCTGCTCGGCGGGGTCAGTCAACGGCTCGCCACTCACGCCCCGTGCCCGGTGGTCGTCGTGCGAGGACGCGCCGACACCGCCGAAGGACCGGTGGCCGTCGGCGTCGACGACTCGGACACGAGCGACCACGTGGTGTCCACGGCGTTCGCCGCCGCAGACAGGCGCGGCACCGGCCTGGTCGCGGTCCGCACCTATCTGCCGGCCGTTCCGCTGTACTACGGCTATACCGTTCCGGCGGCCACGATCGCCACCCCGGAGCAGGACACCGCCGAACGTGCCCGCCTGGAGGAACAACTCGCGCCGTGGCGGGTCAAGTACCCGGACGTCGCGGTCGAGACCCTGGTGTCGCACGACAGCGCGGCCGGTGTGCTGGTCGGCGTCTCGCACGGCACACAGCTGGTGGTGGTCGGCAGTCGCGGCCACGGCGTGATCGTCGGCTCCATGCTCGGCTCGACCGGGCTGCAACTGCTGCACCACGCCGACTGCCCCGTCTACGTGGACCGCCCACGCAAGGAACATCGGTGACGGACTGGAACGCGCGTCCGGGCCCTGGCACCTGCCGCCGCCTAATACTGCAACGGCGGGTCGCCACTTCGTGTGGTTCTGAATCGTTTGCTGGGCGTGGTGACGGCTGAACAGGTAGGCGGCTGGGACGATGACCTCTGGGATTTCTTCCTGGGGTTTTCGCATTGGTTCAGCCGGGCGGATGTCCGGTGGCAGGCGTGGAAGTATCTGCGGGGGTTGATGGCGCCGATCGAGCGGCGTAGTGGCTGGAGTCTGGCCGAGCATGCCGGTGACGCGACGCCGGACAAGATGCAGGGTTTGCTGGTCAGCCGGTGTCTGGACCGGGACAAGCTGCGTGATGAGGTGCGGTCCGCGCTGGTGGCGGCGATCGGCGATGAGGCCGGGGTGCTGGTCGCTGACGAGACCGGCTTCATCAAGAAGGGAAGATCATCGGCCGGTGTTCAAAGGCAGTACACCGGAACGACCGGGAAGATCGACAACTGCCAGCTCGGGGTGTTCCTGACCTACCACACCCGGCATGGGCGGGCACACGTCGACCGGGAGTTGTACCTGCCGAAGTCCTGGACCGACGACCGGGACCGGTGCCGGCGTGCGCACATCGGCGACGACGTCCCGTTCGCCACCAAACCCGAGCAGGCCAGGTCCATGCTGGAACGTGCGGTCGACGCGAAGGTGCCGTTCGCCTGGTTCACCGGCGACGAGGCGTACGGCCAGAACCGGGCACTGCGCGAATGGTGTGAACAGCAGGACATTCACTATGTGCTGGCCACCCGTAAGGATCATGAGGTCGCGTCCGGGCTGCACACCACCACCCGCGTCGACGCGTTGATCGGCAAGGTCCGGGCCGGGGCCTGGCGGCGGATGTCCTGCGGTGACGGCGCCCACGGCCCGCGTGTCTACGACTGGACGAGTGTCCCGATCCGCACCGAGTTCGAGCATGGCCGGCGTGGCTGGGTGCTGGCCCGGCGCAGCATCAGCAGCGGCGAACTGGCGTACTACGTGTGCTTCGGCCCGCGCGGCACCCGGCTGCGCAGGCTGGTGGCCACGGCGGGCGCGAGGTGGGCGGTCGAGGAATCGTTCCAGATCGCGAAGAACGAGGCCGGCATGGACCAGTACCAGTTCCGCCGCTACGACGCCTGGTACGCCCACATCACCCTGTCCATGGCCGCCGCCGCGTTCCTGACCATCACCCGCGCCCGCGAAGCCGAAAAGGGGGCACCACCGGCGACCACGGCCAGGACGGCCTGATCCCACTGACCGTCAAAGAGATCAGACACCTACTCGCCGTCCTGATCCTGACCGCGAAGAACACCACCAAGCATGCCTTGGCCTGGTCGAACTTCCGACGACGTTGCAACCACCGCGCCCGAACTGCCCACTACCGCAAACGACTCAGCACGCTCGGAAGCTACGAGCCGCCGTAGCAGTACTAAGCCGCCAAGCGGCATAGGCGGCGGCAGCATGCTGCCGGGGCACCGGAGCGGGCCCGCCTGCAGCAGATCCCCCACAGCACGGCCCCAGCTACGTCATCGCCCTACTTTCTGGACCATGAGCAGGAGTTCATCACTCCCAGCCGTCGGCCCGAGCAGATGCGCCACGCGCCGGACAGCGTCGCTTGCCGCCACCACCACGGTGTCCTGCTGTCGTGGCGGCATCCAGATCCCCGGCGACCCGCAATTGCAGCGTGCGGTCATCGCGGCTGATGATCACCTGCAGGCGCCGTCTGGCACCGTCCAGCCGGTGACAGACCCTGATCAGGGCGCTACCTCAGATGCCTTTCCCGGGCCACCAGCAGCGGAGCACCACCGGTCGAATCGCCGCGACCGCGGCCGCGATCCGACGTCCGGGATCGCGCAACAGCCGGGACGAGAAGGACCGGGCAGAGCCGACGTCCGGTGGACGTGACGCCACCGGACCGATACAGGGCCTCGACCGCCCAGCCCTTGTGGCCCATGCCGGCCACGAGCAGGCGGCCCCGCCAGGCTGCCCGCTCCACGGTATAGGCGATCTCGGCCTCACTGATGAGCAGTCGAGTGACCGGGACGCTCGGCCGTATGGAGCCGCACGCGTTCAGCGCCGCGTCCAGCAGGTTTTCGCCCGCGGTCCGGTCGGCGTCGCGGCCGGCCGGACCGTGTTCAGGCTTCCATACGTGCACCGCAGTCAATGTTCCGCCCGTGTACGCCGCCGCTTCATAGGCTCGTGCCAGGGTCGTTCCGGGTCCACCGGACACGGCGACGATCACCGGCCCCCGGGAGGGAACGCGCCCTCGGCTGACCAGCAGTGGGCAGGCGCTGTGGTGAGCCAGATAGGCAGCGGTCGACCCCCATCCGTGGTGGGCCGACGTATCGTCGCGGTGCCCGACCACCAGCAGGGATGCCCGAGCGGACCATCTCAGCAGCGCTTCGGCCGCGCCCTCGTCCATCAACGCGGGCACGACCGTCAAGTGCGGTTCGGTGTGCCGCGCCCGGCGGGCGGCGAGGTCGAGAAGCCGCACGCCCTCGGTCCGGCCCGATACGGTCACCCGGGACTTCGGGGCCTCGAAGTGCCGGCCCGGCCAGGCGTGCGCGACCACCAGCGGCACGCGGCGGTGCGCGGCTTCGGCGGCGGCAAGATCGACGGCATGCAGTGCGGCGGACGTGCCGTCGACGCCGACCACCACGGGCAGCTTCTCCTGAACCGGCACGATGCTGTTCATAGTCGAACGCTAAACCGCCCGGAACTCGCCACAGCACTGCCGACCGGCAGTACCCGGCAGTCCGGTAGCCCCGTGGCACTCGTCGACGCTGCCCCGCTCCGGGTCGCCGAGCCGGTGGCCCGTACCCGGTCGGGCCCGACGCCGCCGCAGCGGCGTATCGCCGCGCTCGGCCGGATGCTCGACCTGACGGCTGTCGCGGGCGGACGGCGCCGGCCGTGGGCGACCAGACGCAGAGCGAGGGCGCCGACCAACCGCATGGCCAGCAGAACCACGACGATCACGAGAAGCGCTTTCATGGCCGGCTCCGGTTTCGGTGGGGAGAAACGTACGGCGGTCAGCCGACCTGGAACACCGGGCAGTGGGCGCGATGCGGCAGTACATGGCTGGCTGCCGTCAGCAGAGGTCCGGGAACAGCCCCATGTCCGTGCCGGGCGATCACCACTGCGGCTGCTTTGTCGGACGCCTCGATCAGCGCCGTGACCGGATCCCCGGAGATGATCTTGTGATGGACCGGTACCGCCGAGCGCGGGTCGAGGCGGTGGGCCAGGTTCGTGCCGTCGCCGGCGAGATGCAGAATGGTGACGTCGCAACCGCGGACCTGTGCCTCGGCAAGGGCGTATTCCACAGCGGCCCGAGACGGCGCGGAGCCGTCGACGGCCACCACGACCGGGCGGCTGCCCCATTCGGGACCGACCGGCCAGCCGGGCATTCGTACGACCAGGACCGGACCGGAGTGTTGTCGCCCGACCCGGTCGGCGACGCTGCGGCCGAAGGCGGTCGCCGTGGCACCGTGGCGGTGACCGACCACGAGCAGGGCGGCGTCCCCGGCTTCGGTGAGCAGTTGCTGCGCCGGGTCGGACCCGACGAGAAGCCGGCCGGTCACGGGAGTACCGGGGTTGCTGGCGCGCACGCGGTCGGTGAGCCGGCGTAGCAACCGCTCTCCGGCATCGTCCTTCCCGCTGCGCTGGACATGGACGATGCGCAGGGCCCAGCCGTGCAGTTCGGCTTCGATCGCGGCGTGGTCGACGGCGATGTAGCTGATCGGGTCGTCGTCGACACCGACCACGATCACACCGGCGGCCGGCGGCCCCGTGGTCTCGGTATCGGGATACTCGGCGATGACCGGTACGGCCGTGTACGGGTCGGGGTAGCCGGCCGCCCCGAGGTAACGGTTGATCGCATCGCCGAAGCGGGTGGGTCGTCGCAGGTCGGCAGTGTGCCGGCGAGCTTCGGTTTCCGCCGTGGTCCTGTCGATGTCAGTCATGACGGCACCTCCGAGCAATACCTGGACGCCGGTGGGACCACCGGTGCTTGTATCTCCAGTGCACGCCGACGGCGGCCCGGACGGCAGGGCCGTCGGGCCCGACAAGTCGGGACTTCGCCAGATTCACTGTCGGGTCGTATGCCCTGCCGGCCGCCTGCGAGTACCTCGTCGGCTCCTCAGTCGGTGGGTGCGGCGGGCCGACGGCGTAGCCGGGTTCGGTAGATCTCGTCGACGCCCCAGACGAGCACGGGGAACGGCGCCAGGAAGGCCAGTTCGGCGAGGGTGAGTGCGGCGGTGCCAAAGATCGCCTGCAGCGGCGGGAGGTAGATCAGCGCGGCGGCGAACACCACCTCGAACAGGATGCCGCCGAGCAGCGGTCGGTTGCTGAACACGCCGATGGTGCGCAGCGCGGCGTGGTCGGTGCGCGAGGCCATGGCGGTGCCGATCTGGCAGGCGACGATTCCGGCGAACGTCATAGTGGTGGCGCGGGCGTAGGTCGTGTCGGTCAGTTCGGCGCCTGGCTGCCATCCGGCCCGCCACAACACCCAGAAGAAGCCCGTCATCACCAGGATCGCCGAGGTCACCCCGAGAAGCCCCCATGCCCGCAGCAGCAGCCGCCGGTCGATGACGCCCGCTGTCCGTGAGCGCGGCGGGCGGTCCATCAGCCCCGGCTCGGCCTTTTCCCGGCCCAGCGCGAGGGCGGGCAGGGTTTCGGTGCCCAGGTCGATCGCCAGGATCTGCAGCACCGTCAACGGCAGCGGTACCGCACCGCCGGACAGGGCGAAGATCAGGAACGGAACGACTTCGGGTACGGCGTGGGCGAAGATGTAGAGCACGAACTTGCGGACGTTGTCGTAGACGCGCCGCCCGGCTTCGACGGCTCGTACGATCGTGGCGAAGTTGTCGTCGGTGAGGACCATCGTCGCGGCCTCGCGGGCGACATCGGTGCCGGAGCGGCCCATCGCGACGCCGATGTCAGCGTGCCGCAGGGCCGGGGCGTCGTTGACGCCGTCGCCGGTCATCGCCACGACGTGACCCTCGGACCGCAGCGCCTCGCAGATGCGCAGTTTGCTCTCCGGCGACGACCGGGCGAAGACGATCTCCTGCCGCTCCCGCAGCAACCGGTCCAGGTCGGCGTCGCTCATCTGCTCGAGTTCGGTGCCGGTGACCACGCGCGGGCGGCCGCCGCCGATACCGACCCGGACGGCGATCTCCGCGGCGGTGGGGCCGTAGTCCCCGGTGATGACGTGCACGGTGATCCCGGCCCGGTGGGCGGCGGCGACCGCCGCCGACACCGCCTCGCGGGGCGGGTCGACCATGGCCACCAGCCCGAGCAGAGTCAGGTCCGCTTCCGCGACGTCACGGCCGGCCGCGAGTACCTGAGCGTCAGCGGTACGGCGGGCGACCGCGAGCACACGCAAGCCGGCGGTCGCGAACCGGTCGACAGCTGCCGTCACGTCGACGCGCACCGGATCGGTAAGCGCAGTCACACACCCGGCATCATCGATGACGCGGGTGCACAACGGCAGGATCGACTCGGGTGCCCCTTTGGTGTGCAGCCGGCCGCCGGTCACCGTGGACATGCGTTTGGTGCGCGGGTCGAAGGAGTACAGGATGTCGCGGGAGGCGTCGCGGTCCACCGCCCGCACAGGTGCACCCAGCGACTCCGCGAGCCGCAGCAACGCCACCTCGGTGGGATCGCCGCTGTCGGCCGGCGCCCCGTCGCCGGCCTGATGGGCGGTGGTGCAGATGGCGGCGGCGACGGCGAGGTCGCGGGCACGGGCGTCACCGCCGGCGGCGGTCGCGTCCTGGTCGCCGTCGGCGAGCCACAGCCGGGTGACCCGCATCCGGTTCTCGGTGAGGGTGCCAGTCTTGTCGGTGCAGATCACCGTCGTCGACCCGAGCGTTTCCACGGCGGAGAGCCGTTTGACGACGGCGCCCGCCTTCGCGAGTTCGCGGACTCCGGCGGCGAGGGCGAGGGTGATGATGGGTAGCAGGCCCTCCGGTACGTTCGCCACGATCAGTCCGATGGAGAAGCTGATCGCCGCGGCCCAGCCGAGCCCGGCGAGTACACCGATCGGCAGGAACACGGCACCGGCGGAGACGGCGACGATCGCGATGACCCAGGTGGCCCGGCGCACCTGCCGTTCCAGCGGGCTTGGTTCGGGCCGGCCCCGTTGCGACAGCGCGGCGATCCGGCCGAGTTCGCTGTGCATTCCGGTGTGGGTGACCACGGCCCGGGCCTGACCCGCCGTGCAGGACGTGCCGCTGAAGACGAGTTCCCGCGCTTCCAGCAGCGGTCCGGGCACGAGTTCGGTGTCGGCGGTGCGGGTGGCGGGCGCCGATTCGCCGTTGAGCGACGACAGGTCGACCGCCAGGATTCCGTCGATCAGGCGGCCGTCGGCGCAGATCCGGTCACCTTCGGTGATCTCCATGACGTCGCCGGGTACCAGGTCCCGGGCGGGCACCTCGACGAGGACTCCGTCGCGCAAGACCCGTGCGGATACCGGCAGGTAGGCGGCCAGCGCCTCCACGGCCCGCTCAGCTTGGCGTTCCTGGACGAAGGCGAACGCGGCGTTGAGCAGGATGACGGCGATCACCGCGACCGCAAGCGCGGGCGCATGCCCGGCCCAGGCCAGCACTGCGGCGATCATCAGCAGTACCGCCAGCGGCTGGGTGAACTGGGCGAGCAGCTGCCGCGGCCACTGTCGCTGGTGGCGGCGGGAGAGCTCGTTGGGGCCGTACACGGTCAGCCGGCGTGCTGCCTCCCTGGAGCGAAGCCCTGTCGGCGTGGAACGCAGATGCCGGAAGAGCTCGGTTGGTGGTTGGCGTTCGTCGACCTCGGCCGGAGCCGCCATCGTTTGTGCCATGCCCCTCAGCGTTCGCCTGCCCTCCCGCACACGTCAGAGCCATTGGTCCCACATCGATGGGTGACGCCAGTAAGGCACAGGCCGTTCGGCCTACCCGGAGGGGACCGCTGGCTCCTACCACCACGGCTTTCCCGGCGAATAGTCAGACTTGGATGTATCGATACTGAGGAGGACACCATGACAACGGTCGGCCACAGCACGGCAACACCCCTCGAACCGGTCCCGGCGCCTGGCTCGATGCTCACCGTCAATGCGGCCCGCGGGCTCGCGGTCCTACGGATTTCGCTCGGCTTCGTCTTCCTGTGGGCGTTCTTCGACAAGCTTTTCGGATGGAACTACGCCACCCCGGCCGAGCGGGCCTGGATCAACGGCGGCTCCCCCACCAAGGGATTCCTGTCCGGCGTCGACGTCGGCCCCTTCCCGGGCTTCTTCACCGGCATCGCCGGACAGGCCTGGGCCGACTGGCTGTTCATGCTCGGCCTTCTGGGCGTCGGCGCCGCCCTGGTTCTCGGCATCGGCCTGCGCCTGGCCGCGGGGGCCGGCGCCCTGATGATGCTCCTGATGTGGTTCGCCGAGTTCCCGCCCGCCCGGACCACCGGTGCCGGCGAGGCGACACACTCGACCAACCCGATCATGGACTATCACCTCGTGTACGCCCTCAGCGCGATCGTCACCGCGCTCACCTACGCCGGGCACACCTGGGGCCTCGGCCGTCAGTGGGCGAAACTGCCCTTCGTGCAGCACAACCGCTGGCTGATCTGACCGCCATCGTCTGCGGCCGGGGATCACATCGATCCCCGGCCGAAGGCCTGTCCGCACGGCCTCCACCCCTTCCTTGTCACTGGAGGCGAATCGCCACCGCTGTGGTACCGGTCGTCTCAGGCAAAGAAGAACGACACGAGACGATCGTCAGTCGCCGGGCCCGTGTGCCGGGGCTGTCGTGTCGAGGACTTGCAGACGTCGCGCGTACTC
The DNA here is from genome assembly GCF_900104725.1 of Actinoplanes derwentensis. Taxonomy (NCBI): domain Bacteria; kingdom Bacillati; phylum Actinomycetota; class Actinomycetes; order Micromonosporales; family Micromonosporaceae; genus Actinoplanes; species Actinoplanes derwentensis. The sequence continues at coordinate 4,870,461 of NZ_LT629758.1, forward strand.
ATCGTCGTCGATGTCGCCGCGCGCGAACCGTTCGGCGAGCATCTGCTGCGGCCCAGTTCCATGTGCCACCGGCCTCCTGTGGTGCAGGTCCCGGCCGGCATAACGGGCCATCGCGACGACACCGGCGACTATCAGCCCCCAGAACAGCAGGCTGTTCACGATCATGAAGAACATGCCCCACCCGTTCATGCCGTTGCCGTAATACATCATCGTGATCTCCTCAGATGTCGCTCGGGTGGCTGACGCTGCATGAACCGGCCGTCAGGTGTGGTGGTGGCCGGGCTTCGGGCGGCTAGCAGATCTCCGCCCTCTCCGGGGGAGACACCTTCACCGTGCTCAGGACCGCCCCGCATCTGGTACCGCTCAACGGCACCTCATGGAGAGCCGAAGGCCCTGTCTTCAGCGGGCGGGGCCCGACAAGATCGGACGACGGGCTCTACGGGGTGGGCTACGGCCCGGCCAGCGTTCCGATCGCCTGAAGCAACGGCCGAGCGTCGCCGGCATGCACCGGGGACAGGTCCCGGCCGTGGCATGATCCTGGCGTCGCCGACTACCCGCAGGGACATTTTCCCGCGTGACACCAGGGGCGATAGGCCCTACGCCTCATCGCCCGGTCGGCCTAGGTTGAAGCGTGGGACGCCACATGTCAGCCACCCGGCTGGCCGCTGCGGCTGCTCTGGAGGTGAACGCATGAACACCTCAGCAACGCCCCGCATCGTCGTCGGTGTGAGCGGGTCACCGGCCAGCCTCCGGGCGGTCGAAGAGGCCGCCCGTGCGGCACAGAGCCGCGCCTTGCCTCTGCATCTGGCGCATGTGTTCAACTGGCTGCCGGACGCCACCGGCGATCCGAGTGCTGCCCGGAGCATGCTGCGGCAGGCGGCGGTCGCTGCGGTCCGTATCGCGCCGGCCCTCGACATCACCACCGAACTGGTGGAGGGCCGTCCACTGACCGGCCTGTTGCGCCTTTCCCGGCGTGCGGCGCTCACGGTCATCGGCGACGGGAATCTGAACGACCTGACCTGCATGCCTCGGGACGCGATCGCCGTGCAACTCACCGCGCGCGGCTTCGGCAGTGTCGTGGTCACCAGGGCATGGCCTGTCCCGGATGGTCCGGTCCTGGTCGGGGTGGATGGCTCTGCTGCGGCAGAGCCGGTTCTCGACTTTGCGTTCGACGCGGCCGCACACCGGCGGCAGGGGCTGCTGGTCGTGCACGTGCTCGAATCCGGGGACCGCACGGACGCCCTTGACCAGATGGTCGCCTCGCGGGCGCTGGCGTCCGGCGTCGACGCGCGACTGCGCGTCCTGGACGGCGACCCGACCACGGTGATGGCCCGGCAATCGCATGAGGCGTCGCTGATCGTCGTAGGCGCTCGTGGCCGATCGCCCTACCACGGGCTACTGGGGTCGGTCACCCAGACGCTGCTGCACCACGGCCCCGCATCGGTCGCCGTCATCCGCGGCGCCGTGCCCGAGTCACGCCGGCCCGCACGTAGCGATGCGACCCCGAGACGCCGCGCCATCGTTTGCGCCCGGGTGCCCGAGGCTGCGGCCGGAACCCGGGAGGCGACGCCGGTGTAGCGTCGCCTCCCGGGGTCGTCAGCACTGCCAGGTGCGCAGCTTCTGGTCGACGAACCCGTTGGTGTCGGTCATCGCGCCGATTCCGACGTCCTTGGCGAAGGTGACGCGTTTGCCCTTGTCGTAGACGGCGCCGCCCTGGGTGAGGACCAGGCCACCGGGGCTGACGTTGTTCCCGACGTCGTCGTTGTCGACTTTCGCGACGAGCTTGCCGGTGGCGACGTTCCAGAGGCCCGTCTCCGGGTCCCGGGCGGCGCCGGGGGCATCGTCCCAGAGGCCGCCGGTCACCCAGGCGCCATCGCTGCTGATGCTGTAGCCCGCGCTGGAGTAGCCGGCCGGGGTCTCCAACTGGCGGCCCTTTCCGGTGCGATCCCAGACGTACGCCAGGGTGCCGTCTTCGGCGGTCCCCTGCGGGAGGCTCTGCATGCCCTCGGTCTCGTAGCCCTTCTTGCCCGCCCGATTACGCAGAACCCCGGCGATGGTGCCGTTGTCGGCGATGATGTCGGAGTCGGCGTTCGTCGGCAGGGGCAGCCGCTCGGGTTTCGCCGAGCCGGCTGGCCAGAGCAGGATGACGGCGCCGCGCCCCTCGATGTTCTCCTTGGGCTGGACGGTGGCGAGGACCTCGCCCGCCGTATTGATCTGCGGCCAGCCGAGGGTGTTCCAGTGGCCGGGCGGCGTCTGGAGCTCAGTGATCTTGCCGTCGGCGTAACGGAAGAAGGTGTCGGGGCCGCTTCCGCCGTCGGAGCCGCGTCCCACGGCGACCCCCGAGGAGTTGACGTCGATCAACTCGGCCGAGTCCTCCGGGTAGGAGACCCGGTGAACCTTGCCGTCGGCCCAGAAGAGGGGAATGAAGTCCTGGCCCTTCGAGCCGTGGCCGACGACATACCGGCCGGTCGGGTCGGTGGAGACGACCACGGGGTCCCCAACGTTCTTCGGCTTCTCCAGCACACCGGTCGTCTTGCACGTCAAAGCGGGCGGGACCGCCGACGGGGTGCTCGGGGCCGCGGGCAGCTGGACCCCGGTGTTCCGGTCATCGGGCGTCAGGGCGGGCACCGCGACGAGCAGTCCGAGACTGACCACCGCCGCCGCGGACACGGTTGCCGTCCGGCGCCGGCGGACCTTGCGTACGCCCTCGGCGACCACCTGGTCCATCACCAGGTCCATCGGGGGCACCGCGACCTCGTTCAGGCGTTCGCGGAGCAGTTGTTCATCGCTCACGATGGGACTCGCACTTCTGTCTGGAGGACCTCGCGCAGGATGGCAAGGCCACGGGAACACTGGCTCTTGACGGTGCTCGGCGAGCATTGAAGGGCCTCGGCGGCCTGCTCGACCGACAGGTCGTCGTAGTAGCGCAACACGATCGCCGCGCGTTGCTTGTTCGGCAGGGTCCGCAGGGCCGCCATCAGCGCGTCGCGTTCCTCGACGGCCGCCTGCGGCCCCGCCGGGGTGTCCGGCAGCCGGTCACCGAGCAGCACCCCGAACCACTTGCGTCGGCGCTCGTCCAGATAGCGGCGCACCAGGATTCGGTGCAGGTAGCCGTCGGCGTTCTCCATGACCGTGTTGCGCTTCCACTGGACGAAAAGTGTCGTCACGGCGGACTGGACGATGTCCTCCGCAAGATGCTTGTCGCCGCACAGCAGGTACGCGGTGCGGTGCAGGCGTGGCAGCCGGCCGGAAACGAACTCGACGAACTCCCGGACTCTCTCGGGCCGCATCCTGCTCCTCTCTCGAATGGAATGTGCTGTCGGCATACTGTCGCGATCGGCAGCCCCGAAGGTTGAGACGGACGCAGAACCCTTTCTGTTAAGAGACCTTTACAGATCGATGTCGGGCGATCGAAGATGGCGGGTGATCATCCTCATCGATGGAGGTCTCATGCGTCGTACGCCGCTCGCCGCCCTGTTGACGCTCGCCCTGGCCGGAGGGACGCTGGTGGTGAGCAGGCCCGCCTCGGCCGCTCCGGCGCCGCGGTTCAGCACCTCGTTCGAGACCACCGATCCACCACCCGCCTGGCAGAACACCGCGGAACGGACGTCCGGCGTGGACGGGCGGCTGCAGCCGGGGATTCCCGGATCGGTCAACGGGCGGGTCGTCGCGGTCACCGCCTCGGGCGAGAACACCAGCGGCGGCGAGGTCAAGGAGAACCTGCTCGACGCCGACCCGGACACCAAGTGGCTGGTCTTCGCCGGTACCGGCTGGGTCTCCTACCGGCTGAACGCGCCGGTACGGGCGGCCCGCTACGCGCTGACCGCGGCGAACGACGTGCCCGCCCGCGACCCGCGCGACTGGCGCCTCGAGGGCTCGGCCGACGGCAACACCTGGACGACCGTCGACACCCGGACCGGGCAGTCACTCGGCGAGCGCGGCGCCACGACCGGCTACGACGTCGCCACTCCCGGCGACTACCTCCACTACCGGCTGACCGTGACCGCGAACGGCGGGGCGACCATCGTGCAGCTGGCCGACCTGCAGTTGTCGAACGGCGACGAGACGCCGCCACCGGCCGAGCCGGCCCGCAGCGCGATCGGGACCGGGCCGTCCAACGCGCCGGCCGCCAAGGCCCGGGTCGGGTACTCCGGCCTGGCGTCGCTGGAGTTCGCCGGACGTCATGCCACGGACGGGCGCGGTTACACGTACAACAAGGTCTATGACGTTGATCTGAAAGTCGGGCCGGACACGGAACTCTCCTATCTGGTGTTCCCCGAGTTCACCCGCGGTGACCTGAGCTATCCGGCCACGTTCACCGCGGTGGATCTGGCGTTCACCGACGGCACCTTCCTGAGTGCACTGAAGGCAAAGGACCAGCACGGGACCGTGGTAAGTCCGCAGGCGCAGGGCGCGGCGCAGAAGCTGTCCGTCAACCAGTGGAACAAGATCACCTCCCGGATCGGCGCGGTCGCCCGTGGTAGGACCGTCGACCGGATCCTGGTCGCCTACGACAAGCCGTCCGGGCCGCAGAGTGCCTGGCGGGCCTGGTTCGACGACATCGCCCTGACCGACGTCAAGGGTCAAAAGCCGATCAAGAGCCTTGCCGGGTACGTGGAGACGCGCCGCGGAACCCAGTCGAGCGGCGGCTTCTCCCGTGGCAACAACATCCCCGCGGCCGCCGTGCCGCACGGCTTCAACTTCTGGACCCCGGTGACCAACGCGTCCACCCTGAGCTGGCTGTACGAGTACCACAAGGCCAACAACGCGGCGAACGTGCCGGAGTTGCAGGCACTGTCGGTCAGCCACGAACCCAGCCCGTGGATGGCGGACCGGCAGACCTTCCAGTTCATGCCGCAGGACGGCACCGGTGTCCCGAACGCCGGCCGGACCGCCCGCGCGCTGCCGTTCCACCACGAGAACGAGACCGCGAAACCGCACTACTACGGCGTCACGTTCGACAGCGGGCTCAAGGCCGAGGTCGCGCCCACCGATCACGCGGCGCTGCTGCGGTTCACCTTCACCGGTGACGGCGGCAACATCATCTTCGACAACGTCAACGACAGCGCCGGCCTGACCGTCGACGCGGCGACCGGCACGATCTCCGGCTGGACCGACGTGCGCAGCGGCCTGTCCAACGGCGCGTCCCGGATGTTCCTCTACGGAACTGTCGACGCCCCGGTGCTCGGTGGCGGAATGTTGCCGGCCGGCAACCGGCCCTCCACCGGGTACGTCACCGTCGGCGCGAAGACGGTGAACCTGCGGGTGGCCACCTCACTGCTCGGCGTCGACCAGGCCCGGCACAACCTGGAGCTGGAACTCGCCGCCGCGGACACCTTGGAGACGGTCCGCGGTCGCGCCGAGACCGCCTGGAACGCCAAGCTGCGTACCGTCGAGGTGGAGGGTGCGAGCCGGGATCAGCTGGTCACCCTCTACTCCAACCTGTACCGGCTGTTCCTCTACCCGAACTCGGCACACGAGAACACCGGCACGAACGCGGCCCCGGTCTGGCGGCACGCGGTCCAATCGTCGACGACCACGCCGCCGAGCACACCGACCCAGACCGGGGCCCAGGTCAAGGACGGAAAGGTGTACGTCAACAACGGCTTCTGGGACACCTACCGCACCACCTGGCCCGCCTACTCGCTGCTCACTCCGACGCTGGCCGGCGAGATGGTGGACGGGTTCGTGCAGCAGTACCGTGACGGCGGCTGGATCTCCCGCTGGTCGTCGCCGGGATACGCGAACCTGATGGTCGGCACGAGCTCGGACGTCGCCTTCGCGGACGCGTACCTCAAGGGCGTGAAAGGTTTCGACCTGGAGGACGCCTATGCGGCTGCCGTCAAGAACGCCTCGGTCGCGCCGCCGAACGACAACGTCGGGCGTAAGGGCCTGACCACCTCGATCTTCAAGGGGTACACACCGTCGGACGTCACCGGCGAGGCGATGTCCTGGGCGGTGGACGGGTACATCAACGACTACGGCATCGCGAACATGGCCCAGGCTCTCGGCTACACCGAGGAGGCCGCCTACTACCGGTCGCGCGCCCTCAACTACGTCAACCACTTCGACTCGTCGGTCGACTTCTTCCAAGGTAGGAACTCCGCCGGACAATGGCGGTGGAACCCCGCGCAGTACGACCCGGAGGTGTGGGGCTACGACTACACCGAGACGAACGGCTGGAACATGGCGTTCCACGTGCCGCAGGACGGGCAAGGGCTGGCCAACCTCTACGGCGGGCGGGATGCGCTCGCCGGCAAACTGGACACGTTCTTCTCGACACCGGAGACCGGGCTCGAGTCCGGTTCCTACGGCGGCGTCATCCACGAGATGACCGAGGCCCGGGACGTACGGATGGGCCAGTACGGCCACAGCAACCAGCCGTCGCACCACATCCCGTGGATGTACACCTTCACCGGGCAGCCGTCCAAGACCCAGGCCCTGACCCGGGAGATCGTCGACCGGCTCTACCTGGGCAGCGAGATCGGCCAGGGCTACCCGGGCGACGAGGACAACGGCGAGATGTCCGCCTGGTACGTGTTCGCCGCTCTCGGCTTCTACCCGCTGCAGATGGGCAGCGCCAACTATGTGATCGGCTCGCCGTTGTTCACCAAGGCCACCATCAACCTGGAGAACGGCCGGAAGGTCGTCATCCGGGCACCCGGCAACTCGTCCCGTAACGTCTACGTCCAGTCCTTGAAGGTCGACGGCAAGGCCTGGAACTCCACGAATCTGCCGCACTCGGTCCTGGCGGGCGGCGCGACCCTCGACTTCACCATGGGCTCGAAGCCGTCGAAGTGGGCCACCGGGGCGAAGGCGGTGCCGCCGTCGCTGACCTCCGGCTCCGAGCCGGCCCGCCCGCAGAAGGACGTGACCGGCACGGTGACCACGGCCGCCCTGGCCGACGACTCCTCGGCGACCGAGGCGACCGTCACGACCCAGGAGTGGACGCTGCCCGCGGCAGCCGAGACCGGCCAGTACACCATCACCTCAGCGGCGGCGGCCGGCGCCGACCCGGCCGGCTGGCGACTGCTCGGCTCGGCCGACGGCACCACCTGGACCGAACTCGACACCCGGTCCGAGCAGGCCTTCCCGTGGCGGCGGCAGACCCGGCCGTTCACGGTGGCGTCGCCCGGCGCGTACACCCACTACCGCCTGGAGTTCACCGGCTCGGCCACCGTGGCCGAGCTGGAGCTGCTGGCTCCCTAGACGGCCTCGTCCGGCCCGGTGGCTCCACCGGGCCGGAGTTCCCGAGCCCAGCGCGACGCCCGACCGTCACATGCCGAGCAGCTGGTGTGTCACCGTCTTCGCGGCGTCCAGGGGGGCCAGGCTCCGCTGCACCTTGGCCATGACGCTGGCGCCCAGCCAGAGCTGATACAGCGCGCCGGCGGTCGCCCGGGCGTCGCCGGTGAACGACGAGGACCCGTCATCGGCGGCGCCGATGATCGCGCGCTCCAGACGGTCGACGATCTTCGCGGTCCCGGCTTTCAGGGCCAGGCGCATGGGCTCGGACATGTCGGCGACCTCCGCGCCGAGCTTGACCGCAAGGCATTTGCCCTCGCAGTCGCCGAAGCTCTGCGAGTCACGCCAGGACGCGAAATAGGCCAGGATCCTGGCGGCCCAGTCCTGACCGGTGGCGTTCAGGATCTCGTCCATCTCCGCCAGGTACTGCTCGAAGTAGCGGGCGATCACCGCCTCGCCGAACGCGTCCTTCGAACTGAAGTAGTGGTAGAAGGAGCCCTTCGGCACGCCGACGCTGGACAGCACCTCATTGATCCCGACCGCGGCATAGCCCTTGTGCGCGAAGGATCGCTCGGCCGCCAGCAGCAGTTCCGTACGCGTGTCGCGGTTCAGATTCTTGCTTGTCACGGTCCCAGCCTACGCACCGATTAGACCGGTCGTCTATCAGCACGCGCCTCGAGCGGCTACCGGACGCACGACGAGGGCCGCCAGAAGTTCTGGCGACCCTCGTCAGGTGGCGACCCGGCTGTTCAGGAAGTCGATCAGAGCCTTGTTGAACTCGTCTCCCTGTTGCTCGATCGGTGACGTGTCCGGGTGATGGTCAGGCAGTGGCGTGTTCGCCGAGCAGCGCCACCAGGACGTCGGCGGCCTCGGCCGACGAGGCGGGGTTCTGGCCGGTGATCAGCAGACCGTCGCGCACCACGTAGGAGCCCCAGTCAGGACCCTTGGAGTAGACGCCGCCGTTGGCCTTGAGCTCGTCCTCGACCAGAAACGGCACGACCTCGGTCAGGCCGACGCCCTCTTCCTCGGTGTTGGTGAAGCCGGTCACCGGGCGGCCCTGCACCAGTGGTGTGCCGTCCTCGTTGGTGACGTGCCGCAGCACGCCCGGCGCGTGGCAGACCAGCGCGACCGGCTTGCCCGAGCGCAACGTGGTCTCGATGATGTTCCGCGAGTCGGCGTCCTCCGCCAGGTCCCACAGTGGGCCGTGCCCGCCCGGGTAGAACACCGCGTCGTAGTCGGCCGGGTTCACCGTGCTCAGCACGACGGTGGAGTCCAGCGCGGCCGACGCCTCCGTGTCCGCCTCGAACCGGCGGGTGTCGTCGGTCCGGGAGCCGGGCTCGTTGCTCTTGGGGTCCAGCGGCGGGCGACCGCCCTTCGGCGAGGCCAGGGTGATCGTGGCACCGGCCTGCTTGAGCCGGTAATACGGCGCCGCGAGTTCCTCCAGCCAGAAGCCGGTCTTGCGGCCCGTGTCACCCAGTTCGTCGTGCGAGGTCAGAACAACCAGGACGTTCATGTCAGGGACCTTTCGTTCCTGCGGCCCGCGTCGGCCACATCCCGAACACTAGACGACTGGTCTACTAGTGGCAAGCCGAGGACCCGGATGATCCACATCACGCGGCTACCCAGACCCATACCCAGCGGACGAAGGTCACCACCAGGCCAAGCTTGCGGCACCGATCACCCCGGGTCGGCGGGTTTCCCCGAACCTCGGAGGCGAAGCCGCACCGCGGACCGGCGGCCAGGGCGTACAGCCGGCCGCCGCCATCCGGCGGGTCAGATCGTTCAGGTTCCCCTCGCCTGCACTGCCCTCTACCCAGAGTCAGATATCGCATCAAGTGGACATAACGCTGATGCCTCGGTGTAGCGTGATAGCTCGAATCGATGTACTACGTCAGGAGATCCCGTGACCACCGCCCTGCTGATCATCGACATGCAGAACGACACCGTGCACGCCGACGGGGCGTACGCGTCATTCGGCGCCGCCGCCCACGCCGCGGCGCAGAACGTGATCGCCAATGCCGGCACGCTGCTCGATGCCGCCCGGACGGCCGGCGTGCCGGTGTTCCACTCCCGGATCGTCGTGCATCCGGTCGCAGGTCTGGGCGGCGCCAACGCCCCGATCTTCCGGATGCTCGCCCCCGACACCTTCAAGGTCGGCAGTTGGGGTGCCGCGATCGTCGACGAGCTCACGCCGCGTGAGGGCGAGATCGTGCTCGACCGGATCCGGATGAACGCCTTCGGCGGCACCAGCCTGGACATCATGCTGCGCAACCTCGGCGTCACGAAGCTCGTCATCGCCGGGGCGTGGACGAACATGGCCGTCGAGCACAGCGTCCGCGAGGCCGCCGATCACGGCTACGAGGTCATCGTCGTCTCCGACGCCACCTCCAGCCTGTCCGAGGAATGGCAGCACGCGGCGCTGAACTTCGCTCTCACCAACATCGCCGTCGTCGCCGACACCAAGGCCGTCGTCGACGAATACCTCGTTCAGAGGTAATATTCCGTTCATGCTGGAGCTGGCGATCCTGGGATTCGTGGCGGAGGGCGTGGTGCACGGCTACGAGTTGCGCCGCCGGCTCACCCATCTGGCCGGCTACGCCCGTCCGGTCAGCGACGGCAGTCTCTACCCCGCGATCAACCGCCTGGTCCGGGCCGGCTTCCTGGACCGCCGCGCGGAGCCGGGACGGGCGGCAGCTCACCGCAACACTCTGAGCCTGACCGAGACCGGCCGGGCCGAGCTGCGGCGACGGCTACGCGAGCCGGCCGATCCGGAGATCGCCGACTTCACCAGCTTCACGGTGCTGCTCGCATTCCTGCGCCTGCTGCCGGACCGCGCGAGCCGCGACGCTGTGCTGCGGCGGCGGCTCGATTTCCTGGACCGGCCAGGCAGCTTCTTCTACGACGGCGACGAGCCGCTCCGGGAGAACGACATGACCGATCCGTATCGGCGTGGGATGTTCACCATCGCCAAGGCTCACAGCCGGGCCGAACGCGCGTGGCTGCGCGAGATTCTCGAGGAATGACGATGCGTGCTGTGTGGTACGACCGGCAAGGCCCCGCGGCAGATGTGCTGCAAGTGGGTGAGCTGCCCGACCCGGAGCCCGGCCCCGGTGAAGTCCGGGTGCGGCTGCGTTTCTCCGGCATCAGTCCCGGCGACACCAAGAAGCGCCGCGGCTGGCTCGGCTCCACGATGCCTTACCCCCGGGTGATCCCCCACAGCGACGGGGCCGGCGTCATCGACAAGGTCGGCGACGGCGTGAGCGAGGCTCGCGTGGGCCGTCGCGTCTGGGTGTACGGCGCTCAGTCCTACCGGGCGTCGGGCACCGCCGCCGAGTTCACGACCGTGCCCGACGACTTGACTGTCGACCTGCCCGATGACGTCAGCGACGAGATGGGCGCCGCTCTGGGCATCCCCGGCATCACCGCACACCGCACGGTCTTCGCCGACGGCCCGGTCACCGGCGCCACGGTTCTCGTGCACGGGGTCCTCGGCGCGGTGGGATCCATCGCGGCGCAGCTCGCCGTGCTGGGTGGCGCCCGGGTGATCAGCACCGTGCGGCGCACCACGGATCTGCCGTCGGCGCCCACCGGCACGGTCGCGATCGACAGCGATGATCCGGTCAGTGCCATCCGTGCTCTCGCCCCCGGCGGCGTGGACCGGATCATCGAGGTCGACTTTGCCGGCAACGCCGACCTGGACGCCGCCGTGGTGCACAACAACAGCATCATCGCCGCGTACGCCACCAGCGCCGACCGACCCGGGTTCCCGTTCTGGCCGATGCTTTTCGACAACGTCACGCTGCGACTGTTCGGCAGCGACGACTTCCCCCGTACCGCGAAACGGGAGGCCGCCACAGAGCTGACCGCCGCCGCCCGCGCGGGCAGCCTGATCATCCCCGTTGAGCGACCGTTCCCACTCGACCGGGCCGCGGAGGCCCACGAACGAGTCGACCGGAACAATCGGCAGCGAGTCCTGCTGGCCCTCTGACAATGGCAGCGCCGATAGTCGTCACTTGTGCGTCAGCAGAGGCCACCACGGCTCGCCGAAGCCTCTCGCGATCCGTCAGACGGGCAACCGGTCGCGGTGTTCACCCGTCAGGTGCTGTTGCACGGGGGCATCGAGCCGGTGGCGCAGTTGCTCTCCCTCGACGTCGACGTCCGGCAGGACGCGGTCGAGCCAGCCTGGTAGGTACCATGCCGCCCGGCCGAGCAGGGTCATGACGGCGGGCACGATGGTCATGCGGACCACGATGGCGTCGAACAGGACCGCGGAGGCCAGCGCGAAGCCGATGGACTTGATGATGGCGTCCGGGGCGAGGATGAAGCCGGCGAAGACGCTGATCATGATGATCGCGGCGGCGGTGACCACACGGGCGCCGTGACCGAAGCCGGTGACGACGGCCGCGCGCGCCTCGGTGCCGTGGACGTAGTCCTCGCGCATGCGGGTGACGAGGAAGACCTGGTAGTCCATGGCGAGCCCGAAGACGATGCCGATCAGGATGATGGGCAGAAAGCTGATGATCGGTCCGGTCTGGTCGACGCCGAGCAGGTCGGCGGCCCAGCCCCATTGGAAGACCGCGACGACCGCGCCGAAGGTGGCAGCGATGCTGAGCAGGAACCCGAGTGTCGCTTTCAACGGCACCAGCAGGGACCGGAAGACCAGCATCAGCAGCAGGAACGCGAGTCCGACCACCACCATCAGGTAGGGCACGAGGGCGTTGCCGAGTTGCTGGGAGATGTCGATGTTGACGGCGGTCTGGCCGGTGACCCCGATCCGTGCGCCGGGTATCGTGCCGTCGATCTGCCGGATGCTGTGAACGAGGTCTTGGGTGGCGGTGTCGCTGGGTCCGCTGGCCGGGATGACGGTCAGGACAGCGGTGTCACCGGCCTGATTGAGAGCAGCGGGGGTGACGGTGGTGACGCCGTCGAGTTGCCGGATGCGGTCCGTCGTCGTCTCCGCGGCGGCTTTCACCGATCCGGCGGCGCCGTCGACGACGACGGTCAGGGGCCCGTTGAAGCCGGGGCCGAAACCCGCGGAGATCAGATCGTAGGCCTTGCGCGGGCTGCTGTCCTGGGCTGCGGTGCTGTCATCAGGCAGGCCGAGCTGCAGGTCGAGAGTGGGCAGGGACACGACGCCGAGGCCGATGACCCCGGCGACCAAGGCGACGACCGGCCGGCGGGCGACGCCGCGGGCCCAGCGCAGTCCGAAGGCTTCGTTGCCGGCTGCACGGCGGGCGGGCTTGCCGGAGACCTTGCGGCCGGCGAAGCCGAGGACCGCGGGTAGCAGCGTCAGGGCGATGACGACGGCAATGGCGACGGTGAACGCGGCGCCGACACCCATCTGGGCCAGGAACGGAATGCCGACCACCGACAGTGCGACCAGGGCGATGATCACGGTGAGACCAGCGAACACCACGGCCGATCCGGCGGTGCCAGTCGCGCGTCCTGCGGCGTCTTCGGGTTCGTAGCCGTTGTCGAGTTCCGAGCGGTAGCGCGACACGATGAACAAGGCGTAGTCGATGGCTACCGCGAGTCCGAGCATCAGGGCGAGGATCGTGGTCGTCGACGACAGTTCGATGAACCCGGTCGCGGCGGTGATGGTGCCGACGCCCACGCCGATACCGAGCAGTGCGGTCAGCAGCGGCAGGCCGGCGGCCACCAGGGATCCGAAGGTGATGAACAGGACCACGGCTGCCACGGCGACACCGATGACCTCGGTGAAGCCGGGCTCACTGCCGCCGTCCATGGCGTCGCCGCCGGCTTCCACGCTCAACCCGGGGGTGCCGGCTCGCTCCACGATCCCGGCGAGCGCGGATTTCGCTTCCGCTGTCAGGTCCCGGGCGGACATCTCGTAGGATACCTGGGCGAAGCCGACCGTCGCGGTCTCGTTGACCGTGCGCGACTCGTACGGGTCGTCGACGGCGGTGACGCCGGGTGCCTGCTGCAGCTGTGCGACGACGTCCTCGACCATGGCTTTGGTGGCCTTGTCGGTGAGCTTGCCATCGGTGACGGCGAAGACCACACGTGCGGTGGCGCCGTCGGCAGAGGCTTGCGGGAATCGTTGCTGAAGTAGGTCGATCGCCTGCTGTGACGGGGTGCCGGGGATGCGCAGTCCGTCGCTGGTCGGGCCGGACAATGTCGCGGCGCCGGTCAGGGCGGCGGCGAGGACGGCCAGCCAGAGGCCGAGAACCAGCCATCGTCGGCGGAAGGCGAACCGGCCGAGCCGGTACAGAAACCAAGCCATGGGTGAGTCCTCGCATCGGTCGAGTCGGAATGGGGCTGTCCTGCAGAAGCTAGCCGCCAACCCCACAAAAAACTGCACGATCGTGAAGTTCATTACTTCACGATCGTGCAGTTTTACCGTGCAGTTACCAATCCAGACGCAGTGCAGTCCCGCCATGGCACAGTGCTGTTACCCACGCGCGGACTGCGGCTCCTGGGGCAGGTCAAGACTGGTGCGGAGACTCACCGGCCGTAGTGACACGGCAGCCACGATGCCCAGCACCGCCACGGCCGCGGAGATCAGGAAGACGGTGCCGGTGGCGTTGCCGTACGCGATGTCGTCGGCGGCGGGTGTGTCGATGCGACGGGCATAGATCGCGCCCAGTACGGACACGCCGATGGTGCCGCCGAGCGAGCGGAAGAACGCGATCGTGGAGCTGGCCGTGCCGATGTCGCGCAGTGGAACAGTGTTCTGGACGACAAGGACGAAGTTCTGCATCGTCAGGCCGATCCCGGCGCCGACGGCAACCATGGCCACACCCATCAGCACCAGGGATGTTCGTGCCCCGGTCAGGCCGAGCAACCCGAGACCCGCGGTGAGCAGGATCGCGCCGGTGACCAGGAACGGTTTGACCTGCCCGGTACGCGAGACCAACCGGCCGCCCACCAGCGACGTGACCAGGATGCCCGCCATCATCGGGATGGTCAGCAGACCCGCTGCGGTCGGCGAGAACCCTCGGGCGAGCTGGAAGTACTGGGTGAGGAACACGGCCGCGCCGTACATCGCCGTCCCGGCGGCCAGGCTGCCGAGAATGGCCAGAGCGGTCGTGCGCTGCCGCAGGATCCGCAGCGGCAGGATCGGCTCCGGCGCCCGCGCCTCCACCCAGCCGGTGAGAGCGAGCAGGCCGAGCGCTCCGGTGACCAGCGCGGCGCTCGGCCACGACCACCACGCGAAGGCGTCGCCGGCGAACGACACCCATACCAGCAGCAGTCCGACGCCTGCCGTCATCGTCAGCGCACCCAGATAGTCGATCCGCACTCTTTCGCGAGGCACCACCGGGATCCGTAACGTCGCCTGGAGCACGACCAGAGCGGCGACGGCGACCGGGATGCCGATGAAGAAGCACCAGCGCCAGCCCAGCCAGGACGTGTCGACGAGCAGCCCGCCGAGCAGCGGGCCGCCGATCGTGGACAGTGCCGTGGTGCTGCTGAGGTAGCCGCTGTAGCGGCCGCGTTCACGTGGGGGGATCATCGCGGCGATCGCGATCTGGGCCAGAGCCTGCAGGCCACCGACTCCGGCGCCCTGCACCGCGCGGGCGGCGATCAGGAACCCGGCGCTCTGGCTCAGGCCCGCCGCCAGCGACCCCACTACGAACACCGCGACGGCAGCGTGGATGAGCGTCTTCTTGCTGTACAGGTCGGCGAGTTTGCCCCAGATCGGGGTGGACGCGGTCGCGGTGAGCAGGGCGACGGTGACGACCCAGGTGAGCTGAACCGGCGAGCCGTGCAACCGGCCCAGCATCTCGGGCAGCGCGGTCGAGATCACCGTGCTGCTCAACGTGGCCACGAACAGCACCAGCAGCAAGCCGCTCAGCGGTGCGAGCAGACGTCTGCCGGCGCTCATCGTCTGCGCCGCCGGTACATCACGAATACGACGATGGCAGCGGCGAGGAGCACGGCGACGACGATGCCGGCGCCGGCACCTCTGGCTCCTTGAGCGATCGCCATGGCGAACAGGATGGGCAACGCTGTGGCGATCGCGGCTCCGGCAGTGACGGCGGGCAGGAACATGCGATAGGAGAGGCCACCGGCGCCGGCTACCGGTGGCACGACGTTTCGCACGAACGGGATCACCCGTCCGGTGAACACCGCCCAGGCCCCGTGTTTCTGCAGCATGAGTGTTGCTTTGTCCCAGGACTCGGCGCCGCGTTTACGGACGAGCCGGGTGTCGCGTAACGGTGGCCCGACCCGGCGGCCGAGCTCGAACCCGACTACGTTGCCCGCCACCGAGCAGGCGACCGCGGTGCTCCAGAGCAGGAAGAAGTCTGCGATCGATCCGACGGCGGCCGCGGCGAGCAGCAGCGCTGCCTCGCCCGGCAGGAAGAAGCCGACGCCGATGATGCCCTCGCCCAGGACCAGCAGGCCCGTGGCGGCAACGATCGCGTATTCCGGCAGTTCTTGCAACCATGTGAGTACGTCCATGGGGGCGTGCTCCCTTCAGATGCTGGCTGTCGGTGTCCCGTCAAGTGGTGCTGATGGCCTTCAGTAGCTGGGCGATCTCGGTGCCGGGATCGGCGGGGACGGTGTAACCGGTCTCGTCGCGGATCTCGGCAAGGTGGTCCCGCACGTCCTCCACGGACAGGGCGGGGTGGTGGTAGCCACGGGTTCGGCCGGTGAAGAAGCGGGCGACCTGCCCCGCGCCCGCGGTGTAGATCTCGCCGGTCACCGGGCAGTCCTGGTGTGCGAGGAACGCCACCACGGGTGATACGAGCGCCGGATCGAGCCGGGCCGTGACCGCGTCCATCATCGACTGCGCCCGGGGATCGAGCCCGCCCGCGGGCATCGAGTGGGTGAGCATACGGGTAGCGGCGATCGGGGCGACGGCGTTGACCCGGATGCCGTACCCGGCGCCTTCGAGGGCGAGAACGCGGGTCAGCCCGGCGATGCCGGCCTTGGCGGCCCCGTAGTTGCCCTTGCCGGCGGTGCCGAGCAGCCCGGCGACCGAGGTGGTGTTCACCATCCGGCCGTAGCCACGCTCGGCCATGATCCGCCAGGCCGGGCGGATGAGATGGAAGGCGCCCTTGAGGTGCACGTCGAGAACCGCGTCGAGCTGCTCGTCGGTCAGGTCCCCGATCGGGGCGTCACGCAGGATGCCGGCGTTGTTGATCAGGATGTCGACATGTCCGTAGGCGGCGACGGCCGTACCGATGACGGCTTCTCCCCCCGCGGAAGTGGCGACGCTGTGGGTGTCGGCGACGGCCTCCCCGCCGAGGTCACGGATCTGCGCGGCGACCTCCTCGGCCGGCCCGGCACCGGCGCCCTCGCCGGTGACCGAGCCACCGAAGTCGTTGACCACGACACGGGCCCCGCGCTCGGCCAGCAGCAGCGCGTGGTGGCGGCCGAGCCCACCCCCAGCGCCGGTGACGACGGCGACCCGGCCGTCGAAACGCAAGGCGCTCACCAGGCCACCGGGAGTTCGTGGACGCCGTAGATGCTCATGTCGTTGCGGAAGCGGATCTCCTCCAGCGGCACGGTCGACCGCAGCCCGGGCAGCCGGCGCAGCAGGGTGGGCAGAGCGATCTGCAGTTCCGCGCGGGCCAGAACCTGGCCCAGACACTGGTGCACGCCGTGACCGAACGCCAGGTGACCGCGCACGGCACGGTCGAAGTCGAGCTCACCGGCGTCGATCGCGAAGGCGGGGTCCCAGTTACCGGCGGGCAGGTTCATGACCAGCCCCTCACCCGCCTTGACCTGCTGCCCGCCGATCTCCAGGTCCTCGTGCGCCACCCGGGCGACCAGGCTGTGCACGATGGTCAGGTACCGCAACAGCTCCTCGACCGCGTTCGCGACGACGGCATCGTCGTCGGTGTCACGCAGCACCGCCGCCTTGGCCGGGTTCTCCAACAGCGCCGCGGTGCCCAGAGCGATCATGTTGGCGGTGGTCTCGTGGCCGGCGTTGAGCAGGATGACGCCGTTCATCGCGGCGGTCTCGCGGCGCAACTCGCCGGTCAGGACGTGCTCGTGGACCAGGCGGCTCATCAGGTCGTCGCCCGGCTCGCGTTCCTTGCGGGCGACCAGTTCCATCATGTAGCCGAAGAACCGGCGCGAGGCCGTGGCCTTCTCGTCACGCGACGCGTTGATGTTCATCATCGTCGCGGTGATCGTCTGGAAGAAGTCATGATCGGTGTACGGGACACCGAGCAGCAGTGAGATCACCAGCGACGGCAGAGGCAGGGCGTAGTCGGTGACCAGATTCGCGGGCTGCCCGCCGGCGATCATGGCGTCGATCAGGTCGTCGGCCATCTGCTGGATGCCGGGGCGCATCGCGTTGACCCGCTTGACGGTGAAGTCCTTGGTCAGCATGCGCCGCAGGCGGGCGTGTTCGGGATCGTCCATCCGCGGGAAGATGTCGGGGGCGTTCGTCCCGTCGTGGGCACCGTTGCTCTGCAGGGCGAGAGCCTGGGCACTGACCCGGGGGTCGGTCATCGCTGCCTTGATGTCCTCGTAGCGGCTGACCACCCAGACGGTGTGGCCGTTCCACACCGCCTGGTGCAGGCCCGGTTGCTCACGCCACTGCGTGTACTCGGCCGGCGGGTCGAACGGTTGGCGGGCGGAACGCGCACCGGGGAATGTCGCGGTCGTCATGGGAACCTCTTCCGTGTCAGATCAGACAGGTGTCATGTCGGTGAGGGCGGCCGCCCAGGGGGTGCGAGCCGCGATGAGCGCACGCCATGCACGCAACGTGCGCGGGGATACTCCGACGGCCAGGACGCCGGTCAGCGTCTGGCCACGGCGGTAAGCCACGAGCAATCGGCGAGTGTCCAGGTCGTTCTCCATGACGAGGGCTTCGTCGTGCCCACGCAGGACGCCGTACGCCTGGATCTTGACGTCGTACTGGTCGGACCAGAAGTACGGCACCGGCGCGAAAGGACGCACCGCCTGCCCGACTACGGCACGGGCGACGGCCAGGCCCTGCTCGGCGGCGTTCGTGCGATGCTCGACCCGCATCACCGCGCCGAACAGTGGGTTGTACCAGCGGGCCACGTCACCCACGGCATAGACACCAGGAGCCGCGGCACAGTATTCGTCGCAGACGACACCGTCGTCGAGTGCGAGCCCGCTGCCGGCCAGCCACTCGGTGTTCGGGATGGTGCCGATCGCCATCAGGACCGCATCCGCGGCGATTCTGGTGCCGTCGGCCAGCACCACCGCGGAGGTCTCGACGTGAGCCACCACGGCCCCGGTGCGGACGGTGACGCCATGGGCGGCGTGCACCGCGGCCAGGAACCTGCCCGCCGCCGAGCCGGTGACCGCGGCAAGCGGAACCGGCGCCGATTCCAGCAGCGTCACCCGTACGCCGAGTGCGACGGCGGTCGCCGCCACCTCGGCACCGACGAACCCGGCACCGACGATCACCAGATGCCGGCCGGGCCGCAGCTGCTCCCGTAACGCCCGGGCATCCGACAACGACCGCAACGTGTGCACGCCGGCGAGATCCGCGGTCCCCGGCATCCGGCGCGCCCGGACCCCGGTCGCCAGCACGACGGTGTCGTAACCCAGGGCGAGTCCATCGGACAGGGCCACGGTACGGCGATCCGGATCCAAGCCGATCGCCGTACATCCGAGCCGCAGATCAAGGTCAAGAGCGGCGAGCGCATCCACCGTACGCAGGGCCAGGTCGCCCGACGTCCGTCGGCCTGCCAGGAATTGCTTGGACAACGGCGGCCGGTCGTACGGCGTCTCCACCTCGTCCCCGACGAGAGTGAGCACACCGTCGTACCCCGACCGCCGCAGCGCCTCAGCGGTGGCGATCCCGCCGGCCGAGGCACCGACGATCACGACTCGCGTCACGACCCGGCCAGGTGGATCGCCGCCGCGGGACACATCATGGCCGACTCCCGCACCGCATCGTGCAACGACGGATCCGGAGCCGCCTCCAACAGCACCACGACCCCGTCCTCGTCCCGCTGGTCGAACACCTCAGGCGCCAGCAGCACACAGTGACCAGCGGCGACGCACTTCTCGGTCTCGACGTCGACGTGCAACGCCATCACCCCCTCCAGCCTAAATGGCAGTTGGCTGTCATTTATCTCCGACAAGCTAGCACGAAACCGACAGTCGACTGTCAATTGCTAGGCTGGGAATGTGGCAACCGAGACCGAACGGCACCCGCGAGCCGATGCCGCCCGCAACGCGCAACGCATAGTGCAAGCAGCACGAACAGCCTTCGCCGACGACGGACCGGACGTACACCTCGAGGAGATCGCGCGGCGGGCGAAAGTCGGCATCCGCACGCTCTACCGCCACTTCCCCGCCAAGAGCGACCTCGTCCGGGCGGCCATCGACCAGAGCTTCGCCGAACACCTGACCCCCGCCATCGAACAGGCCGTCTCGGACGACGACGCGCTGCGCGGTTTCACCACCCTGATCGAAGCCGGAGTCTTCACCGTCGCGCGGGAACGCAACACGCTCGCGGCGGCACGAACCACCGGATCCCCGACCACCGACCTGTCCGCTGCCTTCTTCACCGCACTCGCCGCGCTCACCCGGCGAGCCCAGCAGGCCGGAACACTGCGGCCCGACATCAGCGCGGCCGACCTCCCGCGAATCATGGCGATGCTGGTCAGTGTGCTGTGGAGCACCGACCCCGACACCGAGGAATGGCGCCGCTACTTCGCTCTGCTGCTCGACGGGCTCTCCCCCGCCGCGGCTCGCAGCTTGCCCGAACCCGGCCGCTAGCGGCGTCGTCCGCGAACGTTCATGGTCGATCGCATTAGGCTACGAAACCGGCGGCCACAGCGAGGAGTCCGAACGAATGCCACGCACCACGGCGAAAGCATTGGACAGCCGGCAACGCTTCATCGACGTAGCCCTCGGCCTGTTCACCCGCCACAGCTTCGCCGGCACCTCTCTACAAATGATCGCTGCCGAACTGGGCGTCACGAAATCAGCCGTGCACCACCACTTCCGCTCCCGCGAGGACCTGCTTCTCGCTGTGATCGAGCCACTTGCCGGACAACTACGGGCCGCCGTCGAGGCAGCCGAGGCGATACGCGGACACCACGCCCGCGCCGAACGTCTCCTCATCGGCTTCGTGGACATCGTCGTCCACCACAAGTCCCTGATGAGCCTGCTCTCCGGCGACCCGGGAGTCATCGAGATGCTGCGCGCCCACCCCGAACTCAGCGCACTGAGTCAGCGGCAGATGGCGCTGTTTGCGGGAGTCGAGGCCGGGC
Source organism: Actinoplanes derwentensis (assembly GCF_900104725.1). Lineage (NCBI taxonomy): Bacteria > Bacillati > Actinomycetota > Actinomycetes > Micromonosporales > Micromonosporaceae > Actinoplanes > Actinoplanes derwentensis. The sequence goes on from NZ_LT629758.1 coordinate 4,890,881, forward strand.
CGGCCGGCGAAGTCAAAGCAAGCGTCGTCACCCGCGGGCTCGCCGGCGCAGCGGCCAACCCCGCACTCGGGCTCGACGACAGAGAACTGCATGCACACCTGTGCGCGGTAGGCCGGCTCACTCTCGGCCTACCGAAACCACGGCCCACAACAGCCGAGAATCCCCTCTAGCCTGAACTCAACGCTGCGGGAAAGGCCGAGTGCCGTCAGCGCCTGCCTCATCCGGCCCGGCGGCTTCCACCGGGCCGGATGTCTCTCGTCGTCCTTCGTCTGGAGAGAGGGGGGAACGCCGAGGCCGGCGGGCGGGCCGGCCCCGGCGTCAAGCGGCCCGGATCAGAACTTGCCGGCGGCGACGTCCGCGACGGTCACCCGGGCGACCGTGTAGTTGATCGTCTTGCCGCCGTCGACGACGTACTTGATCGGCAGACCGGTCTCAGCGTCGACGGTCAGGGTCTGCGTGGGGCCACCGGTGGCGAGTTCACCGGCGGCGAGGGTCAGCACCGGCTTGCCCCCGAGGGTGGTCTTCTCGACCGTGACCTCGGGCATCTGACCTACCAGGCGCAGCACTCCGGCCCGGACCGCCGGGCTGCCGGCCCGAAGTCCCAGCGCGTCCATCGAGCTGTTCCAGACCCAGTTGTCGGTGATGTTGACGTTGCGCTTCTCTTCTCCCGTGTTCGACGGCTTGACGCCGGGTGCGAGGACGGGCGGCGTCTCCTTGGCGTCGGCGGGAAGGTGCGCCAAGGGCCATCTGCCGGCGAACCTTGTCCAGGTCGCCCTTGGCGGCATATTCCGCGGCGGCGACCACCTTCTCGCGGCCCCCGGCTGCTGTTTCCCTTCCTTGACCTGTGCCGGGAGGGCGCCGCGGGTGTTGGCGAAGTAATCGTGCTCCGCGCCGCTCGCCGTCCGGGCCGGTCCGTGCTTCATAACGGTCGTCACACAGGAGAAGACACCCGTGCGGCGGTGCTCGTTGTCATCGAAACCGATGAGTTTTGCGGGACGGTGTCAGAACCGTCCGACCGGCACTGCGGCCGGGGCAGGGGTGTCGACCAACTGGGCGAGCAGGCGGAGACGCTCGCTGTCAGGGCTGCCCTCCTCGGCGGTGTAGGCGACGATCATCGGGGCGGGGGCCGCTCCGGGCAGCCGGTACGCGTCCCAATCGAGGTGGAGTTCGCCGACGAGCGGGTGCACGACACGCATCCGGCCGCGGGTGGTCTCCTCGATGTCGTGGCGGGCCCAGAGGGTGCGGAACTCGGTGCTGTGGACCGCGAGTTCACCGACCAGTTCGAGTGCTCGCGGGTGGCCGGGATCGGCGGCGACCGCGGTGCGCAGCATGGCGGTCAGTTCGCCGACGGTGGCCGCCCGGTCGGGGCAGGTCAGGTCAGCGCCGGGCTGCAGCAGCAGCCACAGCATGTTACGGGCCGACGGCGGCAGCGGGCTCAGGTCGCCGAGCAGGGCGCCGGCCAGTGGGTTCCAGGCGAGCACGTCGAGGTGCCGGCCCACCACCACCGCCGGGGCGGTCATCGTCCGCAGCAGCCGCAGGGTGGTCGGCAGCACCGTTTCCGGAGTGCGGCGCCGGGGGCGGGGAACCGGCTTGCGGGCGGCGGTGGCGAGCGTGTGCAGGTGCCGGGTCTCCTCGGCCGAGAAGTTCAAAGCACGGGCGAGGGCGTCGAGGACCTGCTCGGACGGCCGGACGTCACGGCCCTGCTCCATCCGCTGGTAGTAATCGGCGCTGACTCCGGCGAGCAGGGCCAGTTCCTCGCGGCGCAGCCCGGACACCCGGCGGCGTGGTCCCGGCTCCAGCCCGACGTCCTCCGGGCGCACCCGGGTCCGCCTGGCTTTCAGGAATTCCGCCAGCTCGCGGCGGGGGTCGTCGTCCACGCCGCCCAGTATGCGCGAAAGCGCCGGTCCGAGGGTGGGTCCCGTTGTCCCAGGAAAAACCGGCCGACCATGTTCGCGGCTCGGGGCGGCAGGCTCGGTGTGGCAGACGTTCACGACCGAGAGGACCAACACCATGAAGGCCGCCCAGATCCTTTCGTACGGCACCCCGGACGTCCTGACCCTCACCGAAGTGCAGCGTCCCGAACCGGGGCCGGGCGAGGTTCTGGTCGCTGTCGCGGCGTCCAGTGTCAACGGACATGACTCGCTGGTCCGCTCGGGAGCCATGAAGATCGTCTCGGGTCGCCGGTTCCCGCTCGGAACGGGCCTGGACTTCGCCGGTGTCGTCGCCGGGATCGGCCCCGGCACCACCGGTGCCGTCGACGGCCAGCTGGTGTGGGGCACCGTGCATCCGCGGGGGAAGCACCAGATCGCGGGCGCCGCCGAGTACGTCGTCGTCCCCGCCGACCGTGTCGCCCCCGTACCCGCGGGGTTGTCGGCGGTGCAGGCCGCGGCCCTGGTGGTTCCCGGGATCACCGCCTTGGCCGCGCTCTGTGGCGCCACCGGTCTGGCCGCGGGCGAGAGTGTCCTGGTCCGTGGGGCGGCAGGCGGCGTCGGGGTGGCCGCCGTCCAGCTCGCGCATGCCTTCGGCGGCCGGGTGACCGCGCTGGCCCGGTCCCGGCACGCCGACGCGCTGACCAGCCTGGGCGCGGAACGGGTCCTCGACTACACGGAGGTCACCGCGGACCGGATCGGCACGTTCGACGTCATCGTGGACACCGTCGGCACGGAACTCGCCAGCTACCGCCGACGGCTGACCCCGGGTGGGCGGATGGTGACGGTGGGTCTGTCCGGCCCGGCGATCGCCGCGATCGCCGCGTCCACCGTCTTCGGGTCCCGCCGCATCCGCACGTTCAGCGCCGATCCCCGCACCGCGCAGCTCACCGAGCTGGCCGAGCAGGTCACCGCGGGCCGGATCCAGCCGGTGATCGACGGCGTGTACCCGCTCGCCGACATCGCCGCGGCACACCGATCCTTCGACAAGGGCGGCGCCTGGGGCCGGCAGGTGGTGCGGGTCTGATCGCTGATCAGCCGGGCCGCAGGCCGCTGATCAGGGCGGTGAGCCCGAACTCGAAGTAGGCGGTGAAGCCGGGACCGGTCAGTGCCGCGCCGGCGGCCGCCAGCGCCGGGTAGGACTCCGGATCGAGAGCGGCCGACAACCGGTCGACGTCGGCCGGGTCTCCGGCGGCGGCTTGTTCCTCCAGGGTGTGCCCGACGGTGAAGTGCACGACCGCGAACATCGCCCGAGCGGCGTCGTCCGGGGTGAATCCCGCGCTGATCAGCGACGCGACGACGGTTTCGGCGAAACCCAGGGTGTTCGGCCCGACCGAGCGGGTGCCCGCGTAGACCCGGGCGCCGTCGCGATGGGCCAGCAGAGCGGCGCGCAGCCGGTGGGCGTGGACCGTGACCACCTGCCGCCAGTCGTCGCTGTCCGCGATGGCGTCGGCGCCGAAGCCGAGCATCCTTTCGGCCATCGCGGTGAGCAGGTCCTGCTTGGTGGCGAAGTACCGGTACAGGGCTCCGGCCTGCGCGTTCATGGCTTCGGCGAGGCGGCGCATGGTCAGCGCGTCGAGGCCGTTCTCGTCGAGCAGGCGCAGCGCCTCGTCGACGGTGCGGCCACGGTCGAGTCTCGGCGGCCGGCCTCGGCGTTCGGGGGTTGTCACGGTACCCATGGTCAGCACTATAGTGAACGGCGTTCACGTGAACACTGTTCATTAATTAGTACCGGGAGGAACACCGCATGGACGCCGATGTGATCGTGGTGGGAGCCGGCCCCACCGGGCTGATGCTCGCCGGGGAACTGGCGCTGGCCGGAGTCCGCGTGCGAGTCCTGGAACGACGGGACTCACCACAGCGCGACTCGCGAGCGCTCACGCTGCATCCGCGCAGCGTCGAAGTGCTGGATCAGCGCGGACTCGCCGGCGCGTTCCTGGCCGTGGGCAAGCCGGTGCCCGGCTGGCACTTCGCCGGCCTCGAGACCCGGCTCGACTTCGCCGCCCTGGACAGCTCACACGGCTACACGCTGTTTCTCGCGCAAGCCCAGACCGAGCGACTGCTGGCCGGCTGGGTGCACTCCCTCGGCGTTCCGGTCTCCCGGGGTACCACCGTCTCCGGACTCGCCCAGGACGACGACGGCGTGGAGGTCACGGCGGACGGCACGAGGCTGCGGGCCCGCTATGTCGTCGGCTGCGACGGTGGCCGCAGTATCGTCCGGGAGGCCGCCGGGATCGAATTCCCCGGCACTGCGGAGACCCTCACGGGGATGCTCGGCGACTTCGCCGTCATCGACGGCACCATCCTGCACCGCGCAGCGCCGGGTGGCGTACTGGCGGTCCCCCTCGGCGACGGGATCACCCGATTCGTCACCGTCGACGCGCAGCGGATGCGGGAGCCGTCGTCGACGCCGGTGACGCTCGAGGAGCTCCGGTCCGCCCTCGTACGATCCTGTGGAACGGATTTCGGGGTGGCCGAGCCCCGATGGCTGTCCCGTTTCGGCAACGCCACCCGGCTGGCCGCCCGCTACCGGTCCGGTCGTGTCCTGCTGGCCGGCGACGCCGCGCACATCCACTTTCCCGCGGCCGGTCAGGGGCTCAACACCGGGCTGCAGGACGCGGCGAACCTCGGCTGGAAACTGGCCGCCCAGGTGCACGGCTGGGCTCCGGACGGCCTGCTCGACAGCTATCACGACGAGCGGCATCCGGTCGGCGCCGCCGTCACCGCCAACACCGAGGTCCAGACGCTGCTGCTGGAACTCACGCAGGTCGCCCGGTACGAGCGGCCGGCTGCCGCACTCCGGGCACTGATCAACGACCTGCTCGGCATCGAAGCCGCCAACCGGCGGATCGCGGGCGCGGTGTCCGGACTGGACACCCGGTACGGCGTGTCGCCCGAACCACTCGTCGGCGCCCGCATGCCGGACATCCCGCTCACCACGCACACCAGCGTCGCCGAGTCCCTGCGCGGTGGCACGTTCGTGCTGCTCGGCCTGACCGGCGACGGCCCGGCTGAGAACGAGGTCGCGGGCTGGGCCGGACGCGTCACCGTGGCCATGGCCTCCGATGACGCACACCCCGCGCTGGCCGGCATCACCGAGATCCTCATCCGCCCGGACGGCCACGTCGCCTGGATCAGCCGCAACGGCCAGCCGGGCGGCGATCGACCCGGCGCGCTGACCGCGTGGGCGGGCAAGGCCGCGACGAGCATCGGGGTGTGACCCGCGGCTTCAGGCGTCCTGGACGGTGTGGAAGCCGAGGTGGCGGTTCAGGCCGAAGGTCAGGCGGGCCACGGCGGCTCGGGGCATCAGGCGTGCGGCCAGGGTCTGCGCGCGGTTGAACGGGCGGCCGGGGTAGGAGTTGAGGCGGCCTCGGGCGAAGTCGTTCAAGGTCTTCGCGGCGACCCGCTCCGGTGAGTCGGTGGCGCGGGGGTCCATCACGGCGGTGGTGCCGTCGAAGAAGCCGGTCTCGGTGGCGCCGGGATGCGCGACCATCACGCGGACGCCGGTGCCGCGCATCTCCTGGGCGAACGCCTCGGTGAAGGACAGCACGAACGCCTTCGTGGCGGCGTACCCGGCCTGGTAGGGCAACGGCTGGAAGGCCGCGGTGGAGGCGACGTTGATGATGCCACCGGAACCACGGGCGACCATCTGCGCGCCGAGCTGGTAGGTCAGCGCCATCAGCCCGTGGATGTTGAGGTCGACGGCGCGGCGTTGCGGCTCGTACGGCCGGTCCAGGAACGGCCCGACCGAGCCCGCGCCGGCGTTGTTGACGAGCAGGTCGACGGTGAGCCCTCGGGCGGCCAGTTCGCGCGCCACCCGGTCCGGGCCGTCGGTGCTGCTCAGGTCGGCGGCCAGCGGTTCGGCGGACACCCCGTACGCTGCCCGGATCTCGTCGGCGACCCGGGCGAGCGCGTCCGGCGAGCGGGCCACCAGGATCAGGTTCGCGCCGCGCCGGGCCAGTTCGTGGGCGTACGCCCGGCCGATCCCTTTGGACGCCCCGGTGACCATCGCCGTGATGCCGCGATACTCCATACCGATTCCCTTCAAGTCTCGAACTAACTTGAAGCGAACCGTAACACAAACTTCAAGACTTGAAGCATCGGTACGATGGGACCATGGACCTGCTCGCCGTGGTCGCCGCCGCACACGAGATCACGATGATGGCCAACTCCCGGATGACTCCCCTGCTGGCCGAGCATCGACTCACCGACGCCACCGCGCACGCGCTCTGGGCCATCGACCCGGCCGAGCCGCCACCGTCGATGAAGACGGTGGCGGACCGGCTGTTCTGCAACGCGTCCAACCTGACGTTCATCACGAACCAGCTGGTGGACCGTGGTCTCGTCACTCGCGGCACCGACCCGGCGGACCGTCGCTCCCGAGTGCTGGTGCTGACCGAGCGGGGCCGCGCGGTCCGCGCCGAGCTGATCCGGAGGATGCTGACGGTGACTCCGTTCGCCGCCCTGGGACCCGAGGAGCTGACGCAGCTCAACAGCCTGCTGAGCCGGACCCGGGAGACGTACCTCCGGGCGTAGTGGATCTTCGGAGCCGGTGGGGTGGTCATGCCGGTGCCGAGGTAGTAGTCAACCGCGTGGGACTGCAGGTAGCCCTTGAGCATCCATGCCGTTGCGGTAGGCCGGGTTCTGCGCGAGCGTGTAGAGCCGGGTGCCGGTGGACTGGTCGGTGGTGAGGATGACCAACTCGTCGTGGACCTTGCTGCTCAGCACCACCTCCTCGCGCCAGTCACCGGACAGGTCGCCGATCAGTGCCGGATTGCGGCCGTGCGGTGTCCGCTGATCCGGGCCACACTGGATTCGGCGACCCGTAGCGGCGCGAAATGCGGTACGGGTGGGACCGGATCGTCGATTAGGGTCGGGGCATGACGTCAGCTCTTGCCGCCAGTGCCTTCGACTCGCTGCTCCTCGACGCCGTGCCGGACCAGGAGTCGCTGCGCCTGGCCTACGAACTGCCCGGTGAGAACGCCGTGCGGAAACAGATGACCGAGCTCACCGAGCAGACCCGGCAGTTGATCGCCTGTTCGTCGCTGGTCATGGTCGCCAGCGTGGACGCCGACGGCAACTGTGACGTCTCACCACGCGGCGGTCCCACCGGGTTCGTCGCCGTGCTGGACTCCCGGACGGTGGCGATTCCGGACGCGACCGGCAACAAGCGCCTGGACACCCTGCAGAACATCGTCGCCACCGGCCGGGCCGGGCTGCTGTTCATCATTCCCGGGCGCACCACGACACTGCGGTTGAACGGCCGGGCCTGCGTCTCCACCCGCCCCGACCTGTTGTCCCAGCTGACTGCCGTGGGCAAGCCGCCGGCCAGTGCACTGGTGGTGGGCATCGAGGAGGTCTACCCGCACTGCCCCAAGTCGCTGCTGCGCAGTGGGGCCTGGAAGCCGGAGCAGTGGCTGCCGGCCGACGCCCAGCCGACGTCGGCCGAGGTGACCCTGGCGCAGTTGCGGATTCCGGACCTGACGATCGCCGACATCGAGCAGAACGAGGCGGACGCGCTGAAGTACCGGTACGAGTGACCGCCGGCCAGGCCGCCCCGGGCCGGGATCCGGAACCGCGGCGCTGCATAAGTGGCGACTTTTAAGGGCACAGACCCGCGGTGGAACAAATTCGCACCTCGCCGCAGCCACCACACGCCGAGCAGCTTCGGGTCTGGACCCTGACCAGTGCCGGCGAATTGCGACAGTTGCGGGCATCACTTCATCAGGAACTGACCAGCTACCCGCATCTCGCCGCCGATGATCGTGAGGACATCCTCGACCGGATCACCCTGGTCGCGACCGAACTGGCCACCAACGCCATCCGGCACGGTATCCCGCCCACCGAGGTCCGGCTGCTGCGCAACGACGAGCACCTGGTCCTCGACGTCGCCGACCGTGATCTGAGCAGCATCCCGGAACTCGCCGGCACCCGTCCCCTGCACGCCGGTGGGCGCGGGCTGATGCTCGCCCGCTCGTTCTCCCTCGACGTCGGCTGGTACGCCACCCATGACACCAAACACATCTGGGCGACGTTCCCGATCCAGCCGTGACTCAGCGGGTGAGCAGTCCGCGGATCTCCTCGACCACCAGTTCGGGGGCCTCCTCGGCCATGAAGTGGCCACAGTGGACCGGGACGTGCCGCAGGTCCGGCGCCCACGCCCGCCACAGCGCGGCGGCGTCGAAGCCGAGTTGCGAACCCCAGTCCTGCTGCATCACCGTGACCGGCATCGTCAGGGTCCGCCCGGCTTCCCGGTCGGCCCGGTCGTGTTCGACGTCGACACCGGCCGACGCCCGGTAGTCGGCGACGATCGACGGGATCGCCTCCCGGCAGGCTTTCAGGTAGGCGGCGCGGATCTCGGCCGGGATCGCCTCCGGGTCGTTGGTCCAGAGGTCGAGGAAGTAGCCGAAGAACTCGTCCGGGGCTCCGGCGATCATCTTCTCCGGCAGGCCGGGCGGCTGGGCCATCAGGTAGAGGTGGAACCCGACCGCGGCGCTGACCCCGTGCATGACGTCCCACATGTCCAGCGTCGGCAGCACGTCCAGCGAGGCCAAGTGGGTGACGCTGGCCGGGTGGTCGAGACCGGTGCGGACGGCCACCAGGGCGCCACGGTCGTGACCGGCCAGGGCGAACCGGTCGTGGCCCAGCTTCCGGGCGAGAGTCACGATGTCGGTGCCCATGGTGCGCTTGGCGTAGGTGTCCGGGCCGTTCTCGGCCGGTTTGTCGCTGGCGCCGTACCCGCGCAGGTCAGGGCAGATCACGGTGTGGTCGGCGGCCAGGTCGGCGGCGACGTGCCGCCACATCAGGTGGGTCTGCGGGAAACCGTGCAGGAGCACGATCGGGCTGCCGGAGCCGGCTACCGCCGTGTTCAGTTCCACGCCGTCGGCGACGATTACTCGGGTGTACTCGAAGTTCATGGGATCAACTGTCACGGCCGTGGATGAGCAGCGAATGAGCAACCGGATCCGGTTCGCCGTCCTCGGGCCGGTGACCGCGCAGGATCAGCGGGGCCGGCCGGTGGCGCTGAAAGGGCCGAAACACCGGGCGGTGCTGGGCCGGCTGCTGGTGGCGCGCGGCCGGGTCGTGCCGGTGACCGCGCTCGTCGACGACCTGTGGGTGTCACCGCCGGACGGGGCGGTCGCCGCCGTCCGGACCTTCGTCGCGGCGCTGCGCCGGGCGATCGAGCCGGACCGCCCGGCCCGGGCCCCGGCCACGGTGTTGGTGACCGCCGGGGCGGGATATGCGATCCGGGCCGATTCTGATCAGGTGGACGCGTGGCGGTTCGAAAAATCCTTGACCCGCGCGGGTACGGCGGAGCCCGGCCCTGCTCTGGCGCTGCTCGACGAGGCGCTGGCGTGGTGGCGGGGTCCCGCGTACGCCGATTTCCCCGACGTCGCGTGGCCGCGCGCCGACCGGGCCCGGCTGGCCGAACTGCGCCTGCAGGCGGTCGAGCACCGGGCCGGGGCACTGCTGGGGCTGGGCCGGCCGGCCGAGGCGGTGCCGGATCTGGACGCGCACGTCACCGCGTATCCGTGGCGGGAGGAGGGCTGGCGGCTGCTGGCGCTGGCCCTCTACCGCTCCGGGCGGCAGGGTGATGCCCTGTCGGTGCTGCGCCGGGCCCGTGACCTGCTCGACAGCCGGCTCGGGGTGGAGCCCGGCCCGGCTCTGCGCACGCTGGAGACCGACATCCTGCGACAGGAACCGCACCTGACCAAGAGTCCCGCCGAGGGGGTGTGGACCAGGGCCGCCGCGGCGTACGACCGGGTGTTGTCCACCGGTTCGCGGGCCCGGCTGGAGTCCGCGGTCGGGCTGTTGCGCAACTTGGCGGTCACCGGGCCGGACGGGCTGGAGGTGGCGCGGGAACAGCGCAGCGCGGCGGTGGCGGCTGCCGAGGAGCTCGGTGATCCGGATCTGACCGCGCGCGTGATCGGCGCGTACGACGTGCCGGCGATCTGGCCCCGCTCCGACGATCCCGGGCAGGCCGCGGCGATCGTCGCCGCCGCGGAACGGACACTCGCCGCCCTGCCGGCCGCCGGTCACCGGCCGGCACGGGCCCGGCTGCTGGCCACGATCGCCCTCGAATCGCGGGGCACCCACGACACCCGGCCGCGCGACTGTGCCCGGCAGGCCGAGGCGATCGCCCGGGAACTGGACGATCCGGCGCTGCTCGCGTTCGCCTTGAACGCCGCGTTCATGCAGAGCTGCCACCACACCGGCGGCGCGGCCCACCGGGACGCGATCGGCGCCGAACTGGTGACCATGGCGAACACGCACGGCCTGGCCACTGTGGAGGTGCTGGGCCACCTGATCCGGATGCAGTCGGCCTGCGCGACGGCCACGTTCGACGTCGCCGACCGGCACGCGCGGGCCGCCGACGACCTCGCGGACCGGCACGAGCTGGGCCTGGTCGGCGTGTTCACCCAGTGGTATCGCGCGTTGCGGGCCGACGTGGCATCGAACGTTCCGGCGGCCGAGGCGGAGGCGGGTTATCGCGCCGCGTCGGCCCGGCTGGATCAGGCCGGCATGCCGGGCATGCGAGAGGGCCTGCTGCCGTTGGCGCTGCTCGGCCTGCGTCTGCGCCGCGATCCGCTGGCCGTCCCGCTCGCAATTCCGCTCGCCGATCCGCTCGCAATTCCGCTGGCCGATCCGCTCGCCGCGGACGCCGGGTGGGGCCCTTACGAACCGTGGGTGCGCCCGTTGCTCGCTCCCGGCCGCGCCGTGCTGGCCGAGGTGCCGGACCCGCCCGCCGACCTGCTCGCGGAGGCGTTGTGGTGCCTGTTCGCACAGGCGGCTGTCGCCGCTGGAGACACCACCGCGATGGTACGGGCCCGGACCGCGCTCGCCCCCGCGGCCGGGGAGTGGGCCGGCGCCGCCAGCGGCCTGCTCACCGTGGGCCCGGTCGCCGGCTACTTGTCGGCGCTGTCCTCCCTTGGAAAACCGCATGATGTGGTTGCTCTCCGCGCCCGCTACCAGACCTGAGTCTCCCCTTCACCGGGACGGTGAGCCGAGCGGGGCGGCGCGAGCGGCGACGGTGCCGGCGAGAGTCGTCTCCTCCTGTTCGGTAGTGGCCGCCACATTCCTGAGTGCGGACACCGCATCCCCCATCACGGTCGACTCAGATCACAGTGGAACCGCGACCCGGGCGATCACCGTTGTTCTTGCGGCTGCAAGTGTCTCCCAGCGCGGCGGCGGTGCACGGCCAGGGAGGCGAGCAGCAGTAGGCCCGGGGTGATGACGGACAGCGGGAGCAGCATCCAGGTGATCGTGGTCGCGCCGAGCAGGGCGCCGGCCAGCAGCGCGCTGCCGATCGGGTCGGCGGCCGTGCGGCGCAGCGCGGCGCGGATGGCCGTCACTGAGCCGGGCGGGTCCGCCGGGGTCCACGAGCCGGCCAGGCGCAGCACCGCGACCGTACCGACGGCGGCGATGATCAGGCAGGCGGTGAAGGCCGCGGGTCCGGCCTGACGGCCGAAGGTCAGGTTCCAGGTCAACAGCGCGGTGAGTACGGGTAGGGCCACGCTCGCCGCGGGCAGCCGCCGCAACGCCTCGCGGAAGTCGGCCGCCACCGTCTGGGGGCCGCCGCCCTCGCCGTCGATGTGGCGGCGCAGGTGGGCGGCCCCGGCGAGCGCGGCGGGCAGGGCGGTGACCAGGCCCAGTGACGCCGCGGTGACCGCGACGCCGGTGATCAGGACCTCACCGAACAGGGCGAACCGCGCGTTCATCCTTTGAGGCCCTGGGTGGCGACGCCTTCGATCAGGTAGCGCTGGAAGACGAAGAACATCAACATCACCGGCACCAGCGCCAGTACGGCCATCGCGATCTGTGCCCCGTAATCGGACGTGGTGGTCTGGTCGATGTACAGGCGCAGAGCCAGCGGCAGCGTGTACATGTCCGGTTTCTTCAAGTACAGCAGTGGCCCGAGGAAGTCGTTCCAGCTCCAGATGAACGCGAAGATCGACGACGTGGCGATCGCCGGGCGCAGCAGCGGCAGGATGATCGACCAGAAGATCCGGGTGTGGCCGGCGCCGTCGACCTGGGCGGCCTCGTCGAGTTCGCGGGGCATGCTGCGGATGAACTGGACCATCAGGAAGACGAAGAACGCGTCGGTGGCCAGCAGTTTGCCGATCAGCAGCGGGACCAGGGTGTTCACCAGCTGGGCTTTCTGGAACACGATGTACTGCGGGATCAGCATCACGTGCGCGGGCACGAGCATGGTGCCGATCATCAGGGCGAACCACAGGTCCCGGCCGGGGAAACGGATCCTGGCCAGCGCGTACGCGCTGATCGCACTGGAAACGACGATCGTGACCACCGACAACACGGCCAGCACCAGGGAGTTGCCGAAGAACTGCCAGAAGCTGATGCCGGCGATCCCGGACAGGGCCGTGCGGAAGTTGTCCAGTGTCGGGGAGGCGGTGAACGGGTTGGCGCTGCCGACGATCTGGCTCTTCTGTTTGAAGGAGGACGCGATGGTCCAGACTCCGGGGTAGAGGACCACCACCAGGACGGCCAGGGCGCCCAGGTGGAAGCCGATGCTGCCGGCCCGGTTCGTCTTCACGACTGATCACCTCCGTAGTGGACCCACGACTTCGACGTGCGGAACATGATCAGGGTCAGGACCGCCACGACTATGGCCAGCAGCCAGGCCATCGCCGACGCGTACCCCATCCGTAGATCGGCGAAGCCGCGCATGTAGAGGTAGAGCGTGTAGAACAGGGTCGAGCCCGCCGGGGAGCCGTTGCCGCCGGAGATGACGTAGGCCGAGTTGAAGATCTGGAAGGCGTGGATCGTCTCCAGGATCAGGTTGAAGAACAGCACCGGGGAGATCATCGGCAGGGTGATGCTCCAGAACCGGCGGGTGCGGCTCGCGCCGTCGACCAGTGCGGCTTCGTGGATCTCGGCGGGCACCTGTTTGAGGCCGGCCAGGAAGATGACCATCGGGGCGCCGAACTGCCAGACCGACAGCAGTACGAGCATCGGCATCGACAGCGACGGGTTGCCGACCCAGCCGCCGGAGTTCCAGCCGAAGAACTGCCCGATCTGATCCACGGCGCCCTCGGTGCCGAACAGGGCTTTCCAGACGATCGCGATGGAGACGCTGGCGCCGATCAGTGACGGGGCGTAGAAGGCCGAGCGGTAGAAGCCCTGGCCTCGGCGCGCACCGTTGAGCAGCACCGCGACGGCGAGGGCGGCGGCCAGTTTCAGCGGGGTGGCCAGCACGACGTAGCCGAGGGTGACGATCACCGAGTGCCGGAACCGTTCGTCGGCGAACAGTTTCGTGTAGTTCTCGGTGCCGATCCATTCGGGGTCGCTGAACAGGTCGTACGAGGTGAACGACAGGTACAGCGAGGCGATCATCGGCCCGGCGGTGAGCAGGACGAAGCCGAGCAGCCAGGGCGACAGGAAGGTGTAGCCGGCGACGGTCTCCCGCCGCCGGCGTTCCCGGACCGGCACGGTCACTGTTCCAGCGCGTCGGCGGCGTTGGCGAACCAGCGTTTTGCGGCGTCGGCCGGGGTGACCTTGCCGTAGCTGATCTCTTCGGAGATGGTGAGGAAGTCGGTCTCGATGGTGCCGAAACCCTCCGGCAGGGCGCCCTGCGAGGTCCCGACCGAGGACTTCACGCTCGCCTCGTAGGCCAGCACGTTCGCGTCGATACCGGTGGCCTGGATCGCGTCACGTTGCGCCTGGACCACGGGCACGCCCTTGGACGTACCGAAGATCTTGCCGACTTCGGGATTGTTGATCAGGAAGTCGATCAGCTTGACCGACTGCTTCGGGAACTTCGAGTTCTGGGCCACCGCCAGCAGCATCGAGGCCTTGTAGAACAGGCCGCTGGTGCCACTGTCGGTGGGCAGGGTGAGCTGCTTGAACTCGCCCTTGCCACCGGCGTCGCCGAGGTATCCGGCGATCTGGTTGTCCCAGGAGAACTCGGAGGCGGTCCGGCTCTTGGCGAACGGTGAGACGGGCTTGAGCTCGGTCACGACCTTGGCCGGGAGCAACTCGGTGGGCCGCATCGGGGCCGTCGACGACCACCAGGCGGTGAGGTCGGCCTCGGTGAAGTTGATCTTGTTGCCGTTGAACGGGTCCTTGCCCGACTGCCGGACGAAGTGCAGGAAGGTCCAGAAGACGCTGGTGTAGTCCCAGGAGCCGTAGACCTTCTCCGGCCGGGCGGCGCCCTTGGCGGAGACGTCCTTGATGAACTGCTGGTACTGCGCCCAGGTCAGCGGCGCCTTGGGTTCGGCCACGCCCAGTTCGGCGAGCAGGGTGGCGTTGTAGTTCAGGGTGAACGCGTTGGTGCCGGTGGGGATGGCGAAGGTGCCGTCCTCGTACTTGCCGGCCGGCAGGATGTTCGGGTCGATGCCGCTGACGTTCAGGCCGGAGCCGAGGTTGTCGTCGAGTTTGAGCAGCTGGCGGGTCCGGGAGTACTTGGCGAGGTAGGCCAGGTCCATCTGGAGCACGTCGGGGAGGCTGGAGCTGGCGGCCTCGGTGGATCGCTGCTGCCAGTAGACGTCCCACGCGGCGAACGAGGTCTGCACCTTGATCGTGGTGTTCTGCTGCTGGAACAGGTCGATGGCCTGCTTGTACTTGCCGGCCCGGTCGTCGTTGCCCCAGAAGGCGAAGTTCAGCGTCGCCGCACCGGTGCCGTCGACATCGTCTCCCCCGCCGCAGGCGGTCAGGGCCGGAGCGGCCGCACCGAGCGCACCGAGCATGAGCAGTTGACGCCTGTTCACCATCTCGAACTCCCCACAGTCATAGGCAAGCGCTTTCCCGAGGGGTTGTATCGTTACATGTAGTGGCGTGGGACACAATCATGATCAGCAATCTATGGGTAACGAGTCCGCAATGCCTGTCGACTATCCAACGACTACCGGCACCCCGGCACTGTATCGATACAAGACGATCAAGCAACGGTGAAAGCCGGCAGCCTCGCGGCCAGTTCGGCGGCCGGCATCGGCCGGGCGTAGAGGAAGCCCTGCCCCAGGTGGTAACCGAGCCCGGCCAGCCGGTCCGCCTGCTCCTGGGTCTCGATGCCCTCGGCGACCGCCTCGATCCCGAGGGAGTGCGCGAGCTGGATCACCGCCTGCGGAATCGCGTCCGGGCCGGTCACGAACGACCGGTCCAGCTTGATCTGGTCGACCGGGCAGGTGGCGAGCGTGCTGAGCGTGGCCGAGCCGGTGCCGAAGTCGTCCAGCGACAACCGGACACCGATCTCCCGCAGCATCGTCAGGTTCCGCCCGGTGGCACCACCACCGATCGCGGTGCTCTCGGTGATCTCGGCACAGAGCCGGGCCGCCGCAAGCCCTTCGGCCCGCAGCGCCGTGGCCACCACCTCGGCGAACCCGTCCTCGCGCAGTTGGGCCGCCGACACGTTCACCGCGACGGTGCCGGGCGCGGCGTCCCCGAACTCGGTGATCCACTGCGCCGACTGGCGGACCGCCTCGCGCAGCACCCAGGCACCGAGCGGGACGATCAGACCGGACTCCTCGGCGAGCGGGATGAACTCCCCCGGGCCGAGCAGGCCACGCTCCGGATGCCGCCAGCGCACCAGCGCCTCGACCCCGGCCAGCCGCCCGCCCGGCAACGACACCACCGGCTGGTAGTGCAGCACGAGCTCACCGGCGGCGATCGCCGCGCGCAGCGGACCGGCCGGGTCGTCCCGCCCCTGGATCCGCATGCCGTCGCTGTAGCGGACGTGACCGCCCTCGCCTCGCAACTTCGCCGCGTACATGGCGATATCGGCGTTGTGCAGCAGCTCGTCCACGTCGCCGCTGGCGTCGGCCACCCCGAAACTCGCCCGCACCGAGATCAACTGCTCCTGCACCGGCACCGGGATCAGCAGGGCCTCGGTGATCCGGACCAGGACCCGGTCCACCGGATCACCGACCAGCCCGTCGAACAGGATCGCGAACTCGTCGCCGCCGAGCCGCGCCACCGTGTCGGTCGACCGTACGCTCGCGGTCATCCGTTCCGCCACCGCGATCAGCAACGCGTCCCCGGCGGCGTGACCCAGGGTGTCGTTGACGCCCTTGAAGCCGTCCAGATCCATCAGCACGATGCTGAACGGCCCGCCACCGGCCACCGCCGCCTCCATCCGCCTGGTGAAGAGCACCCGGTTGGCGATCCCGGTCAGCGCGTCATGGGTCACCTCGTGACTCAGCCGCTCCTGCACCAGCGTCGTCTCGGTGACGTCCCGGCTGTTGGTCAGGACACCGCCCACGCTCGGCTCGTGCAGCAGATTCGTGGTGGCGATCTCCATCCAGCGCCACTCGCCGGCACTGTTGCGCACCCGCATCCGGCAGGTCGCCGAAGCGCCGGGACCACCGCTCAGCGTCTTCTCCCAGCACTCCCGCAACCCGGCCGTGTCGTCCGGATGTGCCCAGTCCGGGACCAGCGTGCCGATCGCCGCGGACGGGGGGAGACCGAGCACCCGGCCGATCGCCGGGCTGCAATACGTCACCTGGCCGTCGGTGTCGGAGATCGAGATGACGTCGGACGAGTTCTGCACCAGCAGCCGGAACCGCGCCTCCAGCACCTCGTTCTCCCGGGACGCGACGAGCTGACGGGCCACCACCAGCACGGTCAGGAACACCGCGCCCACGGTCACCACCATCAGACCGCTGTCACCGCTGTGCACGTGGGCGAGCAACAGAAGATCAACGGCGACGACTGCGGCGTACGGCAGGACCCGGCGCCAGATTCCACCCGGCTCAGCGGCGCCGGCGTTCCGGTCGTCGACGAGCTGGAAACGCCCGGCGAGCACCAGTCCCAGATTGGCGATCACCGGCGCTACCATCAGCGGTCCACTACCGGGAACACCGGCGCCCCAGCCCAGCAGCATCGCCATCGGCGGCACCATGCCACCCGTACACGCCGCTACCGCGGTGGCGGCCAGAGCCCGTGGTGGCAGCAGCGAGCCGCGGCTGAGAGCGAGACGGGCCACCAGGAAGACCCCCACCCCGCTGGTGACCAGCAACGCCATTGGTTCCGGGGGGATACTCGCGCGCTCCTTCAGGAAGTCGTCGAGGACCGCGTGCCCGAGCAGGATCATGCTCGCGGCGGTGAGCGTGGTGATGTCCAGCCAGAGCGCGACCTTCTGAGCCCGGGTGTCGGTATGTGTCGACAGGCGCAACAACGCCCAGGCGAACGCGACCGCGCCGAGGACCCGGCTCACGGTTCCGACCCCGGTGACCAATGACCCCGTCGTGTACGGGGAGATCAGGTCACACCCGATCGCGAGTGTCATGGCACTCATCGCGAACAGGGTGCGCTCCCAGAACCTGCGGGACTGCCCGCCGAACTCCGGGTGCCGCGTCATCCGGAAGCAGACGTAGATGGTCAGCGCCGTCGAGATCGCGATCAACAACCGGGTGACCTGGACGAATCCGGGCGGCTGAACCGTCACGAGGGCGACGGCCACCGCCGTCGTCAGCGCCAGAACCCGCACCGTCCGGCTACCCCACAGAGCCTCGATCACACCTTGCCATTCGTCCGGCGCCCGGAGTAATTGAACGGAACCGGGCCGGGCCTGAGCGTATTCACCTGGCATCTCTGCGTTGATCAACCTAAAGTTGACCGTATGCCGGTGCCGGGTTCCGCCTCACACACCGCCACCACCGTGGCGGCGATCCGGGCTGTCCACTGCGCAGTGCCCGATCGCGGCCCGCCGGTGGAGAAGTAATCGACAGTTCCACCGCCAGGGCGAAGCAGACAGCTTCGGCCCTTTTTTGTTACCCGCGTTTTCCTCAGAAAGGACCACCTTCGTGACCCCCTCCCCCGATCTCGCCGTCGCCGTGGATCTCGGCAGCAACACCGCCGGAGTCTGGGCCGCCCGTCAGGGTGTCGTGAGCGGCCCCACCGGTGCCGCCGTACACCGTGGCCGCGTCACCGACGTCGACGACTGCGCCACCGTGCTGACCCACCTCGTCGAGCGCTACCCGACCCCGATCCCGGACGCCGACCTGCTCGTCGCCTGCCGTCCGGTCCTCAGCACCGAAGCCGACGAGGCGCTGATGCGCCGCGCCCTCGACACCGCCCTGACGCCCCGCCGGATCGTCTTCATCGACAGCGTGCGCGCCGCCGCGATCGGTGCCGGCGCGACCGCCGGAGCACTGCTGATCGCCGACATCGGCGCCCAGGTCACCGAGGTCGCGCTCCTCGACCACGGCCGGGTGGTGGCGGCCCGGCGCACCGGCATCGGCACCCGCGACCTCACCGACGGCGCGACCATCGACCTGATCACCGACGTGGTCGCCGGTCACCTCGACGAGCTGCGGGAGACCTGCCCCGACGAGAACCTGACCGAAGCCGTCGAACGCGGGTTACTGCTCGTCGGCGACGGCGCCTCCCACCCCGGCCTGTCCGAGGCCCTGGCCGACGCCGTGCGGCTGCGGGTCCATCGCGCCGCGTCACCGCACACCGCGGCCCTGAACGGAGCCCGCATGGCCGCCGCGTCCGCCCTGCGCCACCCCAGCCGGGCGATCCGGACCAGATGACCTACGCCTGGCCGGACGCCAACTGGACGACGGTGATGTCCGACGGAGCACCGACCCGGACCGGTGGGCCCCAGGCTCCGGCGCCACGGCTCACATACAGCTGGGTGTCGCCGTACCTCTCCAGACCGGCCAGAGTCGGGTTCGCCGCCGCGGCGACGATCGTTCCCGGCCACATCTGACCGCCGTGCGTGTGCCCGGACAGCTGCAGGTCGACACCGTGCCGAACCGCGTCGTGAATGACGATCGGCTGGTGTGCCAGCAGGACCGAGGCACGCGCCGGATCACGGTCCCCGAGAGCCGCCCCGAAATCCGGGCCCTCGCCGGTGTCCGCACCTGCCACATCGTTGACACCGGCCAGATCAAAACCGGGCATCGCGGTACGAGCGTTCTCCAGCGGCTGCCAACCCAGCTCGCGCACCTTCCGCACCCATTCGTCGGCGCCGGAGAAATACTCGTGGTTGCCGGTCACGAAGAAGGTGCCGTGCCGCGACCGCAGCCCACGCAACGGCTCGACCGATCCGGACAGGTCCTCGACACTGCCGTCGACCAGGTCTCCGACGACGGCGATCAGGTCGGGCTGGGTGGCGTTGATGGTGTCGGTGACCCGTTGCGCGAAACCACGGCCCAGCACGGCACTGATGTGCACGTCACTGACCACCGCGATGCGGAAACCGTGCGCACTGCGAGGCAGTTTCGCCAGCGGCACGATGACCCGTTTGACGGACGGGCCGTCGAGCACGTCCCAGGTCCCGTGTCCCACGGTGCCGAGGGCCGCCGCCGCTGCCGCGCCACCGACGACCCGCGACACGAACCGGCGCCGTGACAGCAGAGCCGGCGTGCCGAAAGCTCTCCCCGGGGCGCCGTCCGGGATCGTACGAACGCCGTCTCCCGTTTCGGCGGAGCCGCCGCCCACGTCGCCGCCGACCGCAATGCCGTCACCCGCATCGCCGCCGGCCACGTCGCCGCCGCTCGCAACGCCGTCGCCCGCACGGGAATCGAACCCGGAGACGGAGCCGCCGACACCGGCCATCGCCGGTTCGGGGGCGGCCGCCCGGTCGCGGCGCCCCAGCCACCGGGTGAGCAGCGGCCGGACGGCTTCCCCGACCAGCACGCCGATCAGCAGGTAGATGAAGACGGCCAGCCACAGATAGCCGGGCCAGCCGAGCGCGCTCTTCATCACGAGTGGGACCGGCAGCGCCTCGGCGGACATCGCCCCCACCGCGAGGATCGGCGCCGCGACGAAGAAGACCGTCCCGGCCCGCCGCCACCGCGAGCCCGGCACGGTGCTCGCGGCGACCAGGCGCCGCCAGAGGTACCAGTGGAGGGCAGCGAAGATCGCCACCACGGCGACCACCGCCAGCACGGCAAATACGATCATGGGTAGCCGACGTCCTTAACTCAAGCCTCGAACGACGCCCGTTCGACGCCTCGATCGAGGCGGAACCTACCAGCGCCTTTCTGTCGAGAACCTGAGAGCCGGTCACCGTCACTTTGCTCACACCCACCAGGCGGGATCGGTCATCCGCATTCAGGTCTCCGCCCCACCGCGAGGGAACGCCTGGCCAGGACAGTCCTCTCTCGACCCGGCGCCCGGCCCTCGAACGCCGACGATCGGCTTGAATGTTAGGTTTGCCTAACCTAATCGGGACGGACTGAAACGAGTGATGCCGATGATTACCCTCCGCCGTGTCGTACCGCTGGTGGTAGGGCCGCTCCTGGTTCTCGGGACGGCCGTCCCGGCGTCGGCCGCCGGCGCCCCGGGCTCGGTGATCAGTGCGACGCCGCTGCCGGGCAAGGAGGCGCCCGGCAGCACCGCGACGACGATCACCTACTGGACCGAGAACTCGCTCGACCAGCCGCGCCGGGCGCTCGCCACCATCTACGTGCCCACCGGGACGGCACCGGCCGGCGGCTGGCCGATCCTGGCCAACGCGCACGTCACCGCCGGTCTCGGCGACGCCTGCGCCTACACCGACGACTACGGGACGGCCGCGGCGGACGTCAACGTCGTCACCCCGTGGATCCAGGCCGGGTTCGCCTTCGTCGCCACCGAGTACATCGGCATCGGCACCGAGGGCTCGCACGCCTATCTGGACGCCACCGCCGAAGCCAACGCGGTGATCGACTCGGTGCGCGCGGCCCGCGCGGTGGCACCCACCCTGTCCAGTAGTTACGTCGTGAACGGCATCTCCCAGGGCGGCCACGCCACCCTCGCCACCGCGGCCGCGGCCAAGGAACGGGCGCCGGAGTTGCGGCTCGCCGCCGCCATGGCCGACGCCCCGGCCACCAAGGTCGAGGGCTACATCCCACTCGCGGGGCCGTACATCCCGCCGCTGCCCGCGCCGGACTACACCACCTACGTCTCCTACATCCTCGCCGGACTGGAGACCGCCCGGCCGGACTTCGACCTGGACGCCTACCTGACGCCGGCCGGCCGCGCGGTCGTCGACGACGCGCACGAACTCTGCTACTTCGACATGAACACCCGCACCCAGGGCGTGTCGATCGGGCAGATGCTGACCAAGCCGCTGAACACCGGGCCGTTCCCGGCGGTACTGCGTGAGGTCACCACGCTGCCGGTGTCCGGGTACGACGCGCCGGTGCTGGTGAACCAGGGCCGGTTCGATGTGGTGGCCTTCCCGTTCCTGACCGATCTGCAGGTCACCGAAATGCTGGTGCACGGGGCGAAGGTCACGTACCGCCAATACGCGACCGGTCACAACGTGTGGGCGCAGGCACTGCCGAACAACATCGCCTTCGCCCGCAAGCACCTGGCCGGCTAGCTCAGGCTTCCGGGGGCGCGGCCGGTTTGGTGTGGAGGATCTCGCGGGCCTGGTCGGCGGCTCGGCCGATGGATTCCGAGACGAAGTCCACGAAGCGGGCGATGTTCTCCAAACGGGCCGCCGCCGGGGTGCCGGAACCCAGGACGGCTACGCCCTGGCGGGCGATGTCGCCGAGGTGGGCGGTGGCTCGGGCGCTGGCCATCGTGGACTGGTACATCACGTCGTCGTCGACCACGTAGCGTTCGCGGCGGCGGTCGTCTCTTTCGCGGCGGACCAGGCCCTGGGATTCCAGGAACGCGATCGCTTTGGACACCGACGCCGGGCTGACCCGCAGGCGGGTGGAGAGTTCGGCGGCGGTGAGGCTGCCGGTGTCGGCGGTGTAGAGGCCGGCCAGGATCCGGGCCGTCATCTTGGGCAGGCCCGACTGGATGAAGACGGTGGCGAAAGTGTCCTCGTACTCCCGGACCGCCTCGGCGTCCCGCCCCTGCACCGGTGGCGGGCCGGCCGGGCCGGGGGTGGTCTTGCGGCGCTGGCGGGCGCGGCGCTCGGTGGCGTGGTGGGCCAGCTCGGCGCGGTAGGCGGTGGGGCCGCCGTTGCGCATGACCTCCCGGGTGACGGTCGAGGTCGGCCGGTCCAGGCGCCGGGCGATCTCCGCGTAGGCGAGACCGTCGGCCAGGCCCGCGGTGATCTGCTGGCGCTCCTGCTGGGTGAGTCTGCCTCCCGGCACTGCCGCCTCCTTCATGATCCGCAACTTTCCTCCACTGTAGCGTTCACACTCACTCCATTGCAACGCCACGTTGCATTGAGAACAGAGCCGTTGCAATGATTGCAGGGCCTCTAGCTGCTTGTACGCGCACCGAAAGCAATGTTGTCGTTGTTGAATTTTTGAAGGCAACGTAGCGTTTCCGGTATGAGAAACGAGAGCGGGCAGCACTTCCAGAAGGCAGTGGACGAGTTCGTCGCGGCGGGGTTCGCCGGGCTGCAGATGCGGGTGAACAATGAGCACGGCGAGTGGGCCGGCACTGCCGGGGTCCGCGAACTGGGCGACGGCACTCCGCCGTCGATCGACGGTCATTTCTGGGCGGGCAGCGTCGCCAAGACGTTCACCGCCTCGCTGGTCCTGCTGCTGGTGGCCGACGGGCGGCTCGATCTGGACGCACCGGTCGCCGAGCACCTGACCGATCTCGGTCTGGACGAGCGGATCACCACGCGGATGCTGCTGCGGCACACCAGTGGGCTGTTCAACTACACCGGCGAGTACTACCCGGACGGCACCTTCGCCCCCGGGATCCCGGCGGTCGGTAAAGAGTGGGTGGACACCCGGCTGGACACCTACCGCGCCGCCGACCTGGTCGCGCTGGCACTGTCCAAGCCGGCCCGGTTCGAGCCCGGCACCGACTGGAGCTATGCGAACACCAACTACACCGTGGCCACGCTGCTGGTCGAGCGGATCACCGGTGACTCGTTCGGCGGCCAGATGCAGCAGCGGATCCTCGGACCGCTCGGGCTGCGCGACACGATCCTGGCCGGTGCGGTGACGGACCTGCCCGAGCCGTACGCCCACGGCTACTGCCGCTACCAGGACGGTGCCGAGTGGAAGGTGCAGGACGTCTCGCGCCAGAACCTGTCCATGCTTCCCGGGGCCGGTGCCGCCATCACCACCACCCGTGACCTGCACCTCTTCTTCGCGGCGCTGAACAGCGGCAAGATCCTGCCGGCACCGCTGCTGGACGAGATGCGGGAGCCGCACGGCCCGATCGACTACGGCCTCGGCATCTTCGTCCAGGACCTCGGCGACGCCGGCATCGTCTACCACCACAACGGTGGCGCCCCGGGCGGTTACGGGGCACTGATGTACAGCAGCCCCGACGGCAGTAGGACCCTCACCGCCGGGATCACCATGGGCGATGCCGAAGCCGACCCTGCCGAAATCTTCCCGCAGGCACTCGACACCCTGGTCAGGGCCGTCTTCAGCGGATCTTAGACCTGCGCGCCTCAGACCTGCGCAGTGATCCAGTCCTTCAGGTTGTCGACGCGGGCGCTGCTCTCCTTGGCGGTGTGCGGGCAGGACGGCCCGTTACTGACGATGGAGACCAGCTCCGGGTCGCTCCACTGCGTCTCGACGAAGAACGGGCCGCCGGAGTCGTGCGGACAGGGCGTGGTGTCGGGGGACGGGCTGGCGCCCCGGACCCCGATGATGTTCGACGCGACGGTGAGGACCGTCAGTTGCCCGGTTCGCAGTCGGGTCTCCTGCACCGGGTTCGTGCTGGTGACCGAGCCGTAGCCGGTGAGCCGGAGCGTGTCGCCGACCGCCGGCGGGGCGTCCGCGATCGCGATCGGCTCGATGCCCTCGACCGGGGACGCCAGCTTGGCGAGCGCCACGTCGGCGGTGGTCGACTGCCGGACCTCGATCACCTCCAGGGCGACGCCCTCGCCGGTGCCGTTGACGTCGGCCTTACCGATGGTGGCCACGGTCGAATCGGCGACCGGCCGTTGCACCCGGACCCCGTTGGCGTCCCGGAAGCAGTGCCCGGCGGTGATCACCCACTGCTCGGCGATCAGGGCGCCGGAGCAGCCGCTGTTTCGTTTGCCACCGGCGGCGGTGGGGATGCCGGTCATCACCAGGCGGGCGTTGAACCGGTACTCGCCCTCGGCCACCGGCTCGCCGTTGGCGATGGCGTTCGCGGTGCCGGTGCCGGCGACGGCGAAGAAGGTCGCCGTCGCTGCGACGAGTACACCGGTCACCACTGATGTAACTGTACGTAACCGCACTGACGTCATCCTTCCAAAGGGGACCGTGACCCTACTCCCCCGCGTCCAGACGGGCGGTTCGCGTGAGAAGGACACCCGAGCCCGTGGCAGCGCACCGATATCCTGACGCCTGTCGATTGTCTTACCTGGACGGTTGGGGGACGGATGTGGGAAGCGCTGGTCGCCGCGATCATGACGGCGGTGGTGACCCGGGCCGGCGAGGACGTCGGGAAGGCCGCCCAGTCCACCTGGACCCTGATGGTCGAGGGGCTCCGCAAGCGGATCGGGTCGAAGGCGGCCGGTGACGAGGAGGCGCTGCGGGAGTTCCTGGAGAAGCATCCGGAACTCGCCACCCGCATGCAGGCGGAGCTGGACGGCACGGAACTGACGATTCCCAGTCCGGCGCTGCCGGTGCCGTCGGCGGTCTGGTTGCTGCCGGCCGGACCCGCCGACTTCGTGAACCAGGTCCGGGCCCTCGAACGGCTCGACGGGATCCGGGGTGGCGACAGTGCCGGGGCGACTCCGGTGGTCGTCGTCGGTGGACCGCCGGGATCCGGGAAGACCGCTACCTCGCTGCGCTGGGCCCATCAGCGCCGGGAGTGGTTCGGCGGCGGGCAGCTCTACGCGGACATGCGGGAGATCCAGGATCCGGTGTTCGGCGGGCCGCCGTCGTCGGACCCGGTGGTGACCGCGTTCCTGCTGGCTCTGGGCGTGCCGGGCGGGCTGCTGCCGGACACCGCGGCGGGCCGGCTGTCGCTGTACCGGACCCGGACCGCCGGGGAACCGGTTCTGGTGCTGCTCCGGGGTGCCGCGCTGCCCGCGCAGATCAGCCCGCTGATCCCGACCGCGCCGGGCAGCGTGATGCTGGTGAGTACCCAGCACGACGTGAGGGGTCTGGCGATGGACGGTGCCCATTTCATCGAGGTCGAGCCGCTGGACGACGCGGCGGCCCGGGACCTGCTCGCGGCGGTCTGCGGCCGGGACCGGGTCGACGAGGATCCGGCCGCGACCGGGCGGCTGATCGCCCTGTGCGGGCGGCTGCCGCTGGCGTTGCGGGTGGTCGGCGGGCGGCTGCGGCTGGACACCACGCTCACCGTTCCCGAACTGGCCGACGAGCTGGCCGGCGAGCCGTACCTGCTCGACGCCCTGGCCCTTCCCGGCGCCGGTGGCAGCGCGGTCGAGCCGCTGTTCAACAACGTCTACCGACACCTGTCCGAGGACGGCCGGCTGCTCTACCGCGACCTGGGCGCCGTGCCGGTCACCGAGATCTCCGACGCGCTGCTGACCCGGATCGGCTGGCCGGACCGGCGGGCCCGGCGGGCCGCGATCGACCAGTTGCTGGGTCTGCGGCTGCTGGAGCGGGCCGGCCGGGACCGGTTCGCCCCGCACCCGCTGGTCCGGGCGCACGGGGCGCGACTGGCGACCGAGACCGACCCGGGGCGGGCCGAGCGGGTCGTCGCGGACACCGTCGGGTTCGTCTGCGAGTGGGCCGAGTCCGCCGACCGGGCGATCATGGGCGAGCGGCGCCGGTTGATCAGCGGCCCGGTGCCGCCGGACGGCCCGTTCGCCGGGGAGAACCAGCGGGCCCGCGCGTTGCAGGCGCTCGAAGCCGGCCGGGAGGATCTGCTGCGGGTGGCCCGGATCGGGCTGGAACTCGGCGCCGACGAGCAGGTGCTGCGCCTCGCGACCGCCGCGCAGGCGCTCTGGTTCAACCATCCGCACCTGGCCGCCCAGGCCGCCATGTCGGATCTGGCGATCACCGCGGCCCGGCGGCTGGGCCGGCCGGACGTCGAGATCCAGATCCACTGCACGCTGGCCGGGGCCCACTCCACCGCCGGGGATCTGGACCGGGCACGGGCCGAGATCCGGACGGCGTTCGGGTTGCTGCCGGCCGCGAACGACCGGAAACTCGCCGGGACCGTGTGGGAGTTCCACGCCCGCCTGCTGGACCGGGTGGCGCGGGCCGCGCCGGAAGCCGGGCAGGCCGCCGCCCGGGCCGAGGCGGAGACCGCGTTCCGCACCACGATCGACACCTTCCAGGCCGTCGGGCTGGACCGCGGGGTGGCACTCGGCCGGTTCTACTACGGGATGTTCCTGGACGCGGCGGGCCGCCCGGACGATGCCCGGGAGCAGCTCGAACAGGCGCGCGACGGGTTGAACGCGGCAGGCGACGACCGGAACGCGGCCCGTGCCGACGCCGCCATCGGTGCGGTTCATCTGCGGTTGGGGCACTTCCGCCGGGCGTACGACGAGCTGGCCGCCTCGGCCGCCTACTTCGCGGTGGCCGAACTCTGGCGGTACGAGTTGGGCGTCCGCGAGGATCTGATCGTCGCGGCGAACGCGCTCGGTGACCGGGCCGCCGTCGCCCAGCACACCGACCGGGCGGCGGAGATCCGGCGGCTATCCGAGCCAGGGCAGTGACCGCACCTCGATCCGGGCCTCGCCCCGGGCGGTCCGCACCCGCCAGTGGCCGTTGTCGAGGCGCTTGTCGCGGGCCAGGGCGTACCCGCAGGCGGCGACGGCCACCACGTCGAGGTCGCCACGGTCGGTGACGACTTCGGCCCGGCGGCCGTCGCGCACGGTGACGATACCGCCGGTTGCGGTGTTCGTGCAGGTCAGGGCGCTGCCCGGGAAGCGGTCCAGGGCGTCCGGGCCGGCGTCGGTCAGGACTTCGGCGCTCTGCAGCGTTCGCAGGTCCCATTCGTTGTCGCCAGCGGACAGATGACCGGTCCAGCCGTCCGGCGGGCCGGGGACGTGCCGGCGGACCGCGGCCGGATACCGGGCCATCTCGATCAGTCCGTCGCCGATCCGGGTGTGCACGACGAAAGAGCCCACCGCCGAGCTTTCCGGTACGGGCGGCGGCCACCCGGAGAGCGGGCCGGGTTCGCCGGGTTCGGTGAGTCCGAGCAGTTCGTAGAGGACTTCACGCAGGGGCCGCGCCTGCGGTCCGGTGGCGAACGTGGCGTCGACGGCTGCGGCGTAACGCTCCGGCGCGTACCCGGCAATCGTGTCGTTGATCTGCTCTGGCAGTGGCCGTGCCGGGTCGAGGCGGGCGGCCGCACGGCTCAGCGTCGTCATCGGCGTGCCGGGAACCACCTCGCCGGCCAGCGGCGCGAGCAGCAGCGGCACCCCGGCGCCGGCGGCGAGCAGACTCATCGACGAGTGGTCGCCGACCACGCAGTCGGCGGCCGCGATCATCGGCTGCCAGCCCTCGTCCGGCGGCACCATGAGCAGTCCGGCGTCCCGGGCCGCGGCCAGCCAGAGCCGCACCTGCAACCGGCCGTGCCCGGAGGTGACGTTCGGGTGCAGGACCGTGGCGACGCGGTGGCCGTCGGCGTCGAGCGCGGCCAGCAGCCGGGCCGGCAGGTCCGGATGGCGCCCGATCAGGGACTGCCGTCCCCACGTCGAGGTCACCACCACCAGCAGCCGGTCGCCGAGGCCGAGCGCCGCCCGGTGACGGTGCCGGAGCAGCCGGGTGGCCCGCATCCGGTCCAGCATCGGGTCGGCGATCAGGACGGTGCGCCCGGCGGTCGCCGGTTCGGCGGTGGCCAGCTGGGCGGCCTGGTCGGGATGCGTCACCGCGATCTGCACGGGCCGTCCGCGCAGGTCGGCGGCGCGCACCGTGCCGGACAGACGGCGGCCGTCGTCGCCGCGGGAGTCCGGCAGATCCTTGTGGAACCCGGCGCCGTGCTGCAACACCAGGACGGGTGCGGCGATCGGCTGGAGTTCGGTGTTCTCACTCGCGGTCAGCGCCGCGTCGTAGTGCAGGCGCGGTACCTCGCTCCACGGGATCACCCGGGCGCCCGCGCGGTTCAGCATCTCGGTCACCCCGGCATGGAACGGCGAGGTGTCGTTGACGGTGAACACGACCTGCACCCGGGGGTCGTCGCGGAGCAACTGGATCGCGTCGAGGACCCGTCCGGTGGAGGTGACGGTGCGGGCGACCGCGAGCAGGGTGCGCTCCGCGGCGATCGTCACCCAGTGATCAGAATCGGCACCGGGCGGGAGAGCTTCCGGCTTCCGGCTTCCGGCTTATTCAACGAGGAATCCGGTCCGCAGGTTACGGGCTCGGCCGGGTGCCGTCCGTCACCGTCGTCACCGATCTTCAGCACCGTACGAAACTAATCGACGGCCACCTCTGCGCGGCGGCGGGGGTTCGTCCGCAGGAGGGTCAGGGCGTAGTGCTGCCGGGACTTCACGGTGCCGACCGGGATCTCCAGGAGCCGGGCCGTCTCCTGGGCGGTCCGGCCGTTCATGCAGGTGTGGAAGACGACGGCCCGGTGTTCGGTGGACAGTCGCCGCAGCAGGGTGACCGCCTCGTCGGAGTCGGCGACCGCGTCGGCGTGGTCCGGCTGGGACGCCTCCCGGTGCTCGGCGCCGACACTCTCGTGCCGGGAGGCGGCGCTGCGCAGCCAGTCGATCGACAGGTTGCGGGCCACGGTGAGCAGCCAGCCGCGGACCGAACCCGGCTTGGAGCGGAGCCGGTCGGCGTGCCGCCAGGCCCGCAGCAGGGTCTCCTGGACGATGTCCTCGGCCGTGTGGTGGTCGCGGGTCAGGGTTCTGGCGTAGCTGAGCAGCGCCGGCCGGTGACCGGACAGCAGGTCCTCCAGGAAGTGGGCGGCCGGTTCGGTGCTGGTGCTGGTGCTGGTCATGTCTGCTGCCGGTTCCTGTCGACTACGTGGGCCGGAAACGTAGGCAGCGGACTCAGCCGTCCCTCTGACGGAAATCTTTCGTCGCAGCTCAGTGGGCCTGCGAGTGCACCTTGTCGCGCAGGCCGGCGGCGTCCGGGTGCCCGAGGTCGTCGAGGATGTCGAGGGCCTGCCGCCAGGCGTCCAGCGCGTGTCCACCACGGCCGGCGGCGTGTTCGGTGTCGCCGAGGTGGGTGAGGGTGTCGGCTTGCAGGTAACGGTCGGACACCGCGCGGTAGATCCGCAGGGCGTGCCCGAACGCGACCCGGGCCTCGTCGTACGCGGCAAGGTGGTGGTGGGCGTAGCCCAGGCTGTCCCAGGCGGCCGCCTCGCCGTTGGGGTGGCCGGCCTCCCGGTGCCGTTCGATCGCCGACCGGCATTCGCCCAGGGCCAGATCAAAGGCTCCGATGAGGATGTACGTCCACCCGGTCTCGTTGTGCACGATGGCCCGGCCGACGGTCTCGCCGGCCCTGGAGTAGAGGTCGGCGGCGATCCGGTAGTGCTCCAGCGCCGTCTCGTGGCGTTCCCGCTGGTTGGCGAGGAACGCGAGCAGCCGATGGGTGTGTGCCCGGCCGGCCGGGTCGTCGATCGCGGTGAAGATCTCGACGGCACGCTGCAGGTGCCGGTCGGCTTCCGGCCAATTCTTCAGCCGGCCCTCGGCGAACCCGAGTGACCGTTCGGCGCAGGCTTCGGCGTGCCGGTCGGCGGCCGCCCGCAGTGCCACGGTCTGGATCTCCCGCTGGGTCTGCCATCGCCCGGTCCGGTCCAGGTGCGGTTGCAGCACGGTGGCGAGTTGCCAGCGGTGCCGGGCGGACTCCGGGCCGGGGTGGGTGATCGTGGCGAGCAGGGCGGGCAGTTCGGTGCCGAGCCAGGCGACGGCTCCGGCGGAGTCGTCGAAGGTTACCGGGTCCGCGCCGGTGACCGGCGGGCCGGGCCGGAACGGGGTGCGCCCGGCGAACATCAGTTCCACCGCCGCGTACGCGCTGTGCAGGTAGTGGTCGAACAGCCGCCGGCGGGCGCCGGAGGTGTCGGCGGCCAGTCCGGTGCCGTAGGCGCGCAGCAGGTCGTGGCATCCGTACCGGCCGGGTGCCGGCTCGGTGATCAGGTGGGCACGCAGCAGTTCGGTGAGCGGCGCCCGCAGGTCCGCTTCGGGTACTCCGGCCAGGACCGCCGCCGCCACCGGTGAGCAGTCCGGTCCCGGATGTGACGCCAGCAGCCGGAACAGGTCGGCGGCGGGCGGGCTGAGGATGCGGTACGACCAGTCGAACACGGCCCGCACGTCGGAGCGTGGGCTCTCACCGGTGAACGCGTCGAGGCCGCCGCGGTGCCGGCGCAGTTCGGCGGCGATCGACGACAGGGGGAAACCGGGGTTCATCGCGGCGCGGGCACTGACCATGGCCAGGGTGAGCGGCAGCCGTCCGGCGCATTCGACGATGCCGGTGACCGCGTCCGGTTCCCGGTCGACCCGGTCGGTGCCGAGACGCCGGGTGAGCAGTTCGGCGGCGTCCGCGGTGGAGAGCGGATCCAGGGTGACCGCGGTGGCGCCGTGCGTGGCGACCAGGTCGAAGAGCTGGTGCCGGCTGGTGACGATGGTCTGGCATCCGGGGGCGCCGGGCAGCAGCGGCCGGACGTGTTCGCTGTCGCGGGCGTTGTCCAGGACGACCAGGACCCGGCGGTCGGCCAGCAGGCTGCGGAACAGCGCGGACCGGGCGTCGAGGGTGGCGGGCACCCGCTCGGGCCGGATGCCGAGTGCTTCCAGCAGGGTGTGCAGCGCGTCGGCGGCGGTGAGCGCCCCGTCCGGGTGGAAGCCGCGCAGGTCGATGTGGAGCTGGCCGTCCGGGAACCGGGCGGCGATCTGGTGCGCCCAGTGCACGGCGAGGCTGGTCTTGCCGACGCCGGCCATCCCGCCGATGGTGACCAGGGTGGCCGGGCCGGTTCCGGTCAGCCGGGCGAGCTCCTCGCGCCGGCCGGCGAAGACCGCGAGACCGGCGGGCAACTGAGCGGGGCGGACGTACGGGGCGGTGGCCGGTTCGGGTTTCTCGGCCGGTGGCTCCTGCTGAAGAACCCGCAGGTGGGCGGCCTGAAGTTCGGCGCCCGGGTCCAGGCCGAGTTCGTCGGCGAGCGCGACCCGGATCCGCTGGTGCACCTCGAGTGCTTCGGCCTGGTGCCCGGTGGCGGCCAGCAGCAGCATCAGGCGGGCTTGCAGTGCCTCGTCGAGGGGATGCCGGACCGCGGTCTGCCGGGCCAGGTCGAGGATCTTGCCGGCGATCACCGGATCGGCGGACGGGGCGTTCTCGGTGGCGGCCTTGACCGCGGCGAGCCGTTCACCGTCGACCGCGGCGAAGGCCGGATGGGACCGGATCTCGGACGGCAGACCGGCGGCGACCGGGCCCTGCCACAGGCCAAGCGCCTCGGTCAGCAGTTCCGCCGCGGTGCCGGGCGAGGTGACGTAGGCGGCCTGGCTCCGCAGCGCCCGGAACCGGCCCAGGTCGACGGCGACCGGGCTGACGTCGAGCCGGTAGCCGCCGGAACCGCGGATCAGCCAGCGGGAGGAACCGCGGGCGGGCAGGTCCGGTTCGAGCAGGCGGCGCAGGGCGCCGATGTGCCGGTGCACCACGTTGACCGCGGTGTCCGGTGGTTCGGCGCCCCACAGCACGTCGATGATCTCGTGCAGCGGAACCGGATGACCGGCCCGGACCAGCAGCAGCGCCAGGATGGCCCGCTGTTTGGGTGGCCCGGGGTCGATCTCGGTGTCTCCGCGCCACCCGCGTAGCGGGCCGAGCACGGCGAACGTCATGGGTACCGGATTCATCGGAGTGGTGCGCGCCGTGATGACCGCGGACGGTCAGCGGGCGGCCCTCTCGATGACGACGGCGCGGCGGGAGATTCGGATACGCATGATGGTGCCTTCCGTCAGCGGTTGAGCCAAATGAGGGTGTCGTCGGCGATCTCGCGCCAGCCGTGGTCGAACGGGGCCGAGTGGCCGCGGTCGGCGTAGGTGCGCAGTTCGGCGTTGCGGTAGAGCCGGTGGGCGGCGGTGACCACGCTCGCCGGGACGGTGTGGTCCTGCCCGGCGGCGATCAGCAGCAGCGGGCCGCGGTCGGTGTGGGTGGTGTCGACGGCGGTGGGGGCGTCGCGGGTGAAGTTGGCGGTGGCGGCCTGGAAGAGCGGCAGGCCGGGGCCGGGGATGGTCCAGCGGTCGAAGAGTGCGGTGGATTCGGCGGGTGACAGCGTGTTGCCGAAGGCGTACCCGAACTGTTTGGGGGTCAAGGACACGGTCCTGGCCTTGTTGCCGGGGTTGGACAGGACCGGAAAACTGGACCGGAGCTGGCTGAACGGGAGCGCCCGGATGCCCTTGACCGGGGCCGGGGAGATCGCGACGGCGGCTTCGGCGAGTCCGGCGGCGAGCAGTTTCTGGGCGATCAGGCCGCCGAACGAGTGCCCGATCACGATCGGCCGCTCGGGCAGCGCGGCGATCAGGTCGGCGTAGAACCCGGTGATCTCGTCGACGCCGATCCCGTTCAGGGCGTCGGGTGCGGCGCGGGTGGCGGCGACGGTGCTCGCGTCGCCGGGCCAGCCGGGGGCGTGGGTCTGGTAGCCGTTGGCGGTGAACAGGTCCTGCCAGGGCTGCCAGGACGAGGAGTGGATCCAGAGGCCGTGGATGAAGACTACGGATGTCACGGTGGCACCTCTCGAATTGGTAGACTAACTAGTAACTCTACCGACGGGCCCAAGGATGCCCCGGCGGACGCCGGGGCGCAAGTGAATGTGAGATCCGTATCGTGGAGACCGTGACCGTGCGAGAACGCCTCTTGGAGGCAGCCACCGAGATGTTCTACGCGCAGGGTCTGCGCGCGGTCAGTGCGGACAAGATCATCGAGCGGGTCGGCACCACCAAAGTGACCTTCTACCGGCACTTCCGCACCAAGGACGACCTGATCGTCGCGTATTTGGAGCGCCGCGCCGCCCAGGAGCGCGAAGGCATCGGGCAGGCCGTCGACCTGGCCGGCGGCGACATCGGCAAAGCTCTCGATCTGATCGCCGGCGGCATCGGCGCGGTGGCCTGCAGCCCGGGGTTCCGCGGCTGCCCGTTCATCAACGCCGCCGCCGAATACCCCGACCCGGACAGCCCGGTGCGCAAGGTCGTCGACACCCACCGGGGGTGGTACACGTCGGTGTACGAGAGCCTGATCGCCCCGCTCGGACTCCCCGACCAGGCAGCCGTGGTGGCCCAGTTGGTGCTGTTCCGAGACGGGGCGATGGTCGCCGGCTACCTCGGCGACCCGGCCGCGGTGGCCGAGTCACTGAGCCGCGGCAGCCGGGCCCTGATCGGCTACCCGCGGGACTGACGGTCCCGGCCGGGTGAGGTCCCGGTGTCAGCCCTTGTCGCCGTTGGCCTTCTCGCCCTTCGGGCCGACGGCGAACCAGGTGCCGCCGACACCCTCGCCGTTGAGGTCGCCGGGCTTCTCGTCCTCGGCGAAGCGGTACACCGGCCAGCCGCCGACGGTCAGCTGGACGTCGCCGTCCTCGCGCTTGATCGCCCCGATCTCGTCGGGGTCGACGCCGGCCAGGTAGACCTTGCCCTTCTGCTTGATGGTCACCGGCGGCCACTTGACCGCGCACGCGTCCACGCAGTTCGTCCGGGACGGCTCGGCGGTGTCCTTGTCGAAGCGGTACAGCGCCGCCTGGTTGATGTTGATCAGGTAGGGCCCCTTCAGATCCGGCGCCCGCACCGCCGACAGCTGCACCCACACCGGCGGTTCCTCCTGGACCTCGACGCCGACGACGGTGCCACCGTCGCCGGTCTTGCCGTCCTCGGCCGCACTGTTGCCGACGAGCTGGAGCGCGGGGGATGCCGCCGGTTCCGTCGCGGTTCCGGCGGGTGTGGTGGCGGGTGCGGCCGCGGGCTGCTGCGCGGGCTCGGCGTCACCGATGGTGATGGATTTGCCGCACCCCGCGGAGAGCGCGACGACGGCGGTGAGCAGGGTGATCCCCGCGGCGCGGCGTGCGCGGCCGGACACGACTGCCTGGCTGGTACGGGGGACGAAGGTCGAAGTCATGCCGGACACACGAGACAGCCCCGTCCGATGGTTCACCTCTTCAGCCCCGCACCGTGATGGTCCGGCGTTCGGTGAACGCGAGTAGCCCGGCCTGACCGCTCTCGACGCCGATGCCGGACTGCTTGAGTCCACCGAACGGCACCAGCGGCGACAGGTGCATGATCTCGTTCACCCAGACCCTGCCGGCTTCCAGGCGTCGCGCCACGGCGAGGGCGCGTCGGACACATGGCCGGTCATCCGGCGCAGAAGGCCACCGTTTCCCGGTGCCGGACTCCCCGCAAGTGCGCCTCCCTGGGTACGGCGGCGCCCGGCAGCCCTTCCGAGCAGGCCCTGGCCGCGCTGGGGTGAACCCTGCGGCCGGGCTGTCTCGTGTATCTGCCGGACGACGCGGCGGGCGTCATCGAGAAGGGACGACGATGGCCGGGGACGTGAACATTCCGGGTGACGAGCTGCGGGAAGCGCGGGAGATGCTCACCTTCGTGCACGACTTCATCGACATCGGGCGGAACACGTTCGACTTCGACGCGGCGTTCGGCCGCGACGAGTTGCGCGGGGCCGCCCAGAACTTCGAGAAGCGCTGGGACGACGGGCGTTTCCAGGTGAAACGCCAGGTCGTCGGGATCCGGGACGCGATCGGCAACATCCTGGACTCCTTCGAGAAGACCGACCGCGACGCCGTCCAGAACCTCGACGACGGAAGGTGAAGACCATGAGCGCGGCTCGATTCCTGCTGAACGTCCCCGACCTGTGGGACACGTTCGACCTGGCCGGGGAGCATCTCGCCCGGGTGCGCGCCCAGGCGCTCGCCGCCAGCACCGATCCGCGGGAACGTGTCCGGATCAACGACATGTTCCGGCAGGGCCGAGAGGTGACCCGGGCCGCCCGTGAACAGGGCGCACTGCTGGCCACCGGCACTGCCACGATGTATGACGAGGGCGTCTTCCTGGCGTACGGCATGGTCTTCGCCGTCACCACCCCGCACGGCCAGGAGCTGACGTTGCCGGTGCTGTCCCGTTCGCTCGGTGTCTCAGCCGACGGCGATGCCCCGAAGGACCGGGTGATCACCGCGGTCCAGCTGCCGCACGTCGGCACGGTCGCCCGGGTCACCGGCACCGAGACCACCCGGCTGACCGCTGACGTCGACGTCGAGCTGCTGACGATGCACACCATGATGCCGGTGCCGGGCCGGGACCGGGACTACCTGGTGGTGACGCTGGCCAGCCCGAACCTGCCGTTGAAGAACGAGGTCCACGACCTGTTCGACGCGATCACCAGCACGTTCCGGTTCCTGACCACCGACGGCGAACAGGTCGCGGTGGCAGGCGCCCGCTGACGGGCACCTGCCACCGCCGGTTCAGATCTGCGGCACCTGCACCGCGACGATGTCACCGTCGCCGAGGTGCAGGAGGCCGCGGCCCGGCTGGGGCGGCTGCCCGACGAGTCCGCGGCTCAGCCGGACCCCGATGATCTCGCCGTCGCTCAGGCCCTGTGGCGACAGCAGCATGCCGGTACGGTTGCGTTTCACCTGCCCGACCCAGCCGGCCAGGCCCAGCGACAGCGACTCGGCGTTGCCGGCCACCAGCAGCCCCCAGCCGCTGCCCTGCGCGCCCCGGGCGAACAGGCCCAGGTCACCGTCGATCTCCGAACCCATCAGCAGTTCGGCGTCGTCGACCACGATGACCGCGCTGGGTTCCGGGACGGCACCGAGGACCCGGCGGAACTCACCGGCCGTCACCTCCGCGTCGATGATCACCGCGGCCACTCCCGGACGGCCCGCCAACTGCCGCAACGGCGACTTGCGCGGGGCCAGCACGACCAGACCGGAACCCGCGGCCAGCAGCGACTCCGCGGCGGACAGCAGCGCGGTGGAGCGGCCGGTGCGCGGCGGTCCGGCGATCACGAACGACGGGGTCTCGGCGAGGTCCGGGCCGAGCACGGTCAGGGTGTCCCCGCCGACCGCCAGCAGCGGCCGCATCGGTCCACGGTCGCGGTGCAGGACGGCGGCGTCGGCGTACGAGATCCGCTCGGGAAGCACATCCAACCGCAATGCGCGCTGTCCGGCCGGCACCGCGCTCTCCCTGGCGGTCAGCTCCTCGCCCAGCCGCTGCAGGGCGGCGGCCTGCCCGGAGCCGGAGAGGTCGGTGTCGAGGACGGCAATCTGCGCCTCGGTCATGTTCTGGATCCGGATGCCCCGGCCGGGTGCCGGGTCGGTGGGCGCGGACTTGGTGGGGACACCGACGGTGGAGTAGTCCTGCCGGTCGTTGAGCCGCAGCACGATCCGGTCCTCGGTGGTGCCCGAGTAACGGCCGCCGCCGAGCACCCTGTCACCGGCCAGCACCACGTGGATACCGGCGCCGGCACCGTCGCGCAGCAGCCGGATCATGCGTTCCATCAGGCTGCCGTTGTCGTAGGAGACGAACTCCCGGTCGAAGACCTCGAACCGGTCGACCATCAGCACGATGTGCGGGGTCCGCGCGCCGGGCGCCTGCGAGCGGCGCAGTTCGGCCAGGTCGGCGGCACCGCTGGCACCGAGGGCGATCTGCCGGGCGGCGAGTTCGGTGTTGAGCCGATCCAGCAGCCGGCCGAGTCGTTCGACCTGGTTGCGATCGACCACCGCGCCGCAGTGCGGGAGCGTGGTGAGCACGTTCATCGCGCCGTTGCCGCAGTCCACCGCGTACAGGTGCAGGTCGTCGGCGCCGTGCGCGGCCGCCAGTGCCGCGGCCAGGGTGCGCAGCGTCTGGGAGCGGCCGCTGCGCGGGGAACCGGCGATGTGCAGGTGCCCGGCCCGGTCCAGGTCGAACCGGAGCGGGCGGCGGCTCTGCTCGGCGGGCAGGTCGGCCAGGCCGTAGACCACCGGTGGCAGGGCCGCGTCCCGGGTCGCGGCGGGCGCCGGAGCGTCCGGCCGGGTCCACTGCAGCACGTCCGGCAGCGCCGGCAGCCACGGGCTCGGCTGCCGGGGCACTCCGGCCAGGTCGGCGGCCTCGGCGATCGCGGCGACGAGCACCGCCAGGTCGGTGACCGCCTGGGTCTCGGTGCCGCCCTTGCTCTTCGCCGCGCGGGGCAGTGGGCCGCCGAGTTCCCGCCAGGACACGGTCGACGCCCGGACCGGGATCGGGGCACCGGCCAGGCTCTCCATGCCGGGACGACGGCCGCCGACCCGAGCGGACTGGAACGGCAGCAACACCGATGGGCCGAGGCGGACGTACGCGCGGCCCGGGTTCGCCGAGGAGATCTCCCCGGAGTCCGGGGCGTCGATGATGTCCCGGCTCTCCGAGGTGTCGGTGGTGCGCAGCGCGATCCGCAGGTTGGTGTTGGCCCGGATGTCCGGGGTCACCGCGCCGCCCGGCCGCTGGGTGGCCAGGACCAGGTGGATGCCGAGCGACCGGCCCCGCTGGGCGATGTTGACCAGTCCGGCGATGAAGTCCGGCAGCTCGCGCACCATCGACGCGAACTCGTCGATGACCAGCAGCAACCGGGGCAACGGCGGCAGCACGCCCCCACCACGGGCGCGTTTGTCGAGGTAGTCGACGATGTCCTTGGCCCCGGCGGTGGCCAGCATGGTCTCCCGGCGGCGCAACTCCGCGCCGAGCGACACCAGCGCCCGCTCGACCAGGTGGGTGTCCAGGTCGGTGACCAGGCCGACGGTGTGCGGCAGGTCGGCGCACTCGGCGAACGCGCTGCCGCCCTTGTAGTCGACGAGCACGAACGTCATCTCGTCCGGCCGGTTGACCACTGCCAGGGTGGCGACCAGGGTCTGCAGCAGCTCGGACTTGCCGGAGCCGGTGGTGCCGGCGATCAGCGCGTGCGGGCCGTCCCGGACCAGGTCCACCGCGAACGCCCCGTCGTAACCGGCGCCCAGTGTCGCGACGGTGCTGCGCCCGCCCAGCGACCAGCCGGCTGCCAGTGCGGCGGCGGTCGGCGGTTCGATGTCCAGCAGGTCCAGCAGCCGGACCGCGCCGGGCAGGGTGCTGTCGTCGCCGTCGCCGGCCCCGCGCAACGGTGCCAGGGCGCGGGCGAACGGCTGGTACCAGTCCGGCGCCGGGGAGTCGACGCGCACTTCCAGGGCCGCGGCGGCACCGGTCCGCACGGTGGTGACGGCACCGGTGACGACGACGGCGCCGCACTCCTCGGGGAGCAGGCGTTCCTCCTGGTCCAGGCAGATCACGTAGACACCGACGGCCGGGCCGTCGCGCAGCAGGGCGATCACGCCGGGCAGGGAACGGGCCCGGCGGGCCTGCTCCAGGACCACCAGGATGTCGGGGTGGCCGTGCACACCGCCGCGGACCAGGTCGTTGCCGGCGGCGGTACGGGCGGTCACGATCTGGCCGAGTTCGCCGATCCGGCGGGCCAGCGAGTCGGCGGTGCTGCCGATCAGGGCGTACGCGTCCTCGCCGTGCGGCTGGGCGTGCGGCAGCCAGCGGGTCCAGTCCCAGGTCTGCTCCGAGTCCGGCCCGGCCAGCACCACCGTGCGCAGGTCGGCCGGAGCGTGCAGGGCCGCTGCCTGGGCGACCAGCCAGCGGGCCAGGTCGGCGGCACCCGGCCCGGCCAGGCCGGCTACTCCGGCGCGCCGGACCGAGAGCGCCACCGGCACCTGACTCAACGGCGGGACGCTGGTACGGCGGTGCTCGTCCTGTTTCGGGTCGTCGACACTCGACGAGGACGGCAGGTCGGCGGTGCCCACCCGTACCGTCAGGAAGTCCGGGTCCGGCCAGCGGCGTTCCCAGAGCCGTTCGGCGGGCTGGGCGGCCATCTGCAGCAACGACGCCGGATCGGGCAGGGCCAGGCGCAGGTCACGCTGCTCGTCGACGACGGCGGCGGTGATGTCGGCCCGCAGACGGGACAGTTTCTCCTCGTACGCCCGCAGGTCGTCCTCGTATTTGACCATCGCCTGTTTACGGCCGCCGAACTGGGTGACGAGCGCGGCCAAGGGTGCCAGGAGCGCGATGAAGATGAACGACCAGCGCCCGGTGATCGCGATGGTGGTGATCGCGGTGCCGACCGGCAGGACCAGGATCGGCAGTAGCGGGATCGGTCGTTTGTCTGGTTTCGTGGGTGGGCCGGGCAGCCGGAACTTCCCGCCAGCGGCGGCCGGCAGGAAACGCGGCGGCCGGTTGAACTCCAGCCCGAGACCGTCGGGGGCGGGTGTCAGCGGCGCCCGGTTCGACCGCCGGGACGTCAGCTCCAGCAGGTTGTCACCGACGGCGAGCAGGCTGCCCTCCCGCCACGGGGCCGGTTCGGTGAGGTCCCGGCCGTCCAGCCGGGCCGTGGTCAGCGGATGCAGCTCGGCGGTGCCGTCCAAGCGCACCCGCACCCGGACCGCGGGCACTCCGCCGCCGGTGGTGAGCCGGATCCGGCCGGCTGGGCCGCCGATGTCGTAGTCGCCGGGGATCAGCCGGTGGATGGTTCCGGCACCGGGACCGGAGACCAGACGGATCTCGGTACGGCCCTCGGCCTCGGACTCGGCGGCGAGTGGCCCGCCGAGCCCGAGATCGGCACCGTCGCGCACCCCCGCGGCCTGCAGTGTGGCCCGTGGATCCGCCGGGCCGGTGCCGAGGTACAGCACCGGCTCGGCCTCGTGCCCGCCCACCGTGCGGGCGAGTTCGGCGGCGAGCGCGCCGACGGTGGCGGTCGGCTCGGTGTCGACCACGACGGTGGTGGACGTGGAGTCGACCTGGGGATCACGGACGCTGACGTTCAGTCGCACGGCTGCTCGGCCTTCATGAGTCGCGGGGGTCGGTGGACGGGTGGTGGGATCAGCCGAGGTTGGCGCCCAGCTGGTCATCGGTCTGCGAGAACGCGTCGCCGACCGAGCGGACGTACTGGCCGATGCCCTGCAGGCCCTGGTTCACCTGGTCGAAGCCGCGGGCGAACTCGTCGAAGAACGGCGAGAACCGCTGCTGGGCGGCCGGGGTGGAGTAGCCGTTCGCCAGCAGGTTGGTGATCTTGCCGCGGACCTCGGTCAGCTTGTCCTGCAGCTGGGTGAAGTCGTTGAGCAGGGCCTGCGAGGTGGCGGCCGTCTCGTCGGAGTTGACGCGGTAGTCGGGCATGGTGGTTCTCCTTGTGCTGGCCCCTCCCAAGCGGAGGGGAGATCTGGGGGACGGGCTCAGACGACCTGCACCGGGATGAACGGCAGGTTGAGTCGCTTCGCCGCTTCGATCCGGTGGTTGCCGTCGGAGAGGCTCAGGTCGCCGGGCGACAGCTTGATCGGAGGCAACTGACGGTTGTCCTCGATTCGCGCGATGATCTGGGCGATCCGAGCCTCGTCGAGCTTTGCGCGCTGGTCCTTGATGGTGAATTCGCTGGTCGGCACCAGGACCGGGCGGTTGTCCGGACCGGCGGCGGCCCGAATCTCGGTGCGGTCGCCCACCGTGTCCAGGGGCTGGCCCTCGAAACCGCGGACGAGGAAGTGGCCGTCCGGGCGCGGACCGAAGAACGTGCGGGTGAACTCGACCTCCGGAGCCTTCGAGAAGTCCGCCGAGTCCGCGAGGGGAGCGCTGTCGCCTACCTTCCGGAAGGCACCGGTCCGGAAGTCGAAGGACCCCCGCTCGCCGGTGGCGGCGTCGCGGAACACCGGCAGCTCCGTCCCGTCCGGGTGGGTGCTCTCCAGGACGAGGTCGACGTCTTCCAGACCTGGTTCGATGAGCCGGAAGTCGAAGTCGCCGGCCCCGGGCCTCTTCACCGCGCCGTCCGGATCGATGTCCGGACTGTCCGGGTCCCGTTCCGGGGAGACCGGCGGACCGGAGTCGAGCGATCGGCTGCCGCCGGACTCGGGCGCGGTCTTGACCGGGATCTCGCTGCGCGGAGTCGTATCCTCGTCCAGTTTCGGCTTCTTCACCGCCGCCTTGCCAGCGGCCTTACCGCCGCCCAGGAGCCCGCCGATGATCGCGCCGCCGGCGAACCCGGTCGCGCCCGCGGCCAGCGCGTCCTTCCCACCCGCCTCGGCGATCGCGCGGGCGTCCAGCGGCTCGCCCGCGGCCACCTGCCGGACGGCCTCGCCCCCGGCCCCCTCGGCGAATCCGATGGCGGCCTCCTCGGCCCCCTCCTTCACGCCGTCCTTCACGCCCTCCTT
This sequence comes from Actinoplanes derwentensis, assembly GCF_900104725.1. Taxonomy (NCBI): domain Bacteria; kingdom Bacillati; phylum Actinomycetota; class Actinomycetes; order Micromonosporales; family Micromonosporaceae; genus Actinoplanes; species Actinoplanes derwentensis. The sequence continues at coordinate 4,931,650 of NZ_LT629758.1, forward strand.
CAGGGCGCCGCGGACGATGTCGCCGCGGTTGGCGTCCAGGAATTCACCGATCGGCTTGGACCGGACGATCGTCGCCGGTACGTCGGTGATCGGCCCGTCCACCGTCCGGCCAACCGTGGGGACGACCCGGGCGGTGGTGCCGCCGGTCTTGGCGACCGCGCCGCCGATCCGTAGCGCCGAGCCGCCAGGGATGATGCCGATCAGGCCGACGGCGAAGTCCCCCAGGCTGAATTGGCCGGTGGCTATCGCGGTGATCTGGTCCAGGGCGAACAGGGCACCGGCCAGCAGCGCCCCGGCCACCGGGAAGAACACCGCCACAGCCGCGATCAGGATGCCGAGCAGGATCTTCACGAACGGGAAGTCCGCGAAGAAGTCCCGGATCTTCTGGAAGAAGTCGCGTTCCGGGACGGCTTCGTCGGCGGCCCGGTCCAGCGCGTCGGCGCACGTGCGCTCGGCGGCCTGCCGCATCGAGAGTGCCTGCTCGGCCAGGCCACGCGCCGCCGACAGACCGGCGGCACCGGCCTCGGCGTCCTGCTCGGCCCGGGTGGTGGCCGTGGTGTCCTTCGCCGCCACCGCGCCCGGCAGTGCCGTCACCGCCTGACTCACCTGCGCCGACGCCTCGCGGGCCTGGTCGACGGCCCGGTCCAGGGTCTGCTGGGCCTCTTCGATCCGCGGACGGTAGGCCCGGTAGGCGGCGGCCGCGTCCTGGTACGACCGGGCTGTCTTCGCCAGCTTGTCCGGCAGGTCGTCGCCGACCTTCTCGCGCAGCTTGTCCATCGCCGAGCCCCGCCCTGCGGCGATCGCGCCGTCCCGTTTCAGTACTTCGAGAGCCTTCTCAGCGGCTTCACCGATGTCCGAGTACCGCCGGGCGACCGCCTCGATCTCGTCCGGATCGCCCGGAGCCGGATCGCTGCTCATCCCGACCAGCTCGAAATCCGCGGGAGTCGCGAATCGCCGCGCCATGCTGCCCCTCTCGCCGTCCCACCGTGTGCGGCGACTACACGACAGCGCCCCGGCGAAAGGTTCACCGAACCTTTTGCAAGGGCGCTCTCGTGTAATGCGCATGCGGGTTCTGATGACGATCTGGTTGGCGCTGGCCCTTCTGTTACCGGCCGGGCCGGCGCACGCGGCCGGGGACGGCACGTTCAAGGTGGTGGTGGTTCCGGCCGGGCAGCAGGTCACCCTGCAGTCGGTCGCGGCCGACACCCTCGGCGACCCGAACCGGGCCGGGGAGATCTTCGAACTCACCCGCGGCGAACAACAACCGGACGGTGCGGTCCTCACCTCGCCCGGCGACCCGCTGCGGCCCGGCTGGATCCTGCGGCTGCCCGACGACGCGGCCGGGCCCGGCGTGCGGGTGGCCCGGGAGAGCAGCACGTTCTCGCTGCCCCTGCCGGCTGCGCTCGCCATCGTCGCGGCGCTGCTGATCGCGGCGATCACCGCGGCGGTCGTGGCCCGGCATCGGGTGCGGCGGTTCGCCGTCGCCACCGTGCACCGGCTGGGCGAACCGGCCCGGCGACGACGGCGCCTGGAGCAGCGGCGGGCGATCGGCCGGAACTTCGCCGCCCAGCCGGCCCCGGCGCCGGTCACCGTGCCGTCGGCCCACGCGGTGACGGCCGGGCGGGCGGACACCACCGTGTGGGTGTCCGGGCAGGAGACCCTGGACGCCCCGTGGCAGCGTGTCGACAGCACCCGCTGGCAGCGTCCGGTTGGCATTCCAGCAGGTCAGGACCTCAAGACCGCATTCCTGGTACGGGTCGGAGCCGGTCCCGACGACGCGCCGCTGTTGGTGGACTTCAGCCGCCTCGACGGGGTGCTCAGCCTCACCGGGGATCCGCAGGTGGCCCGGGAACTCGCCGCGAACCTGCTCGCCGAGGTCGGGCGTACCGAACCGGGCCTGCCCGTCATGGTCCTCCCGCACGATGGCGGAACTCCGCCGCTGCCCGTGCCGGTGTCGCTGACCGTCATGCCGCCGCTGGCCGCACCTCCGGCCCCGCCGACTGCTCCGGCAGGTCCGGTCCGGGGTGTGGCGGCCCGCCGTCCGGTCCGGGGCCTGGTGGTCCTCGCCGGCCCGCCGACTCCGGAACAGGCCGCCGCGCTGCTCACCTGGTGCGGCTCCGCCGGTGCGGGCTGGACCGGTCTGGTCTGTGGCGAGGCCGGCCCCGGCACACATTGGCGCTGGCAGGTGACCGCCGACGGCACATTGGAGATCCCGGTGCTGCCGGTCACCCTCACCGTCCCGGCGCTTCCGGCGCTTCCGGCGCTTCCGGCGCTTCCGGCGCTTCCGGCCTGATTTGCTCCGCGCCGGGACCCGGTCAGTCGTCCGGGACCCAGCGGAGGATGTCGCCGGGCTGGCATTGCAGGACCTCGCAGATCGCGTCGAGGGTGCTGAAGCGGATCGCTTTGGCGCGACCGTTCTTCAGGACCGAGATGTTGGCGGCGCTGATGTTCACCGCGGCCACGAAGTCCCCCACCGACATCTTGCGTTTGGCCAGCTGGACGTCGATGTCGACGATGATCGCCATCAAACGACCTCGTCCAGCTCGCTGCGCAACTCGATCGCCTTGCCCAGCAGGTGCCGGCCGATCAGGGTGAGCATGAGCAGGGCCACCGACCCGGCGACCGCCACGGCCGACCCCATCCAGAGACCGATCACCTCCATGCCGTCGGCCGGCGACGGAATCTCGCTGAACGTCACGAACACCAGCAGGGCGAACGTGACCACGGCGGCCCCGCCCGCGGCGGCCAGCAGCACGGTCACCCATCTCTGGGCGGACTGCTCGAACAACGTGCCCTCGGCGGAACGGTGCAGCAGCAGGATCGACCCGACGAGCCAGGCCTGAACGCAGGCGACGAAGGCCACCGCAGCCGTGACGAGGGGGATCCGCAGCGGCTCGTAGGGCGGGAACAGCTCCACCTCATCGGCGGCCATCGTCGGGATCAGGACGATCTGCGCCCAGACGCCGACGAGGAGAACGAAACTCAGAAAACCCTGCAGGACGGTCACCAGTGTGCGATGCATGTATCGATTTTCGATATCAAGACATCGAAAGTCAAGTTATAGTCGTCGACTATCGCTGCTTTGCCAGACTTCGGCCAGGGCTTGGCCAGACTTCGCCCGGTTCCTCGTCCGCCAGGGCCCGCCGCCCGTATCCGCTGGGTGGACGCCACCGACGAGGAGAACCGGAATGCAGAGACTGTTGATGGGCGGCACTGTCGCCGGAGTGATGGGCATGGTCGTGGTCGCCGGAATCGTGGTGATCACCGGGACGTTCGGCGGGCCGGCCGTTCCGGACGAGGCGGCGGCGGCGCTGCCCCTTCCGCCCCGGGCGGCGACGACAGCGCCGGCACCGGCGTCGCCGTCCGGCCGCGCGGCGAGCAGCCCGGCCGCGCGGCCCACCACGACACCGCCGGTGAGATCGACGACAACCGCACCGGCGGCGAAACCGACGGCGACCGCGAAACCGACGGCGACGGCGGGACCGCTGGACGCCGAGGGGGCGGCCCGGGCGGTGCGGGCGAGGTTCACCGGGGCGACCGTCACCGAGATCGAGTTCGAGGACGGCGTCTGGGAACTCACGTTCGACCACCGCGGGACGGAGAACGAGATCGAGGTCGATCCGGACACCGGGCGGCTCTCCGGGCACGAGGTGGAGGACGACGATTGAGATGGATACAGGGTTTGGCCAGGAGCCGGTTAGGATCCGGGCGAGGAGGAATCCGGGCGGTGCCTGCGGCTCGTCTACCAAGACGTACGGGGTCAGGTGGTGGAGGTCGGAATGGGTGAGTCGGTAGCACGGGACGTGGCGTCGTCGGAGGCCACTCGCGCGGTGGAGTCGGTGCTGCGAGAGGCGGGCGGTGGCCGCCTGGCCGGGGTCCGGATCGGGTACGAGGGTGGCCGCCGGGTGCACGTGGTGCAGTTCGCCCGGGGCGGCTGGCTGTGTGCGGCCACGGTCGACGCGCTGACCGGCGAGGTGACCGAGATCCGCGACGAGGGGCTACCGTTCGCCGGCCCGGAGTTCGAGCCGACGGCCGGGCCGGAGAGCCACCCGGTGACCGCCCGGCTGGACTTCCGGACCGTGTGGGACGTGCGGACGGCCTGGGACGACGAGTCGCTGGCGCACGTGGCGACCGACGCTGGGGTCGGCGTGGTGCGGCTGTCCCGGGATTTCGGCTGGACGCTCGTCGTCGAGGATCACCACACCACCGGGTACGGCGCCACCCGTCACGTGGCCCCGGTTCCGGGCGGGGTGGTTGCCGCCACCGGAGACGGCCGGGTGTTCCGGCTCGACGGCGCGGGCCGGGTGAGCTGGGAGAACCGACTCTCCGGTGCCCCGTACGGCATCAATGTGGATCTTGATGGTCGCCGGGCCCTGATCGCGACGGACCGGGGAACCGTGGAGCTGGACACCCGAACCGGCACGCACCTGGAGAGCTTGGCCGGCCCGGTGCGGGCAGCCGCCTATCTACCCGGCGGTGACCGGGTCCTGGCCGGGCATCGTGGCGACCTGGTCGTCGTGGACGCCACCGGGGCGGCCCGCTGGCGGATACGGCTGGACGGTTTCACCTCCCGGATCTGGACCCGGGGCGAGCGGATCTACACGGCGGGTGAAGGCGGACTGCGCGAGATCGTGGCCGGTGAGGGGATCGTGGCGCGCTGGTCGGCGCCGTCGACCGGCAGCGCGGAGAACGCGGTGGTGATCGGAGACGCGGTGTTCACCTGCAGCGGCGGATCCCGGTTGGACCGGCACGGCTACGCCACCGCCGCCTACCACGGCCGCGCCGACGTGTTCGCCGGTCCGGAGGCGGTGACCGCGCTGTCCGCCGGTGGACGCCGGTGGTTGCTGGCCGGCCACCGGGACGGCCTGCTGTCGGCGCGGGCGGTGTGACGATGCGGGTGCTGCTGGTGGAGGACGACGACTCGATCGCGGAGCCGCTGGCCGACGGGCTGAAGCGCTACGGGATCGAGGTGCTGCGGGTAGCGACCGGGATGGCGGCTCTGACCGCGCCGCGGGCCGAGATGGTGCTGCTGGATCTCGGGCTGCCGGACATCGACGGGATCGAGGTGTGCCGCCGGATCCGCCGGGTCGACGACGTCCCGCTGATCATGTTGACCGCACGCGGCGACGAGGCTGACCGGGTGCTCGGGCTGGAACTGGGCGCCGACGACTACATGGCGAAACCGTTCAGTGTCCGGGAGCTGGTGGCCCGGATGCACGCGGTCGGCCGCCGGGTCCGCGTCCCCCGGCCGCAGAGCCGGGGCGAGCAGGTCCTGGGACCGCTGGTGATCGATCATCGAGCCAAGGAGATCCGGTTGCGCGGCACCCTGATCCCGTTCTCGCCGAAAGAGTACGACCTGCTCGTGCACCTGGCCGCCGACCCCGGCGCGGTGGTGGACCGGCGGGCGATCCTGGAGGCGGTGTGGGAGCCGAACTTCTTCGGGCGCGGCAAGACCCTGGACTTCCACGTCGCCGCGGTACGCCGCAAACTCGGCGCGCCGGGCTGGATCGAGACCCGGCGCGGCGTCGGGTTCCGGCTGGTCGTTCAGCCGGCATGACCCGGCGGCTGCTGCTGACGTACGTCAGCTTCGCCCTGCTGATCCTGGTGTCGCTGGAGGTGCCGCTCGGCTACGTCTACCACCGCAACGAGGAGCAGCACGCGTTCGCCCAGCTCGAACACGACGCCGAGGTCCTGGCCGCGTTCATCGACACCGCTCTGAGCCGGGACGACGCGGAGCAGGTGGATCTACTCGCGCACGAGTCGGGGCAACGGCTGGGCGGCGACGTCGACGTCGTCGACAGTCGTGGCGAGTTGCTGTCCAGTACCCATCCGGAGAAACATCCGCCGGGTGATCTGGCACGCGCGGCCGACATCCGTACCGTGCTCAGCGGCGAGGGCCGGATCAGCACCCGCACGGCCGAGTCCGGCGGCGTCGACGTCATGTCGGTGGCGGTCCCGATCCATCCCGGCGTGTCGTCGTTGGGGGCGGTGCGGGTCAGTGTGCCGCTGGACCCGGTCGACTCCCGCATCCACCGGTTCTGGCTGATCCTCGCCGGGGCCGGGATCGCGGTGCTGCTGGCCGCCGCCCTGGTCGCGTTCTGGCTGGCCCGCTGGATCAGCAAACCGGTCCGGGCCCTGGAGCTGGCCACCCGGCACCTCGCCGACGGCACCCTGCCACCGGCCGCCGCCCCCGCCGGGCCGCCCGAGCTGCGCCGCCTGGCGGACACCTTCTACGCCACCGCGAACCGGATCCAGGCGCTGATCCGTACCCAGCACGCGTTCATCGGGCACGCCTCGCACCAGCTCAAGACGCCGCTGTCGGCGTTGCGGCTGCGGATGGAGAACCTGGAGGACGACATCAGCCCGGCCGGGGCGAAGAACCTGCAGGCCGCGCTGACCGAGGCGGACCGGCTCGGTCAGATGGTCGAGACCCTGCTCCTGATGGCCCGGTCCGAGCAGCGCGAACTGCCGCTGGAGGAGGTGGATCTACCGGCCGCCGTGGCCGAGCGGGTGTTCCTCTGGTCACCGCTGGCGGACGACCGGCGGGTGGGCCTGAGCACCAGCGGACCGGACGGTACGTGGATCCGCGCCCTCCCCGGCGGAACCGACCAGATCCTCGACAACCTGATCGCGAACGCGCTGCGGGTGGCACCGGCCGGGAGCACCGTGACGATCGGCTGGGCCGTCCGGGACGACCGGGTCGAACTGCACGTCGTCGACGAGGGTCCCGGGTTGAGTCCGGAGGAACGGGTCCGGGCCCTCGATCCGTTCTGGCGGGCGCCCGGCGCCGCGAAGGACGGCACCGGGCTGGGCCTGTCACTCGTGCACAAGCTGGCCGAGGCCGGCGGCGGCGACGTCGCCCTGGAGGCGGCACCCGGTGGCGGGGTGGACGCGGTCGTCACCTTCGCGGGTCTCGGCCAGCATGTGCAGCAAGCCGCGGGTACGCGTCAGTGACGCCGGGTCCAGGTCGGCGATCATCAGTCGTTCCCGGCCGCGCCCGGCGGAGGCGAGGCGGCTGCCGTCCGGCGCCCACACCGAGGAGAGCCCCGAGCAGGCCCCGCCGACCGGGTTGGCGAACGCGGTGAAGATCGTGTTCTCCAGGGCGCGGGCGGCCAGGTAGACGGCGGACCGATGCTCGCTGCCGGTGGCGAACGCGCCGGCCACCAGGTAGGCGTCGACTCCGTCGAGTGCGGCGGCCCGGGCGTGTTCCGGGAACGACAGGTCGTAGCAGATCCCGAGACCGAGCCGCCAGCCGTCGACTGTCACCGCGCCCGAGACTGCGCCGGGCCGGAACACCTGCCGTTCGGCGTGCCACAGGTGCTGTTTGACGTACCCCACCCGCAGCCCGTCCCGGTCGGCCACCAGCAGCGCGTTGGCCGGCCCGGCGACCGGCGCGCCGACGATCACCGTGATGACGCGGCCGGCCGCTCGGAGCGGGTCGAGTCGCGGGTCGTCCGGGGTGACCGCCGACGCGGCGGCCACCCCGAGGTCGTAGCCGGACAGGTGCAGCTCCGGCAGCAGGACGACGCGGGCACCCCGACGGGCGGCGGCCCGGGCGACGGCGGCCGCCCGGCGGGAGTTGGTGAGTACGTCACCCGGTTCGGCGCGCGCCTGCGCGACCGCGATCCGCAGCGGGGTTCTCAACCGAGCACCGCGGCGGTTCCGGGCACGGCGTCGCCGCGTTCGACCACGACCCGCCAGGTGCCGGGCGGGACCCGGACCTCGGTGTCCAGACGCCCGTCCGGCGGCGGACCGGTCGCGATCACCCGGGCCCGGTCACCGTCGAGGCGACGGGTCGCCGCGACCACCTCGGTACGGGGCAGCGCCTGACCCAGCCCGTACATCCCCCGATGTTTGACCAGTGGGCGGCCCGCGATCGGTGGGAGATGCTCGGCCGTCACCCGTGCCAGATACATGGTGTGCACCGGTAGCGGCACGATCTGCCGCAGCTCGCACTCGACGGCGACCACCCCGCCGGCCACGTACGGCGTGTGCTCGCCCGGTTCCAGGGTCAGTGCACCGCTGGTGGCCTTGTCGACCTCGGTCACCGAACAGCTGCCCACGAAGTCGGCGAGGGCGGCCTGCGCCTCGCAGCAGAAGGTGACCGCGAACCGGCCGGCCGCCTCGATCAGGGCCTTGCTGGCGGTCCTCGGGCCGAGGATGACGGCCACCCAGACCGGGTCCTTGTTGACGAAGTAGGACCACTCACACGCCATCACGTTCACACCGCGCGGCCCGTCCACCGCGACCAGGCCGACCGTGCCGGTGGACTGCCGCCAGGACGAGTTCACGACGGATCCACCGAGGTGGCCAGGCGGAACCCGATCGGATAGTCCGGGCTCGGGTACGCGCCGTGTCGCCGCCGGACCCGGGCCAGATCGCCGTGCCGGGCGAAGCTGCCGCCTCGGGCCACCCGGTACTCACCGAACAGGGCCACCAGATCGTCGTGGACCACCGTGCCACCCGGATAGGCCCGGTAGTCGTCGGCGGTGAACTCCTCCACGTTGCCAGCCATGTCCAGAGCACCGCACCAGGACCGGCCGCCGGGGAACGCGCCGACCGGGGAGGTGCAGTGCAATCCGGTCTCCCGGGTGTTGGCCCGATCGGGGTCGAACTCGTCGCCCCACGGGAACTCCGCACCCACCGGCCCGGCGGCGGCCCACTCCCACTCGGCTTCCGACGGCAGCCGCCACGGGTGGCCGGTGTGGCCGGTGAGCCAGAACGCGTAGGCGTCGGCGTCCCCGGCCTGGACCCCGGCGACCGGATGATCGGCCTGCTCCCACGGGTAGGCGCCGCTCTGCCAGGTGCTCGGGCGGCCTGGCCGGCCGGTGACCTCGAGGAACCGCAGGTATTCGCAGTTGGTCACCGGGAAACGGCCGATCCAGAACCCGTCGATCCGCACCTCGTGGTCGGGGGACTCCTTGAGAATCCAGTCGCGTTCCACCCCGGCGTGCGCCCAGCGGGCGGTGACCTCGTCGACCCGGTCGGCGGGCAGCCCGATCCGGGCGAGGCCGCCGGGCACCGGGACGACCGCGGGCACCGGGCCGATGCGGGGATCGTCGAACAGTCCGAATACGCCGAGGTCGGTCAGCCGCTGCCGGAACGTCATGCCGGCACCGCCTCTCGGGCGCCGGCCAGCAGATCCGCCACGGCCAGATCGTGCCGGATCACCGGCCCCTCCGCGGTGTTCTCGACGATCAGAATCCGGCCGTCCCAGCCGGCCACGGCGACACGCGACTCGTCGATCGCCACCGCGCACGACACGCCCTGCCGGAACTCGGCCAGCAGCCGCCCCGACCGGAGGGTGGCCGCCGGGTCGGACCAGTCGACGGTCCACGCGTACAGGCCGAAGTCGTAGGAGCCGGCCAGCACCGTGTCATCTCCCAGGATGGCCACGCACTTGACTGATTCGTCCGGGCCGAGCAGGGTCAGACGCTGTTCTCCGGTCACTCGGCCGACCTTCACCGTGTGGTCGCGGGAGGCGCTGGCCACCATGCCGTTCGGGGCGAAGGCCACCGCGTTGACCAGGTTTCCGTGTTCCCACAAGGTCCGGCGCCGGCTCAGCGAACCCACGGCGACGCTACGGTCGGTAGCCGCCGACAGGAACCCGCCCGGCACCGCGGCCAACGATTTCACCGAGCCGCCATGGGATTCGCCGCGGCCTCGTTCGGTCAGGGTCGCCGGGTCCAGCGCGACCAGATGACCGTCGTAGGTTCCGGCGATCAGCCCCTCGCCGGTCAGTGCCAGCGACGGCACCGGCGCGCCCAGCCGGGCCGGTGCCGCGCCGGACGGCGGCCAGGACAGCACCTCACCGCTGTAGGTGCCGGCGAAGACCAGACCGTCACCGGCGGCCAGCGACATGATCGGGCTGTCGGTCAGCCCGACGGCCCGGGCCCGGGACGGATCGTCCAGATCGACGGCCAGCAGGACGCCGGAGTCGCCGCCGACGAAGAGGTGCCCACCGGCCGAGGCGAGGGCGTTCGGACCATGGGTACGGGTATCAGAACTGGACAATGGTGCTCCGCTGTCGAGGTCGAAGAGGTAGGGCGTACCGCCGAAACTCCCGGCGGCGAGGCGGCCGTGGGCCGCGCTGACCGACCGGGGCCAGACGCGGTCCTCGCGGATCGTCGCGAGACGCGCGCCGGTGTTGCTGAAGACGTGCAGCGCCCCGTCGTAACCACCGGCGACGAACCGGGCGCCGTCCTCGGCCCAGGCCACGGTCCGGGCCGCCGACCCGCAGGCCCGGACGCTGAGCACGGTCGCCAGTTCCGGGCCGAGGAGTTCCACGAAACCGTCGTCCCGGGCCACCGCCAGCAGCGATCCGTCGGGTGACCAGGCGCAACCCTCGACCGAGGCGGCGTACCGGCGGGTGACCGGCGGCGCGCCCGAGTCCGGGTCGGTGACCACGACCAGGCCGTCCTCACCGACCGTGGCGATCCGGCCGTCCGCGCTGACCGACACCATCATGCAGTGCGCGGTGTGCCCGCCGATCTCGGTGCGAAATACCCCGGTGCCGGTGTCCCACAGGGTGGCCCGGCCGTCCTCGGACACGCAGACGAGCCGCGTCCCGTCCGGCAGCCAGGCGACCGCGTTCACGTCGTCGGTGTGCCGGGCCAGCACGGTGACCGGGCCGGTGCCGAGCCGCCAGATCACCGCGGTCTTGTCGGCCGAGGCGGTGGCGATCACGTCCGGGTCGGTGGGATGCCAGGCCGCGCCGTTCACCAGCCGCCGGTGCCGCAGCGTCGCCACCGGCACCGGGCGGGCCGGATCGGTGGTGTCCCAGATCCGTGCGGTGCCGTCGTAGGAGCAGGTGGCGAGACGTCGCCCGTCGGGCCGCCAGGTGACAGCGGTGATCGGCGCGGCGTGGCCACCCGGTTCCCCCGGCAGGTCGATCACACGCATACCGCCTCCTTCGGCCGGACGGTCTCGGTCAGCAGGGTCCGGGCCGGCCGGCGGGCCAGCCACTGGTCGCGGACCTTGGCGAACACCTTCGGTGCGCCGACCCGGTACGTGGACAGCAGCCCGCCCCGGCAACCGACCAGCAGGAACGGGGTCCCGGCCGAGTCCCGCACCACCGCGAGGGCTTTCGGATAGTCCGGCAGGTCCTCCATCAGCCCGGCGAAACGGCTGCTCTCGTGCTCGTAGGCGGCCACCTGCATGCCATACGAACCGGCGTAGACCATCCCGTCGCAGACCACCGCGTTCTCCACCGTGTTGGACAGCAGTCGCGACCAACGGCAGACCACCCCCTGACCGATCACGATCTCCTTGAGCCCGCCGTCGCCGACCACGTACAGCCGACCGTCCTGCACCCACGCCCGCTTCGGATACTCGCCCTGTTCGAACCGCCAGGTCTCGGTGCCGTCGACGGCGAGCACCACCAGGATCCCGTTACGGGTGATCAGGGTGACCTCGCCGGACGGCAGGTAGACGCCGGCCCAGATCGGCAGGCCGTCGACGGCGTACCGGCGGATCTCCTGCCCGTCCGTGGCCGACACCTCGATCGCGCCGGCGTTCGTGGCGACCAGAACACGCTCGCCGTCCGGGCTGACCACCACCGTGTGCGGCAGCGCCGGCAGCCCGGAACTCCAGCGCATCCGGCCGGTCGCGTCCAAGCGGAACACCCGATGGTCACGGGTGATCCCGGCGACCCCGCCGGACAGCACCGCGATCCGGCGGGTGAAACCGAACCCGGTCTCGTGTTCGGCCTCGACCGCCAGCAGGGGCCCGACGGTGTCCTCGACGACCCGGGCCACCGCCACTCCGGTGTCCGTCGCCAGGAAGACCCGCTCCCCGTCCGCCGACTGCACGTCCCAGATCGCCTGACGAGCGAAACCCATCGACCGTTTCGGTACGCCGTCCGGGTCCAGCGCGGTGACCTCGCCGTCCTGGCAGAGCACGTACACCGTGCCGTCCTCCGCCACGGTGCAGTCGGTCAGCTGGTGCGAGAAGCCGGTGATCGTACGGTCGATGCGCAGTTCCGGGCCGGAGTTGTCGAAGATGTGCAGCTCACCGTCGAAACCGCCGGAGTACGCCCGGGAGTGGTCTTTGGTGAACGTCACGAACTCGACGTCGTCCCGGGCGAACAGCAACTCGTCCAGCTTCTCGCCGTCCGGCGACACGATCACGACACCGTTTGCCACGTCCGCGGTGGCGCCCGCACCGAAGTCCTGGGTGGCCCAGAACCGGTCGTGCCGGGCGTCGTAGCGAACCCGGTGGATGTTGCCGTCGTCGAGTTTCACCGCCCGCGGGAACTCGCCGGTCGCGAACGACCCGAACCGCAGGTTGCCCTTCTTGTCGGAGACGGCGTGCCGGTCCGGGTGCTCGGTACAGGCCCACTCCATCGGGCTGGTGCCGCAGATGTTCGGCCGCACCTCGGCCACCTCGAACGTGTGCAGGTCCACCACCAGCATCTGCCGGTGATAGCCGCTGGACACGTGGACACGCCCGTTCCAGATGCCGATGCCGCGCGAACTGACCGGGGACGGTTCCTCGCCGGGCAGCAGGCCGGACGGATCGCAGACGGTGGCCGGGTCGAGCCGGCCGGCCAGTTCCAGGGTGTCCAGCCGCCAGCGCAGGATCGCACCCATCCGGTCCTTGCCGATCACCCAGCCGTCCGCGACCGCCAGCCCGTAGACCGGGCGGCCCTGCCGGACGAACGGCGACGACCGGCGCACCGTCAGGTCATCCGCGTCGAGCAGGTGGATCCGGCCGTAGATGTCCGAGGCGAGCAGACCGTGGCCGGGAACGTGCAGGATCCGGATGAGCCGGTCGGTGACGATCACTTGTTGCCCTCGACGCCCTCGCGACTCGGGCCGTCGTCGTCCTCGTCGTTCTCGTCGTCGTCATCGTCGTCGTCGTTCTCGTCGTCGTCATCGTCGCTGGAGCTACCGCCGTTGCTCGCGCCGCCGTTGCTCGCGCCGTTGCCACCACCACTGGATCCGTTGACGATCGAGGTGACCTCGCCGGTCAGCGCATCCACCGTCGCCGTCCGCACCCGATCTCCCCGGACGAAACTGATCACGTAGACCATCCGCCCGGCCGCCTGCACCACCTGCATCCCGGACACCCGGCCCCCGCCGGCCGCCCGCAACGCCGCATCGGTCGCCTGCGCCGACGTGAGCATCGCCGCCGGCGCGCAGTCCGCGGCGGTCGTCCCGTTCGCCGCTCCGGTGCCGTTGTCCCCGGCCATCGCCACACCGGTCCCGGCAAGAAGCACACCCGCCGTCACCGTCGCCAGAACTGCCTTGCGCATACCGACCTCCGAAGTCTGGGTTCTGTGTCGGCAGCTACGCGCGCCGCACCGCCCCAGGCCGGGTCTCTGGCCGAACCCTGGCACAAGGCGCGCCGA